>NZ_CP032096.1:0-306657 GCF_004786015.1 Hydrogenovibrio crunogenus
TTGACAACAACGCTTTGGCCACAAGTCCTTAAACAACTAGAAGCTGTTTTGAACGATCAGCAATTTTCTACCTGGATTCGTCCGTTAGAAGCTGTAGAAGAAAATAACACTTTACGTCTTATCGCACCGTCTGGGTTTATCTTAGACTGGGTAAACAAAAAACTGCTTTCGCAAATCAAGCAGGCGGTTTACCTCGTCGCACCCGTAAACACGCCAGAAGTGACGCTAGAAGTGGGTGAATACGCCATCGAAAGCTTCAATGAACCTGAAAACACGTCGGTACCTCAGCCGTTAAGAGAAACCAAAGCTGAGAGAGAAGCCGCAGAAAAAGCCGCTTCAAGCGCGACGAAGAAAAAATCGGACAGCCCGTCTAAAAAAACCATTAAACACAATCTAAACACCAATTTCACTTTTGATACCTTTGTCGAAGGGAAGGCCAACCAGCTTGCAGCAGCGGCGGCACGACAAGTAGCAGATAACCCAGGTGGCAGTTATAACCCATTCTTTATTTATGGCGGCGTCGGGCTAGGTAAAACGCATTTAATGCATGCCATCGGGAACGAATTGATGCGTCGTGATCCAAATGCTCGCGTGGTGTACCTTCACTCAGAGCGCTTCGTCGCTGATATGGTCAATGCGCTCCGTCATAATAAAATTGATGAATTCAAACGCTTCTACCGCTCTTTAGATGCGCTATTAATCGATGACATTCAGTTCTTTGCCAAAAAAGAACAATCGCAGGAAGAGTTCTTCCACACTTTCAACACCTTATTGGAAGGCAACAAACAAGTTATCTTAACCAGTGATCGGTTTCCAAAGGAAGTGGATGGTCTGGAAGATCGGTTGAAGTCGCGTTTCGGTTGGGGATTAACCATTGCCGTTGAACCGCCTGAATTTGAAATGCGTGTGGCTATCTTAATGAAAAAAGCGGCTGAGTTCGGTTTCTTACTGCCGGATGAAGTCGCGTTTTTCATCGCCAAACGACTACGCGGTAATGTTCGTGATCTGGAAGGTGCCTTAAAACGTGTGGGCGCATTTGCGCAGTTTACCCAACAATTGGTCACGGTTGATTTGGCGAAAGATGCTTTAAAAGACTTACTGGCACTGCAACAAAAAATGGTCACCTTGGAAAATATCCAAAAAACCGTCGCCGATTATTACAAAATCCGAGTGGCTGACCTGCTTTCTAAGAGAAGAACTCGTAATATTGCTCGTCCAAGACAGATGTCGATGGCCATTTCTAAAGAGTTGACCAGTCATAGCTTACCTGAAATCGGCGATGCTTTTGGCGGTCGTGATCACACCACAGTGTTGCATGCCGTGCGCAAAATAAACGAACTCAAAGAAACCGACCATCGTATTGAAGAAGACTTTAATAGTTTGATTAGAATTATTACGAATTAATTTGATTACGAGTCATGAAACTCTCGAAACAAAAGTTTTATGCAAACGTCATGTTGATGAACCGAATTTATTTTAAATTTTTCAAAGGTTTCTATACATAATTGTCGGAAATGTTGGCATAATTAAAGCCAACATAAAATTTCATAGCAAAAAAGAATATTTAAAGGTATTGAGATGAAAATCAGTCTTTCTCGTGAGAATCTGTTAAAAGTGTTACAAACAGTCGGAGGGGTAGTCGAGAAACGTCAAACCATGCCGATTTTGGCCAATATACTGTTCCAAGTGAACCAAAACACTTTAACGGTCACTGCTTCGGATTTGGAAATTGAAACACGAGCATCGACTGAGTTGGAAAGCAGCGATGGAGATTTCAGCGTCACCTTACCGGCGGTGAAATTGATCAGTATTGTTCGTTCGTTACCGGATGGCCTGACCATTTTGCTGGAATTTGATGAAATGCGCTGCCAGTTATCTGCCGGGCGCTCTCGCTTTAAACTCTCAACCCTGCCAGCAGATGACTTCCCAACCATTGATTTGACACAAACCGAACTGTCATTTTCAATGGCACAAAATCAGCTAAAACAAATCATTCACAATACTGCTTTTGCGATGGCCAGCCAAGATGTACGTTTTTATCTGAACGGTATGTTGTTTGACATCAGCAACCAAACATTGCGAGTGGTCGCAACAGATGGACACCGCCTTTCAACCTGTTCGACATTGCTTGAAACCGAAGGGCTGACATCCACTCAGGCTATTTTGCCTCGAAAAGGGGTCTTAGAGCTTCAAAAGTTGATTGGCGATGATGACAATTTGATTGCTTTCTCGCTCGCTAAGAATTATCTGACCGTACAATTTGAAGAAACCGTATTCACCTGTAAGCTAGTGGATGGACGTTTTCCCGATTTCAACCGCGTCTTGCCACAACATAATGACCAACTGGTCCAAACAGATAGAGAATTACTTCGTAGTCTCTTGCAGCGTGCGGCGATTTTATCGAATGATAAATTTAAAGGAATCCGTTTGGCCTTGAGCCAAAACCTATTGGCGGTGCACGCTCAAAACTCCGATCAGGATGAATCTCATGAAGACATGGCGATTGATTATAACGGCACGGAAATGGAAATCGGTTTTAACGTCAACTACCTGCTGGATGTATTGAACTCGATGCATGAAGAAGCGGTGACACTTTATATGAAAGATGCCAACAGCAGTTGCATGGTCGATACCCAAAATGAAACCTGTCATTGCCAGCATGTCATCATGCCAATGCGTCTGTAGAAATCCATTCCACACCCTTTATCACACATATAAAGGTGAAAAGGGTGTGTCTTCAGTTTCGCTGTCTTTTTTAATTTAGTTCGCACTTCGAGCACCCGATTTGTCTAAAATCCTTCAGTTCCAGCTACAACACTTTCGTAACATTGAACAGGCTTCCTTAACTTTCAGCGACGGCTTAAATTTGATTGTCGGTGACAATGCGGCTGGAAAAACGGCACTGATTGAAGCAATCTGGACACTGGCTTCCGGTCGCTCTTTCCGAACCGCAAAACCGCAACAGCTCATTCAACAAGGCCAAACCGAAATGGTCGTATTCTGTACGCTGACTGAAGCGGGTCGAACTCACAAAATTGGGTTGGCAAGAGCTACCGACAAAGTGACCATGAAAATTGATGGTGAACCGGCGAAAACACAAGCAGATATGTCAGCAAAACTACCGGTTCAGTTACTCACCCCCGAAAGCCATCGTTTACTGGAAGAAGGACCAAAAGCAAGGCGCCAGTTCATGGACTGGGGCTGTTTCCATCATCATGCCGATTTCATTCATGTATGGCGCCACTATCAAAGAGCCCTTAAACAACGAAATCACGCGCTGAAAAAAAGACTGCCTGCACCGCAAATTCAACTATGGGATGCTCAACTGGTTGAAGCCGCCGAAAAAATTGATGTTATTCGAGCCGACTATATCACTCGACTCACACCTTATCTTGTCGAGTTTTGCCAAGCATTAATGCCCGAAATCACCGTGAGCCCGGAATGCCATTATCGACCCGGTTGGCCAAAGACAGCAGAAAGCTATCGTCAACTTCTGGCAGACAATTTTGCCAAAGACACTTTACAGGGCCATACCCAATATGGCAGTCATAGAGCTGATATCAAGTTCCGCTTCAACGGCCAAGAAGCGTTAATGACTTTATCACGAGGGCAGCAAAAATTGTTTGTCTGTGCCTTGTTATTAGCGCAAGCCACCTTGTTCCAACAACACAGTCAACAACCCGTAATTATGCTCATTGATGATTTACCTGCGGAGTTGGATGCAAAGCATCGTGAGACTTTATTGAAGCTACTTAACTTACTGGACATTCAACATATCTTGACCAGTACCGCACAAGATTTAATTCCGGTTCTAAACCCAGAAAATGCCAAAATCTGGCACATTCAAAAAGGCAAGCTCACTGAACAACACTGAGCCAGGCCTGGCAATTTTTGAACGCTGTTTCTTAAGAAAGATTGACGTCATGACTGATTTAAAATACGCTTAACCTTTCTATTTGCCACCCAAAACGGTTATGACTAAGATATTACTCGTTGAAGATGAAGCCTTACTGGTCGAAAATCTCAAAAAAAATTTAAACCAACAAGATTACATCTTAGACACTGCGATGGATGGCGAAGAAGCACTTTATCTAACCAATGAATATGAATACGACCTGATTATTCTAGATTTAGGGCTTCCCAAAAAATCTGGGCTTCAGGTCTTGGAAGAAATTCGAGCTGACCAGAACACAACTCCGGTTCTGATTTTAACAGCCCGAAACACTTGGCAAGAGCGTGTAGAAGGCTTAAAAAAAGGCGCTGATGACTATTTAGGGAAACCCTTTCACTTTGAAGAGTTGATTGCCCGCATTGAAGTACTGTTAAAACGACCTGCCCAATCTCAACCCCAGTGCTTACGATTTCAAGAGTATGAACTGGATCTGGACTCCCGAGAGCTCAAAGTAAAAGAACAGCATTTTTCTTTAACTAAAACTGAGTTTACGCTGGCCAAGCTGTTCTTATCAAACCCTAACCGAGTCTTCTCTAAAGAAATCTTAATGCAGCGCTTAGGTGATCAGCACCACGAAAGAGACAGCAACTTAATTGAAGTCTATATTCGAAAACTGCGCCAATATATGGGGAAAACTGCCATTGAAACCTTACGCGGCCAAGGCTATCGTTTGGTTGGAGAACCTTCTGCATGAAGTCGATAGAAAAACAACTTAACTGGTCACTTTCCATCAGTATTTTGCTGGTGTTTTTTGTGTTTTGGTGGATCTCGGTCTTTACCATTCATCACCTCACGGAAGACTATATTTTAACTCGCCTGCAACATGATACGGTGTCGATTGAAAAACACCTCAACCGTGCGTCAACGGGACAAGATTTGCCAGACATTGATTATGACGCCATCAATCCGATATACGCTCAACCCCTTTCCGGGCATTATTTCGTCATTCAGTTAGGCCATCACACTTTAAAATCACATTCGTTACAAGATTACCCTTTATTCCTTAAAAACAGCACTGAGACAATCAGTCATTATGAGACCAAAGGGCCGGTTGAAGGAACAATCCTTGTTCGACGTTTTCAGACTACTTATCAGCAACAGCCCATAACATTATATGTGGCAGAAGACCATAGTCCGATCCAACGAACGCTTCAAATATTCGATATATTGATTGGAATTTTTGCTCTCATGACACTGTTACTGCTTTACTGGGGACAAAAGACTTTATTGAGAAAAGGCTTTAAACAACTGGACCCCATTCATCAAGCACTGAAAAACTTACACAAAGGGGATGCTTCTCAGTTGAAGGTGGAAGACTATCCCACCGAAGTCAGCGAATTGATTGAAAATCTGAATCAAGCGATGCTCAGCGCCAGTCACCAATTGCAGCAATCACGCCAGTCGAATGCGAATTTAGCACACAGTCTGAAAACTCCACTGAATATGATTTACCAGTTGCTGGATGATGTGGCTATGAAAGACCATCCAGAGCTACAAAAGACATTAAAACAACAAGCCCAAAAAATTCATAACCGTATTGAAAGTGAACTCAAGAAAGCACGGCTAGCAGCCAGCAACCCCTCGGTAAAACCTTTCTCAATGCTAGATGACTTGCCAGACCTGACACAGTCAATTCAACAGTTGTACCCCGATAAAAAGCTTCATCTACAAAAATCGCCCGATACGCCCGATACCTTGCCAATTGAAAAAGAAGATGCTTATGAACTTCTAGGAAACTTGCTGGATAATGCCGCCAAGTTTGGGCAAAGCCAGCTATTCCTGACTTTTACACGACTTTTAGATGAAGCAACCGGAAAAACAAAAACGGTCATTATTATTGAAGATGACGGCTCAGGGGTGCCTTCCGAGAAAGTTGCCGAAATTCAAACACGCGGACACAGATTAGATGAATCAATTGCCGGGCATGGTATTGGGCTTTCCATTGTGCAGCAAACAGCTAAAGCCTATGCGATTGACTTACAATTTGGAAATTCCGAAAAAGGCGGTTTAAAAGTAACCTTAACCCTTTAAAAGGTTATTTTTGTAAAAATAACCAGGCCTGGCTATTTTTTTATGACTTTTTTCAGCTTCAATTCAGTTTCATCCTTTAAGATACCTTTATTCAATCAATCATAGGGTCTTTTAAATGAAAGCTACTCTGGTCTTTTTAAGCGCATGCACCTTAAGTGCAAATGTTTGGGCGGTGACTTACAGTGACTTGCTGCCCAAGGTCATCAACCAATTGCCACAAAAACAGGAATTGGTGGATTTCCAAGCATTGTCTAGCGCTAACCAATCCGCGGCCGACAGTTGGATTGCCGGTGACGTTGCACTGAATTTAAAGCATGAAAATGATTCCATAACGGGTAATCAAGGATTTGAATCCTGGGAAGGAGGCGCTCGCTTTCCAATTTGGTTACCCGGCCAATCAGGAAGCCGTCAACACATCGGAGAGGCTTATCAATCCTTAAACCAAGTCGGTCGACAACAAATCCAACTCATGGCTTCCAAACAACTTCGTCAATTGGTCTGGCAAACGAAAAAAGCCGAAATTCGTCTTAAGTTTGCTCATAAAGATTTAAAACAAAGTCAAGCACTGGTGGCATTAGTCACGCAAAAAGTCGATGCCGGAGAAAGCCCAAAATTTGATTTGCTTCTGGCGCAAAAAGCGTTATTTAAATCGCAAAAAAATGTGGCTCAAAAAGAAGCCGCTTATCAAGTCGCCTTGCAACACTATGCTCAATGGACGCAACAGACCGAGCTACCCTCTCCTTTGGCTGAAACGTTAGAGTCGCAAACCATCACGCTGGAACAACACCCGGATTACAAAGTGCTACAAGCACAAGTTCAAGCCGAGCAAGCTAAGCTTGAATTGGCCAAAGCCAGTCAACGTGGCAACCCCAGTGTGTATGTGGGGGCGAAAAATGAACGGGATAAACAAACTGCGGACAACAGCATTTTAATTGCAGAAGTCAGCTTTCCTATTGGCGTCGACCCAACAGCACCTTCACGTATTGCAGAGCAACGCCAAGCGGTGTCTCAACGTCAAATTGCCCAAAACCGAGCAAAACAACAATTGCAACTGAATCTAATTCAAGCGAAAGAAGCTTGGATTGCTGCCCAAAAATCAGAACGTTTATCAAAACAACAAAACACCTTATCGGTGGAAGCCATGAAGTTAGCCAAAATGGCCTATCAGAAAGGAGAGACTTCTATTCAAAACCTGCTGTTGATGAAACAGCAATATTTTGAAGATAAGTTGAATTTTAAATTAGCCAAATTGAATCGCTTAGAGGCGATTTCTAACCTGAATCAAGCCTTAGGAGTGAGCCTAAAATGAAGTTTTTAAATCTGTCCTCAACCACTTTTCTGCACACTTTATTGTGGGTGACCAGCTTGATGATGCCTTGGCAACTGCATGCTGCCGACTCCTTGACCTTGGCGCCAGAAAAACAGGCCTTCTTAGGCATTCAAACCGCCCCCGTAAAAGCCCTTTCTTCTTTTCCAGGAAGAAGCTACCCAGGGGAAACGATTCTGCCACCGAACCAAACGTTTCTGGTGACTTCGCCTTTATCTGGCATGGTGACTAAAGTCATTCGTATTCACGGCCCGGTTAAAAAAGGGGAAATCATCGCAGAACTCCAAAGCCCGGAATTACTCAACGCCCAAAAGAATTTTTTGAATACCTTATCGGATTTAAAAGCCGCGCAAGCTGATTTGAACCGAGCCAAAAAGCTGTCTCAAACCGGCGTGGTTTCTACCAAAAAATATCAACAAGCGGAAGCCAGCTTGAAAAAATATCAACAAATAAAATTCCAACAACGACAAGATCTTGCTTTGTTGGGCATGGCCGACACGGCAATTACTCAGTTGGAAAAAACAAGCCGTCTTCAACCTGCCATCATTCAAATCCGTTCCCCTGTAGAAGGTGAACTCTACAATTTACAAATTCGAAGCGGGCAACGTTTAAGCACGAACCAGCCTATTATTTCAGTGGCACAAATCACCCCCATTGTGGTTGAAGCAAAAATTCCATTACATACAGCGCAGCAGCTGATGATGGAGCAAACAGCACAATTGGTCACCCCTCAAGTGAAAGGTAAAATCGAATACATTCCAGGATTCGCTGATCCGATGACACAAACGGTGAACGTTCATATCGAATTCGCCAACCAGGATCACAGCTTGCGTCCTGGACAGATGGTTCAACTACATTTCATTTTCGAGCAGCAAGATGGCGATTATCTTTATCAGGTCAACCGTAATGCGATTAGTCAGTACGACAATCAGGATGTGATTTATATTCAGCAGGCGGAACAAATTCAAGTCATCCCAGTCGAGGTACTGAATTTCACCCAGACACAGATGTTCTTCAAAACCGCTCAACCGTTACCACAAAATGCACAGGTCATTGTCAGCAGCACGTCTGCCGTCAAAGCCCTGTTAGACGTTTCCTCGGAAGGGGGTGAATAGTATGAGTCGAATGATTCAGTTTTTCTTAACGCAACGCATGCTAGTGGTGCTAGTAATTTTCGGCATTGTCTCCGGAGGGTGGATGGCGTTTCAAAAAACGCCGATTGATGCATTTCCAGATGTTTCACCCGTTCAGGTCAAAGTCATCTTTAAAGCTCCGGGGATGACCCCCAGTGAGGTGGAACAGCGTGTCATTAACCCGTTAGAGTTAGAATTACTCGGCATTCCGAATCAAGTCAGCCTGCGTTCATTAGGCAAATATGCCATTGCCATCGTTACGCTTGATTTTAAAGAAGGAACAGATGTCTATTGGGCTCGCCAACAGGTCTCAGAACGATTGGCGAATGTCGATTTACCCGCTGGGGTAATGGGAGGGCTCGCCCCTTTATCAACCCCTTTAAGTGACATTTTCATGTTCACCGTTGAAGGAGACACCCTAAACAATCAGGAAAAACGGGGGTTGTTGGATTGGGTGATTCGCCCCGCATTACGCTCGGTTCCCGGGGTTGCGGACGTCAATGCGATGGGTGGGTTGGTTAAGGTATTCAGCGTTCAACCAGATTTTAACAAGTTACAAAGCTACCAGATTTCAGTCAACACTCTTGCGGACGCGATTCGTCACAACAACCAAAATGATGGTGCAGGACGCCTTAATCAAGGTGAAGAGGTCTTACTGGTTCGAACAGAAGGCAACCTCACTTCCATCCAGGATATTGAACAAATTGTCGTCCGTTATCAAAACGACGTGCCGATAACGGTCAAAGACCTCGCGACCGTTAAAATTGACTCGCTATACCGTAATGGTGCCGTCACTCAAAACGGCGAAGCCGAAGCCGTGCAAGGCTTGGTGATCGGACTGCGCGGCGCCAATGCGAAAAAAGTGGTGGAAGACATTCAACAACGCCTGGATGGACTTAAATCAGCCCTGCCTGATGGCATCTCACTCAGCGTTTTCTACAATCGAAGCGAACTGGTCAATAAAGCCATTTATACGGTTTCCAAAGCTTTGATTGAAGCGGTGGTGTTGGTCATTTTGGTCTTACTGGTCTTTTTGGGGAACATTCGAGCGGCCGTCACGGTGGCATTGATTCTGCCATTAGCCGCATTGATGACCTTTATTATCATGAATCTCTATGGGCTTTCTGCTAACTTGATGTCACTTGGGGGCTTGGCGATAGCCGTCGGGATGCTGGTCGATGCCGCGGTCGTGGTGGTGGAAAACATCGTCACCACTCAAGAACGTGACAAAGCCAACTTGCCTAAACTGCATTTGATTTACCGTGCCTTACAGGAAGTGACGGTTCCGGTAGTCTCGGGCATCCTCATTATCATGACGGTCTTCCTGCCATTACTGACCTTGGAAGGGCTGGAAGGGAAACTGTTTGTGCCTGTTGCCTTGACCATTATTTTTGCATTGGGTAGCTCACTCATTTTATCTTTAACGGTGATTCCGACCTTGTCTTCCTTTATTTTAGGCAAGCCGTCACATAAAGAACCCTGGTTGGTGAGAAAGCTGTCCAGTGCCTACCGTCCCGCTTTAAACTGGAGTTTAGCAAACGACAAGATTGTAATTGGTGGTGCCGTCATCGCCCTGACTTTTGCTGCCTTTGTTTATACTCAGGTCGGGAAAACCTTTATGCCACAAATGGATGAGGGGAATATCATCCTGCAGGTTGAAAAAATTCCATCCATCGGTTTAAAAGAAACGGTACGGATGGACATGCGTATTCAAAAACGCTTGCTCAAAGAAGTACCAGAAATCACTCGAATCGTTGCGCGCGTCGGCTCGGATGAGCTCGGACTAGACCCAATGAGCTTGAATGATACTGATACGTTCATGGTTCTGAAACCGAAATCGGAATGGCGAATGGAAACCAAAGAAGAGCTTATTGCCGAAATCCGCCGTGTCATGGAGCAATTTTTCCCTGGCATCAACTTTGCCTTCACGCAACCGATTCAAATGCGTGTTGACGAAATGTTGACCGGATCGCGTGGTGACATCGCCATTAAAATTTTTGGCGAATCGCAGGAAGAGCTAACAGCATTGGCGGATGACCTGGTCAAGCGAGTGGAAAAACTCCCCGGTGCGGTGGATGTTTACACCCCGAAAAACGAGGGATTGCGTTATTTGAAACTGAAAGTGAATCGTTTAATGGCAGGACGCCTCGGCCTATCGGTCTCTGAAGTGGAAGAGATCCTTCGCACACAAATTGACGGCTTACCGATCGGCACCATTTATGAAGGCATTCGCCAAACGCCTTTGATTATCCGCGGACCGGAAGCAACAAAAACCTCTAAACTGGAAATGTTGCAACAGCCGGTCAGTTTGAAGAATGGTCGCAGTGTGTTATTAAGCCAGTTGGTTGAGGCCGAAGAAGTCTCAGGTCCGGTTTCAGTCAGCCGTGAACAAAGTAAGCGCTACTCAACCGTGCTTGCGAATGTCACCGGGCGCGACTTGGTCAGCTTTGTTGAAGATGCTAAAAAGCAGGCCGCTGAGATGGATGCCCCTGCTGGCTATTATTTCGAGTGGGGCGGACAATTCGAAAACCAACAAAGAGCCGCGGCCAAACTGGCCGTGGTGGTTCCGATTGCGCTGATTTTGATTTTCATTATCTTGTTTAGCACCTTCCAGTCCATCGCTCAAGCGTTAATGGTATTGGTGAATATTCCATTTGCATTGATTGGCGGCATTATGGCGCTTTGGATTACAGGAGAATATTTATCGGTGCCCGCATCGGTCGGGTTTATCGCTCTATTGGGGATTGCCGTCTTGAACGGTGTCGTGATGATCAGCTACTTCAACCAATTGGTTGCAAACGGGTTGACGGTTGCGGAAGCGGTTGTGGAAGGGGCTTTAAGACGACTCCGTCCAGTGTTAATGACGGCTTCAATTGCCGCACTCGGTTTGCTTCCTTTGGTGTTTGCAACAGGCGCTGGTTCTGAAATCCAACGTCCACTCGCCATTGTGGTCATTGGTGGACTGATTACATCCACCTTACTCACGCTGATGATTTTACCGATCATTTATCGACGCTTTGGGTTGAAATCCTTAGGCCTTCCTTCTGAATCACAGGAGTCAAAAACATGAGTGCTACTTCTGAATCTTCGGCTGCCGTCACCTTACAGCTATTAGTTGATTGCAAGCTACAGCATGACCTCACGGATCAACTGCTGGTGCTAAATCCAGCGGTGTCCTTTCAGCTGCATGAGGTCAAGTCTTATCATCAGCAACAGTCTTTGGAAACCACTTCAGAAAAGGTCTCTGGTTACCAGCCAAAGATCATTCTGAATATCCAAACGACAGAAACCTTTTACCCGGAAATATTGGCTCACCTCAAAAAGGCCGTGCCGCATACCCGGCTGTACTACCAAGTGTTTCCATGCCTCGCACAGGGCATTTATTAATGTTCTGTTTCAAAAAATAGCCAGGCCTGGCTATTTTTAAGGCAGAATACGTCTTTTTCAATCAGACCTTGGGTTCCGTGAAAAGACCATGTCCTTCATTAATCTATTTCGACTCATCCTGCTCTCTGTGCTTTGGAGCGTTTCCTTCTTGTTTTTAAAACTCGGCGCATCGGTCTTTGGCGCAGGCATTTTAATTGAAATCCGAGTGTTCTCTGCTGCAATACTCTTGACGCTAATCGCGTGGTGGATGAAGCGCCGATTAAGCTTATCCGAACATAAAACCCACTATCTCATTATTGGTTTTTTTAATTTAGCCTTGCCGTTTACGCTCTTTGCTTATGCAGCACAATTTCTAGATGTCTCTTTAATGGCGGTACTGAATTCCTCTGCACCGATCTTTGGTGCCTTATTCAGTATACTTTGGCTGAAAACCAAACTCACACCGGGTATTTTCCTGGGGCTCTTATTAGGGGTTACTGGCGTCGTGGTGCTGTCTTGGGAAGGTTTGATAATTCAAGACAAAATTGATTGGATACCGTTACTAGCGAGCCTTGGGGGAGCAGCTTGCTATGCCGTTGCCAGTGTTTACGCAAAGAAAACCAGTCAAGCCATTTCCCCTTTTGATAATGCACGAGGAACGCTTTGGGCGGCGAGTTTATTAGTGCTACCAGCTGCGTTGCTGATTCCAATACAACAGCCTCCCATCGCAATGGATTGGGTCTGGGCTCTGGCGCTTGGAATATTATCCACCGGTGTGGCATTTATGATTTACTTTAAAATCATCGAAGAAGAAGGACCGATTAAAGCCTTGTCGGTCACTTTCATTATTCCGGTTTTCGGCGTGCTGTGGGGCTACGGGTTCATGGATGAAAAAATTGGTTGGAACCTTTTGATCGGTGGCGGGTTGATCTTGCTGGCGGTTGCCCTGACCAATGAGCTGCTTCGGTTTCCTTTTTTTCAAAAAAGTACCATCAATAAATCTTTGGATTTATAAACCCACTAAAAAATCCGAGGCTGGCTCTATACGGTTAACATACAACTTAAAAGGGCTTATAATGATTTTTTATTTACCCATTTTTCATTGGAGCTTACATGCCTCGTTTATTATTGCCACTATTGTTAGTGCTTTCATTTTTCTCCTCCAGCACTTTGGCGGATGAATACCGTGACACGGTTAAAATGTTTCAAGATGCTGACGCGCCTAACGCCTTTTTTAAGTCCGCTTATGGCTATGCGGTGTTTCCAACCATTGGAAAAGCCGGGTTTTTCATAGGGGGCGCTTATGGGGAAGGCCGAGTGTATCAACATAATAAATTTACTGGGACAACAACCATGACTCAAGCATCGGTTGGTTTCCAACTGGGGGGTCAAGCCTACAGCCAAATTATCTTCTTTGAAGATGCACGTGCTTATAATGAATTTACCAGCGGTAACTTTGAATTCAGTGCACAGGCAAGTGCAATCGCCATTACGGCTGGCGCCTCTGCTGAAGCGGGTACAAAAGGCACGGGAACGTCTGCCAGTGGAGGGCAAAATAACGCGACTACCTCTGCGAATTACTACCGAGGTATGGCGACCTTTGTCATTGCGAAAGGTGGATTAATGTATGAAGCTGCCATTGCCGGCCAAAAGTTTAGTTTCACCCCTAAATAAGAGGCATTCCGTGTATGTACGGGGGGTTCTAACCGTCTTGAGCACCGCTCTGTTACTGATAGGCTGTGCTCATTCTCCCATGCAGGGCAGTCATGCTAATCATGAACAGGCCGAGCCTCCTTTATCAACGCTGGAAACTTTGTATGACTATCGCTTAATTGATACTCACTCCAATACACCCATCCATTTAAATCAACTGGTGCAGCAACTCAAAGATAAAGATGTCATCTTTATTGGTGAGTTCCATGGTAATCAAGCCTCTCATCTTCTTGAGGCGCAATTACAGGCCGCACTTTATCAACAGCACCCAAACCAAATTCTCTCACTGGAACAGTTTAATCGGGACCAACAACCGATTTTAAACCATTATCTGGAAGGAACCATTGGAGAAAAAACGCTGATTAAAGAAGCGCCAACCTGGCCGAACTATGCTGGTAGTTATCGGCCGACGATTGAATTCGCTAAACAGCAATTTTTACCGGTGGTCGCCGCAAATGCACCGGCACAAACGGTTCGCTGTGTGGGCCGCCAAGGCACCGACTATCTGCAAAAATTATCTCATACAGAAAGAAGCTTAATCGCTCAAGACCCTTTTCACTCCACACCCGCTTATAACGAAAAATTTCAACAGTTTTTAGCCGATCAAATGGGCAGCGCTCACTCAAAAGATAACCATGACAAACCACCAAGCAATCGTTACATGGCACAGCTTTTACGCGACAACACCATGGCGGAAAGCATCAACCAAGTACTCAAACAATCACCTGAAGCTCAAGTACTTCACTTGAATGGTGCCTTTCACAGCAATGAATCTTTAGGCACGGTGGCTGCCCTAAAAAGACTCAACCCTTCTCTTAACATTGCTGTGATCAGTCCTGTCCGTGTCACCGACCCAGAGAAGCCCCGTTATCAATTATCAGATTTAACACTGGGAGATTATCTCTATCTGATTCAACCGCAACCGGTTGATTACGTCCAGGCTTCAAAGCGTCAAGACGCTTTTAAAGCCATGTTTGAAAACGCCGCACAAAAGCCTTGCCGTTAACTCACAGACTTTCTTTTACGTTTCATGTGAAACCTTTTATATCATGCTCGACATTGTCAGGCCTGGCTAAATTTTAGGCAAATATACGTGGATTTAAAAAAGCGATATGACCCAGCCATCCACATTTCTCTCTAATTAAAGATGCATTTATTTTCATTTAAAATTCAACCACTTAAAAACTCGACTCCCAGCATATTTTAACTACTACAAAAAAAGACAAATTATGGTAAAATTGTCTGGCTAATTTTGCACGCTAACCCCCTAAAAAATAATACATTGAAGATACTCATTTATGACTCAAGAAGCTGAAAATCCGATCCAACCAGAATACGATTCTTCCTCGATTAAGGTTCTTAAAGGACTTGATGCCGTTCGTAAACGCCCTGGGATGTATATTGGCGACACCGATGACGGTACCGGTCTGCATCACATGGTTTTCGAGGTAGTCGATAACGGGATAGATGAAGCCCTAGCTGGGCATTGTGATAAGGTCATCGTCACCATTCATACTGATGGCTCGGTTTCTGTCTCGGATAACGGTCGAGGTATCCCGGTTGGACTGCATGAAGAAGAAGGGGTTTCAGCTGCAGAAGTTATTATGACCGTCCTTCATGCCGGTGGGAAATTCGATGACAACTCCTATAAAGTGTCCGGTGGGTTGCACGGGGTTGGGGTCTCAGTGGTTAATGCTTTATCAGAAGAGCTTCACCTGACCATTAAACGTGAAGGCCAGATTTGGAAACAAACTTATCGTCATGGTGTTCCGGATGAACCACTTAAAGCGGTTGCTGACACCGATGAGACAGGGACGGAGATTCGCTTCCTGCCCAGTAAAGAAACGTTTACACAAACAGAATTCAGCTTTGATTATTTATTGAAGCGCTTAAGAGAGCTCTCTTTCCTGAACTCCGGTGTCCACATTGAGCTGCTGGATAAACGCGATGACCGCCACGAAGTCTTTGAGTTTGAAGGCGGCATTCGTGCCTTTGTTGATTATATTAACGTCAATAAAACTCCAATCAATCAAGAAGCTTTTTATTTTTCAACGGTGAAGGACGACATTACGGTTGAAGTCGCCATGCAATGGTCTGAAGCCTATCAAGAATCAATTTTTTGCTTCACCAACAACATTCCTCAAAGAGATGGGGGAACGCATTTATCTGGCTTCCGTGCTGCACTGACGCGAACCCTAAACCAATATGCTGAAAAAGAAGGCCTAACGAAAAAGTATAAAATGAGTGTCTCGGGCGACGATGCGCGTGAAGGGCTGGCGGCAGTGATTTCAGTTAAAGTGCCGGATCCTAAATTCTCATCACAGACCAAAGATAAGCTGGTGTCGTCTGAAGTAAAATCGGCCGTGGAAACGGCTATGAATGAAAAGCTTGCCGAATACTTGCTGGAAAATCCAAAAGACGCTCAATCTGTCTTTGCGAAAATCGTTGATGCGGCTCGTGCTCGTGAAGCGGCTCGTAAAGCCCGTGAAATGACACGCCGCAAAGGCGCGCTAGATATTGCAGGGTTGCCTGGAAAACTAGCCGACTGCCAAGAAAAAGACCCTGCATTGTCGGAGCTGTACTTAGTGGAGGGTGACTCGGCAGGAGGGTCTGCAAAACAAGGGCGTGACCGTCGAACTCAAGCCATTCTGCCGTTAAAAGGGAAAATCCTAAACGTTGAAAAAGCCCGCTTTGATAAAATGCTGGCGTCGGCTGAAGTCGGCACCTTGATCACAGCATTAGGATGCGGGATTGGGCATGAAGAATACAATCCAGACAAGCTCCGTTATCACCGTATTATTATTATGACGGATGCCGATGTAGATGGATCTCACATTCGAACGCTTTTATTAACGTTCTTCTACCGTCAAATGCCGGAGCTGATTGAACGCGGTTACATCTATATCGCTCAACCGCCTCTTTATAAAGTGAAGAAAGGGAAGCAAGAAGCGTATTTAAAAGATGATGCAGAGTTGGAAAACTATTTACTGCAATCCGCTTTAGACCAAGCCGCTTTATGGACGTCGAAAGACACCCCTGCCATTCAAGGGGTGGCATTGGAAACGTTAGCGAAAAGTTTCTTACAAACCAACCGTATCATTGACCGTCTTGCACGCCGTTTCAGCAAGACTTTCTTGGAATTAATGTTGGATTTAAGCCCGATCCACGTTGAAACCTTGAACGATTATGATGCCTGTGAAAAATGGATTACCGATGGGTTACCGCGTTTAAAAGCGATTGGTGAAATTCAAAAAGTTGAGTATCAGCTTCAAGTCGAACCGGCTTTGCAAGGGGAAACGCAATTCCAAATTCGTTTACAACAACGTGAGCATGGCACCCTAACTTCTCAGATTTATGATGAAGATTTCTTCGCCGCAGCGGAGTATGACCACATTGCCAAGGTTGCCAAACAATTGAAAGGGCTGCTGTCTGAAACCGCTTATATCCAACGTGGTGAAAAACAAGAAAACGTTTCAAGCTTTAAGGAAGCAATGGATTGGTTGCTCAGTGAAGCGAAACGAGGTCAAAGCATCCAGCGCTATAAAGGTTTGGGGGAAATGAACCCTGAACAGTTGTGGGAAACAACCATGAATGCCGAAGCCAGACGTTTATTACAAGTCACCATTTCGGATGCCATTGCAGCGGACCAAGTGTTTACAACGCTAATGGGCGATGAAGTTGAACCAAGACGAAACTTCATTGAATCCAATGCGTTAAAGGCTGAAAACATTGATGTGTAATCCACATCACTAGCTAAAATTTAATAAAAATAATCGAAAAATTTACTTTAAGAAATAAGTTAAATCGATTCTAATACCCCAAATTTATTTTTAAACTTTAAAACTTAGCACTCTTTAATGAGGCTAAGTTTATAGCTGAACCTGTTGGGAAGGCTATAAAACAATAGGAGACGGATATGTCAGTAGAACATCCAATTGTCACAGTAACAGGCTCTTCAGGAGCTGGAACATCATTTGTTAAGCGTGCGGTAGAAAAAATTTTCGATCGCGAAAACTTAAACGTTGCGATTGTTGAAGGGGATAGTTACCACAAATACAACCGTGCAGAAATGAAAGAAAAAGTTGCTGCATCCAAAGAAAGCGGCGGACCAGTATTAACGCACTTTTCTGAGCATGCAAATGAATTTGCCGAACTGGAAGCACTTTTTAAAGAATATAAAGAAAACGGAACGGGTAAGCAACGTTACTACATCCATAGTGATGAAGAAGCCGATGAACATAACGCTCGTCTAGGCACGAACTTCTCTTCAGGTGAATTCACGCCTTGGGAACCCATTCCAGAAGGGACAGATGTACTGTTCTATGAAGGTCTTCACGGTATGGTAAAACGTATGGATCACGGACCTAAGGAAGGGATGCATAATGTTGCTCAATACGTTGACCTAGGGATTGGGGTTGCACCATCAATCAATATCGAGTGGATGCAGAAAATCTATCGTGATACATCTGAACGTCCTTATTCAGTTGAACAAGTTCGTGATGTCATCCTTGAGCGAATGCCTGACTATATTGAAACCATCGTACCTCAGTTCCACCGTACTCATATCAATTTCCACCGTGTGCCGTTGATTGATACGTCTGACCCATTCTCAACAATGTCTCCAGACGCGCCGATGGGACCTGCTCCAGAAGATTCATTAATCATCTGTCACGTCCGTCACCAAGACATTGACTTGGAAGCGGTTAAAGCCAAAATCCCTGGAGCTTTCCTTCAAAACGAAGAAACTCTAGTGTGTGGTGGTGAGCACATGGTTGAAGCAATGGACTTAATGATGACACCTATCATTCAAAACCTTATTGCTAAAAAGCGTGATGCGATGGCTAAGTTAAACGGCTAATGTTTAACAGCCCGTTATAAAAAACCCGCTTAAAGCGGGTTTTTTTATAGGTATCTTAAAAGACACAACCCTATTTCTTCAAAATCGCAGTGGTGGCTTCTAACTGAATCGACTCTCCTAACCGAGTCTCTATTTGACTTTTCACCGCGTTGATTTGCTCGCTTTTCAATCCATGTTCCGATAATAGCTTAACCGACACATAAATCGGATCATCATTTCGAATACTCACGTCTTTCAAGACGACGCCTTCAATGGTCAGATCTTTCAAAGCCATGGCTGCTCGTTGTTCCGTCACCAAACTCTTAAACGCGAACCCTAAAGGAATACTGATGATCACCACAAACGTGAGTGATAAAACCAATCCTTTCTTAGCCAAATGAAATGGACTGAATCCCATCACTAAAAAAGTGGCTGATGCCGCCAACACAATACCAACCAAGTTCGTCATAAACAACAAAAAGGCACCAGAGAATACATTCCAATCCCACCAGCCAATTCCGATGGCGGAAACCCCGAGTGGAGGAACCAAAGCCACCGCAATAGCAACCCCCGCCAAACTCTTCGCGACTTCCGATCTCGCACTCGCATAGGCAGCGGCAATACCTGAAATAATAGCAACCCCCAAATCCAGTATGGTTGGGCTTAATCGAGCACTGATTTCAGAGTTCACCGTATATAACGGAGTTAACAGTGTCAGTAACGTGCCAAAAAATAACGACAAAACAATGCCGATGAAAAGGGTTTTCGCGCTGGTGGCGACCAGGTCCCCATTTTGCCTTAACACGCCCATTGAAAGGGAAACAATCGGAGACATTAAGGGCGCTAAAATCATCGCCCCAATGATCACGGGGGAAGAGTTGGCAAACAAACCGACGGTAGCCAGTAAAATCGCCAATACCATCAAAACCAAATAAGCTTCAGATGCTTGAGCATTTTCTCTCAAAGTCATGAAAACCTCTTTGACTTCTTCTTGGTCGGCATGGTGAATCAAGGGAAGATGCTGCGTTACCAACTCTTTGACCACCTGGCCTTTCGGCAATCGATCCACCCGAACCGATTCTTTCTGATCCTGGCTACTGACCTTTTCAGGCATGGTTTTACTGAGTACTTGTAACGCATCATTTTCTACCGAAACATTAACACTTTCAGCATGGTGAGCTACCCCATCAATGCTGAAATCCACCAAGTCATTCCCACTAACCTTCACGCTTTCTGTTTTGATATGCCCTAAATAATTTGGCAAAGTACCTTTAGCGAATACTTTTTTCGGTAAAACGCGCGTTAACAAAAAATGCAGCACTTCTGAAATACTCCGAGGCGCTAAAATCACTGCATTCAAAGTCGCTTCATCTTTTTCGGTTTCCCCAACCACTCTTTTGGTAAATTCACTGTTACCGGGACGGTACACGATCGTGATGCCTAAAGCCGCCGTATTCACCTGGTTTTCTTTTTTGGTCAAAAATTGATATGGCAGCAAACAGGTCTTTTTCAAATTAAACGTTAACAACATCAGGTTCTTAAATTTGCACCATAAACTTTCATCAACCAACGCCGCCGGTTTCATAATATCCGGATTCCCAATCATGACCGTGCCGAGAACCACTTCATGGTTGCATAACATTAAATCAGCTGGTGTTGCATCC
Source organism: Hydrogenovibrio crunogenus (assembly GCF_004786015.1). Taxonomy (NCBI): domain Bacteria; kingdom Pseudomonadati; phylum Pseudomonadota; class Gammaproteobacteria; order Thiotrichales; family Piscirickettsiaceae; genus Hydrogenovibrio; species Hydrogenovibrio crunogenus. The sequence goes on from NZ_CP032096.1 coordinate 20,024, forward strand.
GTTGCCGCCAAAATATCCTCTATCGCGTCGGACGGCTTTTGTGGAATAAAGAATGCACGATAAGCACGAACCATTTCCGGATGCGGAATGAATCCAATCTGCCATTTCTCAGCCGATGCAATCGGTAGTATTTGACATAAGTCTTCATCGCCCAACCAGGTTAGCACTGGACTTGAAGGAGATAACCCCTCTAATGATTGGCCTTGGTAAGCAACCCACTCACAAGCGTCCGGCAATAATGGTTTAATCTCTTGTTCAAACGCACTTGAATCGATTTTAGCGTCATATAAAACCAAGTATTTTTTTGTCACCTTTTACTCCTAGGCAATTCACTTCCGTTACTCTATTAGAGTAAGCATTCTTATGCATAAGACTTTAGCATAAAGTCTCTCTTTTAGGTTAGTGGAAACCCTTAAACCCCCGCTTCAAAAATTCTTTGCTTTTTTATTATGGCTTTTAAAGGCATAATTGACCCCATGATGATCAAAGTGGCTTTTATCTGTTTTCTTTGGGCACTCTTGGCAACCATAGTGATGGCGAAAGAAGAGCAGACCTTACCTAAATGGGAGTTCGGCCTGGGTCCCTCTCTTTTGTCTTATCCCGATTACCCCGGCTCGAAAGAACAAAACAATTTAATCCTTCCTTTTCCCTATATCACTTACCGCAGCCCAAGCTTTACAATTAATCAACGTGAAATTAAAAAACCGCTTTATACCTATCGAAACGTCGAATTAGATTTAAGCCTATCCGGCACGGTTCCGGTTTCGAGCAAGGATAATGCAGCGCGAGAAGGCATGGAAGACTTAGATGCCTCAGCAGGAATTGGTCCTGTCATTAAAGTTGGTCTCTATCAAAATGAATTAAACCAAGTAAAATTAGAATGGCCGGTTCGATGGATTTTAGCAACGGACTTTCGTTCCGTTCATGAAGAAGGGTTTGTTACTTCACCCGGACTGTATTATTACTATCGCCAAAACTTTACCCATAAACAGCGGATTAAAATCACCTTACAAATAAATGCTAATTTTGCCACGGCCAAAAAAAATAATTATTTTTATGGCGTCAAACCCAGTGAAGCCAATGCTACCCGACCGGCCTATCGACCAACAGGCGGATTTTCGGGAATGCTTTATGGAATGAGTTTGAATTGGCATATCGGGGATTATTGGGTGGGAGCTTTTTATCGGTTACGTGATTTGAGCAATACTGTTTTTGAAAACAGCCCTTTAATCGAAACAACCCAGTCCGAAACCTTTGGCATGACCGTGACATGGAACTTCTATACGTCAAATGAAACCGTTCAAGGACTCGAGTAAAACGCTCGGTATCTTTGTGATACACACTTAAAACAGGGGTTACTCTTCACCAAAAGACAGTTGCTCAATCTTTCGACGATCTCGCTTGGTTGGGCGACCCGCTCCTTTTTCACGATAACCTGCTAAAGCTAATAACGGGGAGGGGACTTTTTGATTTAAAAGCTCAACATCCAATCGGTAAAGCATTTCAGCGACTTCCGCAGAACCGCGTTTGTCAGTAATGCCGATGACCGTCACTTCGACTTTGCGATGCGGTTGGGTAATTTTGAGTTTATCCCCCTCACAAACCTGTTTGCTGGGCTTTGGCTTGGACCCATTGAGCTCAACCTTTCCACCTTTCACGGCATCTAGCGCCACACCCCGGGTTTTAAAAAAGCGTGCGGCCCATAACCATTTATCGATACGCACTCTATCCATAAACTGTCCTATTTAAGAATCCTTAAAGCTGGCTAACCAATCTTTAGGAGAAAGATAATCATACAACTTAGCTTCCTCTGTTCCCGGCTCTGGATGATAGTCATATTTCCAAGTTGCTAGAGGCGGCATCGACATTAAAATCGATTCCGTGCGCCCCCCGGTTTGCAGGCCAAATATCGTGCCTCGGTCAAAAGCCAGATTAAATTCAGCATAACGCCCTCGGCGATATAACTGAAAGTCTCTTTGGCGCTCTCCGTAATCTAAATTTTTACGGCGAGCAACAATAGGTCGATACGCCTTGATAAAGTGGTCGCCAACTGACTGCATAAACGCAAAACACTTATCGAAATTCCAGCCAAAGGTACTTTCATTTAAGTCATCGTAAAATAAACCACCCACACCGCGGGTTTCATTGCGGTGTTTCAAGAAGAAATACTCATCACACCAGGCTTTATATTTGGTATACACGTCTGTGCCAAAAGGATCACAAGCTTCTTTGGAGGTCAGGTGCCAATGGAGAATATCCTGATCAAACGGGTAATAAGGTGTCAAGTCAAATCCACCCCCAAACCACCAGACAGGCGCTTCACCTTCTTTTTCAGCAATAAACAAGCGTACATTGGCGTGTGACGTAGGGACATAAGGGTTACGAGGGTGGATTACCAGCGAAACACCCAATGCTTGAAAAGAGCGGCCTGCTAACTCGGGACGATGTGCCGTCGCGGAAGCCGGTAAGGTTTTACCTCGGACATGGGAAAAGTTCACTCCGCCTTTTTCAATGATGTCTCCGCCTTCTAGCACCCGGCTTCGGCCACCCCCAGTTAATCCCATGATTCCTTCATCTGGCTCTCTGTCCCATGCATCCACAATAAAGTCTTTTGAACCATCTTCTTCAGCAAGTTGCTGACAGATATCATCCTGCAACCCGAGTAAATAATTTTTTACTTTTTCGACATTCACGGCATCTTGTGTATGATCAAACATAGAATTTCCTTCATTTATTTAGCTTGTATTTTATAGAAAAACCCTTATAACTTCTTTAAAATATTCCGATCATATCTAAGAGAAATGCCATGTCCTTTAAATCCTTTTTGTTTCCCGTTATCCTTTCCATCAGTGCTTTTGGACTGTTAAGTTGTAGCGGCGCCACGACGAAAAAAGGCACGGTTGGCGTCGAGCGCCAACAGATGCTTTTAATTTCCGAGGCTGAAATGCAGAAAGGCGCTGAACAAGCGTATGGCGAGATTTTAGCGGAAGCAAAAAAGAATAAAACGCTTAATACCGATCCCATCATGGTAAAGCGGATTAGAACGGTGGCTGATCGGCTCATTCCTCAAACCAAAATCTTCCGTGAAGATGCGCCCAGCTGGAACTGGGAAGTGAATTTATTAAAATCTGATCAATTGAATGCATGGTGTATGCCTGGCGGAAAAATTGCATTTTATACGGGCATCATAACCGAGCTCAAGTTGACGGATGCAGAGATAGCCGCCATTATGGGACATGAAATTTCTCACGCCTTAAGGGAGCATGGTCGTGAACGTGCTTCTCAAGCCTTGGTGAGCCAAGTAGGTTTAACGGCTTTGAGTCTCATTACCGGAATGGAAGGCGCAGCGATGGATGCCAGTAGCATGGTGGTACAAACCACGTTTTTACTGCCGAACAGTCGAACGCATGAAACCGAAGCCGATCGAATGGGCGTTGAACTTGCAGCAAGAGCAGGCTATAGCCCTTATGCCGCTGTCAGTGTCTGGCAGAAAATGGCTAAAATTTCAAAAGACGCTCCCCCTGAGTTCTTAAGCACACACCCTTCCAACGAAACCCGAATTGAAGATTTGAAACGATACGCTAAAAAGGTAGAGCCTTTATATCAAAATGCTAAAAAACCTTAGCGCAGGCGAGTTTGTGATTGCGCATCCCATATTTGAGAAGGCGAAGCAATTCCCATCAAGCTTCCTTGCATAATAGATAACCCGGGAAAAGCGTGACAGCAGTCTGCGAGGGTTGTAACTGGATCCGTGCCACTCACATTGGCGCTGGTGGACACAATGGGAAACCCCAACTGGTTACATAACGCCATCACATCTGGATGTTGGGTCACCCTAACCGCAACGGTGCTTCTACCGCCGGTAATCCATTCCGGTACTTTGTCTGTCGCTGGCAACACCCAAGTAATGGGTTGGTTCACGACTTGCCAACTGGCTAACACCTTTTCTGTCCAAGCTTGATTGTGTAACTTCACAAATGGTTCGACTTGCGAAACGCTCGAAGCAATCAAAATCACCCCTTTTTCCAACGGTCGCTGCTTCAACTGCAACAATTGTTGAAAAGCGTCTTTGTTTAACGGGTCACATCCCAAACCATACACCGCTTCCGTCGGGTACGCCAGTACACCGCCTTCCGTAATCACACTGGCAGCTGCTTTAATCGTTAACAGGGGACAATTCACACCATCAATCCTTAAAAAATGAAACGGTATTTTAACAAAGTTGACGTAAACACAGTCAAAAATGACCAGGCCTGGCTATTTTGCGACAAGGATAGGTTTTCAATTAAAATCTTGTACAATCAACCATATGCAAAAAATAACGTTAAATGGATAAATTTTATGTCGGCAGCACAAAAATTACATTCGATTGTGACCCGTAACCCCCTCTTGTTTTTAAGTGGCATCGGCACGTTGATTGTCTTCATTTCCACATTCGTCTTTTTGACTTCTAACGCGACACCTCCTCCAAAACAAGCCGTTTCAGACCAAGCACCATCGCCAGTTGAACATTCAAATAGCGCAGTGATTTTAATTTACCACCACTTTGGAAAGAACGAATACCCAAGCACCAATATTCGCTTGGCACAATTTGATGCTCAACTGGACTACTTGGAGCAAAACCAGTTTAACGTCTGGTCCTTGTCTCAGCTGGTCACAGCGTTAAAAAATCAAACCCCTATTCCAGAGAAAACGGTGGTTTTTACCATTGATGATGCCTGGAAAAGCGTCTATACAGAAGCGTTTCCGCGTTTTAAAAAACGAGGATGGCCGATGACGGTTTTTGTGAATACCGATGCCATCGATAAAGGGTATCAATCGAATATGACATGGGAACAAATGCGAGAAATGCAACAATATGGCGCAGAATTCGCCAACCATGCTAAAACCCATCAGAAACTGGTTCAGCAACCTGATGAATCTTATGATACTTGGAAAACACGGGTGACACAGGAAATTAAGGTGGCGCAGCAACGCTTAAAATCCGAACTCGGCGAGCAGACGAATCAAACCAAGTTGTTTTCTTATCCTTATGGCGAATATTCTGAAGCGCTAGCCAACCTTGTTCAAAAAATGGGCTATGTTGGAATCGCTCAAAACTCGGGGGCTGTGGGGTATCAATCTGACTTAAGAGCACTCATGCGGTTTCCAATGAGTGAAGTTTATGCCGACATGGATGCTTTCAAATTAAAGGTGAATACCCATGTGTTTCCGGTCAACAAAATCACCCCCTTTGATCCGGTCATCACTGAAAATCCTCCTAAAATGATTTTAGAATTCGCCAACCCTCCCCAACGCAACATTCAGTGCTTTAACCAACATGGGGAGCCTTTATTGCTGAACTGGGCCAGCGAAACCCGCTTGGAGGTCACCAGTGATGCACCACTCGACCCCCCTCGAAGCCGCTATGCCTGTACCCAAATGATGCCCAACGGTGATTGGCGTTGGATAAGTCATGGCTGGGTTATATCCCATAAAAATAACATGGATTAAATTCATAATCGTTTCACATTTGATATCAGAGTCCATGCTCAAATAACAGTAAGTTATTTATTTAATTAAAAAATTCGGAAATCTCGGTAAACGTCATCCTGATATTGGGCGGAGAGAAATGTCAGCATACTCGCGCCCTACTTTGATTGGATTGAAAACAAGTGGCTTTTCTGACAAATATCCTTGTAGGGTATGAAAAATATTAAGATTGAACTTAACCAACAATCACCAACATAAAGCAATCTAAGTTAAACACATTAAGGCCTTTAAGACCTTTCTGAATCAGGGTTTCCTTTAATTTTTCAATAAGTTAGAGAGAAAAATAGTCGAAAAAACTTTACTTGCCTAAGTATATTTATGTACAATTAAATTTTATGAATAACCGAAATTTTATAGAAAAATTAAGCTCTTACCGATGAATGATAAATGCTGATAAATGACCCTTAAAAAATGATCAAACCAATTCTTTTCAATACAAATAACCTTCTCACAATCAGTGCATTTATATTAGTATTGTTTTTGGTTTCAATTCTCGTTTTCAGTGCCAAGCAATTAACCAACAATAGCCTGGAACATACCTCCCAAATTATCGTTTCTCAATACCAAAAACTCCATAATTTACTCAACTTACATATCCACGGTCAAAAGCGGACCATTCAACTGGAACGTATTTACTTACAGGAAGACCCCTTTGAAAAAGATGCCGCTTTAATGGATTTCTACCGGGATGGCGGAAACTATATGATCTACCGTAACCAGTTAGCGCTTTTAGTCAGTGGCAATCCTGCTGAAACGAAGTGGTTAGAAGAAATGAACGCTCTTGCTCGCGTGACTTCCCCGATACAAAAGCGCGTGGCCCAATTGGGCATGAATGGCGAAGCATCAAAAGGCAAAGAAATACTCATGACCCAGGCCCTTCCTCGTTTAGAGCAGTTTAGCCAAAGAGTCAATGAGTTTTCTTTATTTCAGGCTCAAGAAATGAAAAATCTCATTGCGGACTCTAAAGTACGTGTGGATCAATTGATGCACAACATTCTCACCGTGGCTGGCTTATTAATTTTAGTAAGTTTGGCTTTTGCCATGATGATTACGCGTAAATTCAACCACATCAACCAACAACTGAAAATCAGTAATGGAACACTTGAGCAGGAAGTCCGTTCCCGCACCCAAAAGCTCAGCAAAGCAAGAGAAGACCTTCTGCATAAAAACAAAATATTGGAACAACTCTCCACTACGGACCCTTTAACTCAGCTTTGTAATCGTTTAAAAATCGAACGTGTTTTGGAAGATTTACACCAAAAATATGAAGACGAACACCAAATATACAGCTTATTGCTGATTGATATTGATTGCTTTAAAAAGATCAATGATACACATGGGCATACGATAGGCGATGAAGTCTTGAAAGAGCTTTCAGAACAGCTTAAACAATCTTTTGCCCAACATAGCCACATTGGACGATGGGGCGGAGAAGAATTCATTGTTATTTTAGAAAATGAAGACTTACAACAAGCCGTTTCTGCAGCCGAAGCGTTCCGCCAACATATAGAAAACACTTCTTTCATTGAAGTGGGTAACCTCACTGTTAGTATCGGAGTAGCCACTGTGAAAGCAAACCAAACCATTTCTGAACTCATTCATTCAGCCGATTTAGGACTATACGAATCCAAACATGCCGGTCGTAATCGTGTGACGGTTTATTCTAATGACGATTCCACATAATCACATCTGTAATATCAGTCAAACCAGACAAGAGACGCTTTGTTTAGTTTAGCAATGAAAACTCTATGAAAATTTATATCAAAGCCGCAATCATATGGTGTTTGATTGTATTAATGGCCATTTTAAATGGCGCATTCAGAGAATCGATTCTAAACCCAGTATTCGGTGACAAAATAGCCTTACCGCTCAGTGGTCTTATCTTATCAGTCATCATTATTGTCATCAGTTATCTGCTTATTAACTGGTTAAAAGCGACGGATCCACAAACTTATCTCAAGGTTGGTCTTTTTTGGGGGAGCCTCACCATTGGGTTTGAATATGGATTGGGCTATTTTGTCTTACACCAACCACTTGACGACATTCACCAAGTATTTAACCTACAACAAGGTAATTTATTTGCATTGGCTCTATTAACCTCTACCATCTCTCCTTGGCTGGTGGCCAAAATAAAACACTTGATTTGACGACAAAATGCCATTCGATACCTTTGTTTCTTTTACTTTAGTCATGTTCTTACTGGCCCTCTCTCCAGGACCCGATAATCTTTATGTATTAATGCAATCTGCACTTTATACACGTATAGCGGGCATCTGGGTAACTCTCGGCTTATGTACGGGGTTAATTGTTCATACCCTAGCTGCGGCTTTGGGTATTACGATGATCTTCCAGACGTCTGAGATCGCTTTCACATTGTTAAAAATACTGGGCGCAGGCTATCTGTTCTTCCTAGCCTGGAAAAGCTATCAATCAGGCGCGTTTCATCTAAAAAACAATTCAGTCAGCACATTATCTGCCATTCAATTGTATCAACGTGGCATTTGGATGAATCTCACCAACCCGAAAGTCTCCATTTTCTTCCTCGCCTTGTTGCCACAGTTCATAGATACCAGTGCGCGTTCGGTCTCTCAACAAATGCTCATGCTTGGCAGTATCACGATTATGGTGACACTGATGGTTTTCAGCAGCATTGCAATGTTGGCTGGATTTGCAAAAAACTGGATTCAATCTGAAAAAATACAACGTAGCTTACATAAAATTGCCGCTCTGATCTTACTAACCATCGCATTGAAACTCCTCATCAGCCTGCCATATGATCTGTTGGAGACCTATTGATTTCACACAACTTTAACCACCCCATTTTGTCATTTTAGGTAAAATAAATAAAAATGCTTATTTATAATCAGGTTCGGGAATATACCGATTGAGGATAGCACTATGACACCGATTCAATCCTTTGGAGCAGCAGAAACCGTGACGGGCTCCTGTCACCTTTTACAACTCAAACAAGGACCTCAAATCCTAATCGATTGTGGCATGTTTCAAGGATATGCTGAAAAACGTGCTTATGAAGACTTTGGGTTTGATCCTAAAAAAATCGATGTTTTGCTAATTACACATGCCCATCTGGACCATGTTGGGCGCATTCCAAAACTGGTTAAGGAAGGCTTTAAAGGCCGTATTATCAGTTTAAGAGCCACCATTGATATCATGGAAGTGATTCTATTGGACAGTGCAAAGATTATGCACGAAGATTACAAAACGGCGTTCAAAAAAGCGCAGCGTCGTGGAGAGGAAGACAAAGTCACCCTACCACTGTATACCCTTGAAGATGTTCAATCAGTCTTTGACTTAGACATTCAGTATGCCGAGTATGACCAACCGATTGTCATCAATAAAGACGTGAAAGCCACTTTTAGAAATGCTGGACATATTTTAGGCTCCTCAACCATTCAAGTTGATTTTAAAGAAGAACAACAAAGCAAAACCATCGTTTTTTCAGGCGACTTAGGCAATGACGAAGATGTCATCATGCCGCCACCAGAATCGGTTCAAAATGCGGATGCGCTTTACATTGAATCCACGTATGGAGATCGAAATCACCGTGCTTTAGAAGGCAGTATCCAAGAGTTTAAAGAAGCCGTCATCAACACCTTAATGAATCAGGGGAATGTTTTAATCCCTTCTTTTGCGGTAGAACGTTCACAGGAAATTTTACTGTTGCTCAAACAGATGTATTACGATGATGAGCTTCCGCCTTGTAAAATCTTTTTAGACTCTCCCATGGCCATCCGAGCCACCGATATCTATAACCAATACCATGAAGAGCTGAATGAAACTGCGAATGACTTCATCAAAAAGGATGGATCCGTTTTCGATTTTCCGCCTTTGGAATATACTCTAAAAGGGTCAGATTCGATGAAAATCAACGATGAAGAATCCGGCTGCATCATCATTGCAGGCAGCGGTATGTGTAGTGGCGGTCGCATTCTGCACCACTTCAAACACCGGTTATGGAATGCTCGCAACAGTGTTATTTTTGTTGGCTATCAAGCCCAAGGAACTCTCGGCCGTTTAATGGTGGATGGCGCTGAAGAAATCCGAATTTATCGAGAAACCATCAAAGTGCGGGCAAAAATGTACATGATTAATGGCTTTTCTGCCCATGCGGATCAAGGCGAGCTTTTGAATTGGATTGGAAACTTTAAAAAACTCGATAAGGTGTTCTTGATTCATGGTGAACGAGACAAACAAGAAATTTTTAAAACCGCCATTGAAGAACGGTTCCATAAAACCGTTCATATTGTTGAATATGCAGAAGAAGTCTGGATTTAATCAAATCATTACAAAGAAGAGCGCACATGAACAAAGCAAAATCGATTCTTTCTATCATTCTAGTGACGGTATCTGTCATTTTTTTATTGCAGAATATGGTCACCGTGAAAATTGAATTTTTAATCTGGAGTTTAACGGTTCCTAGAGCCTTGCTAGTGGTTATCTTAATTGGAATCGGCTTTATTATTGGCTTACTGTTTTCTAATTATTCTAACCATCATAAATTACCGAACCCTCCTGCGGATAATTCATAAAAATACTTTCAAGGAAAAATACTCATGGCGCACTTTACTGAAGAAATGCTGGATACTCACTTAACCGAAGAGCATTTCAGCCACCGAATGGGCTGGTTGAGAGCCGCTGTATTAGGCGCTAATGATGGTATCATCTCCGTCGTCAGTTTATTGGTAGGGGTCATTGCTTCCGGAGCTGAAAAGGATGCCATTCTGCTGGTAGCCGTGGCGGCTCTTGTAGCAGGCGCGCTTTCGATGGCTGCTGGGGAATATGTCTCCGTGAGTTCACAATCCGATACGGAAAAAGCCGACCTTGAAAAAGAAAAAATTGCTCTGGAAGAAGACTGGGAAACCGAACATGCCGAACTGGCTTTGATTTATCGTCAACGCGGCGTCAGCGAAGCAACAGCCAACCAAGTCGCTACCGAGCTCATGGAACATGATGCACTCGGCGCACATGCCAGGGATGAGTTGGGCTTGTCTGAAATCCATACCGCTCGCCCTTTGCAAGCCGCCTTTGCCTCTGCCGCCTCGTTTGTATCAGGGGCAGCGGTACCTGTCATTCTGGTCGCCATCCTACCGATGGAAAATTTGGGGATTATTATTGCGTCCAGCTCTCTGGCACTCCTGGCTATTTTAGGAGCAATCGCAGCCAAAACCGGCGGCGCAGATATGTTAAAAGGCGCTCTGAGAATGTCTATCTGGGGGTTTTTAGCCATGGCATTAACGACCTATGTAGGCCTAGTCTTCGGCGCAATGGGCTAGTCAGGTTTTAAATTGATTACAGCGTAGAATTGAGATAGAACTGTTGTATTTGTTTCTTTAATTGTTTGGCAGCCATCGCATAACCGCCTTCCGCACTGTCCACGAAATGAATATGTTCAATGCCGGTTTTGGCAACCAGGCACGTTACCACAGCTGAATGCGTTTGATGAACCCCATAAAACAACTGGCCTTTCTGGTATTCTGATTCCAACCAAGAAATCAATGAGGCGACCGTTTCATGGGTACCACTCATCACAGTACGATAAGTATCATCCAGTTTTAAATAATCCGAATTCATCAGCAAATCCGATTTATAACGCCCCCAGTCAGCCCCCATTTCGTGTTTTTTAAACCGCATCCAATATCGTCCTACAAGATTCTGAAACAACAACTTACCTATCATCAGCCATTGGGAAAAAACCGAGCCCGTTTGAATGCTGCTAAAGCTTTTTACGACCGCTTCTCCTTTCAATTTTCCGGGTTGAAAAGATAAAGACAAACCCTGTTCACTTAGAGGGTGATGACGATTAACCTCACCCAATAAATTCGTGAGACGCTGAGTCAAGTCTTGATATAGGGCCAGAGCCTCTTGTTGATTTTCCGTTCGGGCTTTTACCAGCAAACTGAATGTCACGTCTTGTGCACTGGGCACCTCATTCCAACGACATTCAAACCCACTAAAGTCAGCATCCGCCTCAACGGCGTCTGACAAATGATACGTCGTATCACTTTTCACTAAGTCATCCGCCTCTTCCATGCCTCCCCCCATAAAAAAATATTGGGTCAAACTGGGCGTGCTTTGATAACGACACAGAAGGATTGGATTTTTCAACTCAGAATAAGGCACGATGCCGACACGTAAATCTAGATTAAGCCCACTTAAAGCCAACTCCTGGCAACCTTTTAAGGCTTTTTTGACAGGTTCAATGGCCTCAGAAGGTACACAGAAAGAAGCGCCGTCCCCCCCGAACACATAAGGAATTTTTAACGGCTTAACCGCATTAAGCACGGCTGCAATGGTACTGCCACCAGCCGTATTAATATCTCGGTATCGACCTTCTTTAATGGCTTGAGTAGAGTTCTGTACATCAGCAACCACAATCAACCAATCAGGAAGAAGTTCAATGTAGGCATCCGGCTGAAGTGTCTCATTTAAATGATGAACCGCTGGGATTTGTTCGTGAAAAATCAGCGCTCTTTTCCTTTCATATAGAGGTTGATAAAAACACCCTTCCCCGTCAAAATCGGCCAGGCCTGGCTATAATTACTTTATTTTAAAAGCATTAATGGCATCCATCAGCTCTTCAGCAGAACGATTCATGGATTCAGTTGTCGCCGTTGTCTCTTCGACTAAGGCCGCATTTTGCTGTGTGACTCCATCAATCGTTGTAATCGCTTTGTTTATCTCATCAATACCATGAGACTGCTCTTTAGACGCGCGGGTCACATTTTCTACCAATTCTCTCACTTTAAGCGTTTCATTGGTAATATTGTTAAGTGATTGTGCCACTTCTTCTACCTGATTCGCACCAACGGCAATAGCTTCTGAAGTGTTCTCTACCAGTTTACCAATTTGCTTGGCGGCATCTGCCGATTTTCCAGCCAAATTTCTGACCTCACCTGCCACCACAGCGAAACCACGTCCATGGTCACCTGCTCGTGCCGCTTCCACTGCCGCATTTAATGCCAACAAGTTAGTTTGGAAAGCAATGGAATCAATTAACGTGGTGATTTCTTTAATCTGGTTAGAGGCTTGCTCAATACTGCCCATGGAGTGTTGAGTCTCCACCATCACTTTATTCGCATCCGTGAGTAACCCACTTTGGTTTTCCGTAATTCGGTTCACTTCTTGGGTATGATCCAGGTTGCTTCTCGTCTGGGCGGCTGTCTGTTCCATTGCGGACGACGTTTCTTCTAAAGAAGCTGCCTGCTCTTGTGTTCGGCTATTCAAGCTTTGTGTGCCTTCATTCACCGTGCTCACATCCAAAGACAACTGATGGGTGATATCGAGTATTTTTGATAAAGCGACACCCAGTCCAGACATCGATTCATTGATCGCCTGTTTGGCCTCTCCGATTTTATACTCATAATCTGCCTCAATCGGCTGGGTCAAATCCCCTTTTGCTAGACGTTGTGCCGCACTGATGACATCTCCAAAACCGGCATCCAACTGTTTTAAAGTTGAATTTAAGGTGTCTATCAAACGCTTCACATCACCATCAGCAGCAACCAGAATTAGCTCATCAAATTTTCCTTTTGCCGCCAACGCCATGACTCGCGAAATATCAGAAAAGATGACATTCAAGTCATGCATCGCACTTAAACAATCTTCGACCACTTCTGCATAAGCACCTTCTAAAGAAGCATTACTTTCGGCATCAAAATGACCTGTTTTCAAATCATTCATGACATCTGCAATCGCGGCGAAGGTGCTTTTCAAACTCTGCGATGTTTCGTTCATCCGACCTTTTAATAACCCATAATCCGATTCAAACGGAAAAGTCACTTGATGATTTAAACGACCTGCCACGATTTGTTCCATGGCGGTGTTCATTTCGGAAATTGCAACTTGAGATAACATCGCCTGTTGGTTATAAGCGTATCCCAATTTTGCAATTTCATCCTCGCCGTAATTAGACAAACGGGCAAACAAGTCTGAATTCTTAACGGCTGTCTGCATCGTTCTCTCTGCCTTACGCAGTGGGCGAATGACAACATATTGCAAAATAATCATTAACAGAATTGTGACGATGATGAACGTAATCAAAATCGCCGTTGTTGTGTCTTCTGCGGCTTGATAACGGTTATTTAATGTCTTAATGAATTTGTTAATCGTTTGAGAAGCAATGATATACCCCATGACCTGCTGTTGTTCATCCTTCAAAGGCAAGGCTATATGAAGATACTTGTCATCCAGAATATACCCTTTTTCCAATAAGGTTTGGCTGGACATGGCATGCAAATCTTTTACAAGCTGACGTCCTCTTTCCGTCTCATAATGCTTTTTAGACGATAAAACTAACTTATCATCATTGAACACCGCAGGAAATTTCGCCACCTCTTGATTTCTTTTCGTCAAGTAAGATTTCTTAACAGCGGTGATAAACACGATATTTTTAGGCAGTAATGATTTATGAACAGAGCCTAACCCTTGTATTAAGACGGCCGACCCTAAATACTGACCCTTATCGCCATAAATTGGGATATGGTTTTTAAGGGTTAAAGCCATTTTTCCAATCGAATACGTACGATGTAACCCTGGTTTTTTATTCTGATATGCCACATCTTTGCGCCAAGAAACGTCAAACTGCTTATGCTTTTTAACCCAGCTCCGATAAAATGACATACCCTCCTTATCGACCAGCTGTAGCTTAACGCCTTTGTTATTGCTGTTTTTGGCAAAATAAGCGTCTAAGCCTCCTAGCATCACATCCAAACTTGCCATATCTTTTTGTGCAAAAGCATCGGCAAAACCGGGCATTTTGGCAATCCCCGCTAACGCGGCCTCGCCAATATCCAGCTTGTTATTAAAATAGGTATCCACCATATCCTGGATATTGCCAGATTGATCACCGATCACTTCATTAAAGATGAAGTCTTTTTGCTCATTTTCATAGATATACGCCAACGATAGCAGCACGATTGCCGTCAAAGTCACGGCGGCCAATACTTTTTGAACAATGTTTAACTTATTTAAACGAAACCATTTATTCAACCGGTGGTTATGGCAATGAACCACTTCACCTTTAATCAGTGTTTTTTTGCCCTTTGCAATGTCGCGGTAAACTTTTTCCAACTTTGCAACACGATCTTCTTGTAAGATCAATCGCTTGATTACGGTATAGCCTTGGTATTCACCGGCTTCCATAACGGGCTGAACCCGAATATCAACCCAGAAGGTTTCACCGTTTTTCTTTTTTTCTTTAATGGCTAAGCTTACCGCTCTTCCATGATGAACTTCATCATCGATACTCTTTTGAATAACATCCGGAGTTTCATTTACGAAAAAGACACTGGTAGAATTTTCGAGTAATTCATCAGGCTGATAGCCTAACCAATCAGCATATTCGTTATTGATAAAATTAATTCGATTCTGCTTGTCAACTTTGACAATGAATCTTAGGTTGACTTGATTATCTACCATCGGGTTTGTTCCTTAAAATTTCTTCGTTGAATGTTCAATGAAACAGCATGTTGTTGATTGAAAATACAAGACTCACTTGCATCAAACCTTGTACTTAGAGGCGGTTTTCGGGGAACTATAATGGTATAAATACTTAAAAGCAATTACTTTAAAAGTTACTACTATACTAATAGAATTAGTAAATTGATTGGAATAAGAAAAAAAGTATGAAGGTTATCTATATATAAAAATAGAAACTGATTGAAGTGATAAAAACATGGTTTTGTATAAAAGGATATAAGGTATTAACTTAAAAAGGAAAAATCGACTTTAGGTAACGTCTCAAACCCTGGCTTAGCGAAAAAATAGCCTTGCATTAAAGGCACACCGAGATCTTTAAAGTATTGTACTTCTTCGATACGTTCTATCCCTTCTGCCAATACGGTAACATTGAGATCATTACACATCTGAATTAGATTTTTTGTAATGGCTTGCTTAATCGGACTTTGATCAACGTTCTTTATTAGTTCCATATCAATTTTTAAAATATTCGGTATAAAGCTGGCCAACATATTCAAGCCCGCGTGGCCTTCTCCAAAATCATCCAACGCAGTGGTAAAACCCTGAGATTGATAATATTCAAAAATTTTCGTTAGATGAGCTCGATCCACAACCTGTTCTGATTCGGTGATTTCAAACATGATTTTTTCTAATGGAAATTGATGTTCTTCGGCCGCCTTTAACGTACTTTGAATACAATGTTTCGGTTCATAAACCGCATTCGGTAAAAAGTTGATACTCAACATTTTGTCTAACTTTAATCGGCTGGCGAGTGCAATGGCCTTGGTTCGGCAAGCTTGATCAAAAGCATAACGGTTATCATCGTTTACACGCTTTAAAACACTCCAAGCGGTTTTTTCTTCCAGGCCGCGCACCAAAGCTTCATACCCCCATACTTCCTTATCAAAAACATGAACGATCGGTTGAAACGCAAAGGTAAATTCAAACCCTAACGGTGCATGACACTGAGAACAGCCTGATTTATTGGTTTCTATTGGAAAATGGGTCGCCATAAAAATAAACTCTATTGATAATTAAAATCATTATAGGGAAAGATAAAATCAATTGCATAAAAGCTGTGTAATTTGATTAAAATCTTACAATAAAACCGCTGAAAGGAATGACCATGTCAAACACCAAACAGACCACAATAGGCTTATTCACGGCTCTTTCGACGGGATTGATAGTGTTGGTGCTTCTAAATATGTTATTACCTTTTCAGCAGGCGGCTCTACTAGGGCTAGTCACCTTCATGGTCATTTTATGGAGTAATGAAACACTGCCTCTAGGTTGGGTCGCACTATTTCCAATTGTCGCCTTTCCCATGTTCGGTATTGCGGATACCAATAGCGTGGCGCCCAATTATGCCAAGTCAATTATCTTCTTGTTTTTGGGTGGGTTTATGCTGGCCATTGCCGTTGAGAAAACCGGATTACATAAAGTCATTTCCAACAAAATGCTGGCCATTTTTCCCAGCACAGCACGCGGCATGATTTTCGCCTTGGCCATCACCTCGGGGACCTTAAGCGCTTTTTTATCCAACACTACCACCACCTTATTGCTTATTCCATTGGCACTCTTCTTATCGGAGGATTTAAAGCTCAAGGTTCGGTTCGGTTTGCCTTGGCCATTGCTTATGGTGCCAGTATCGGCGGTATTATCACTCCCATCGGCACGCCCCCAAACCTAATTTTATTCGGGATTCTTGAAGAACATCACATCGCCAGCATTCCATTTGTGCAATGGATTACTTTAGTCTTACCATTAGCACTCATGATGTTTTTGGTCGTGGGCTGGATACTGTCACTTGGCACAGATAATACGCTCATTCCAGCAAAGGAAGGCACCAAAAAGTTGTCTTCCAACCAGAAAAAAGTCAGTGTTGCTTTAATCGCTTTAATCAGTCTACTGCTGATTAATTCTCCAATTGAGCCCTATTACAGCGGGCTGGGGTTAAATGAAAAAGGGATTTTATTGGGGTTTGGACTAATGATGTTTTTACCTCCGTTTAATATCTTAAACTGGGATGATTCCCATAAAATCCCTTATGAAATCATCTTCTTATTCGGGGCAGGATTCGCCATTGCCAATGCGTTTACCGATACAGGGTTAGCGGATCAATTGGCGGCTTGGTTACAGACCGCAACGAACCTGCCTCCGCTAATGCTGTTAGTCTTGATTGCGGCCATCGTCACCTTTTCAACCGAAATCACCAGTAACACTGCTCTAATTTCTATGGTGCTCCCAGTGATTTATGCTGTTACCGAACAAAATGGACTGGATAGCCGACTCTTTATGATGGTAGCCACTATCTGTGCGAGTTATGCTTTTATGTTACCTATTGCCACACCACCCAATGCCATCGCCATGAGTAGTGGGGCTGTCACCGTTAAAATCATGGCACGCTATGGCATTATCTTTAACGTTATAGGCATTTTATTGATAACGCTGACAGCCACTGTCTATTGGCAAGCTTTTTTATAACCGTTAAGGCTTGGAATCAAAATCCAATTCCGTTTGTCTGGTCGACTCACCCGATCTGATTAACAGCCAGCGTGTCGCGATGGGACCAACCAATTCAAAGACAATCGTGGCACTTAAAATCACTGCCAAGATAGGGGCCTTTAAATGCGGGAATTGCTGAATAGCCAATAATGCCATCCCGATCGGAACCCCTGCATGAGGCAGCATGGCAAATCCCATCCAGGCATATTGTTTTTGATCACACCTCGCCCATTTGGCACCAATGTAAGATCCAAAAATCCGTCCCAAAACGCGGAAAACGATATAGCCTGCTCCCATATAACCTACTGTATATAAAGCCGATAAATTCAATGACGCGCCTGCGAGCAAGAAAAATAAAATTAACAGCGGCCACTCAAACATTTCCAGTTCATCAAAAGGACGATGGCGATGCCGGGTTGAGAAATTTGCCACCACGGTGCCCATCATCATCGCAGATAAAATATAAGACACTTCAAGCATTTCAGCCAGGCCTGCACACAATAACACCAACCCCAATACTTCTGCTTGAGACGATTTTCCAGGATAAAGATGGCTGTTCAAAAAAGCCATTGGAAATCCGAGTAACCCGCCCAAAAGCAATGCACCGAAGACTTCCCACAGACCATTATTCAATGCATCCAGACTATGACCGTTCCCGCCGACAATCGTTGCCACCACCAGCAAGAAACTGAACAGCAACATACCCCAGGCATCATCAATCGCGACCACCCCCAATAATGTATCGGTAAAGGGCCCTTTTGCATCAATTTCTCGAGTCACGTCAATGACGGGGGCTGGGGCTGTTGCAGGAGCAATCCCTGCTAAGATTAACGCCATTTCAATCGGAACACCTAACAGCCATAACCCAAAGAACATCAATGTGGCCGTCATCATCATCACACTGATGGAAATGCCGATGATTGGCCGCCCCATGGTGGTGAGCTTTTCACGCGTTAAATTCTGCCCAAGCAAAAACCCAATCATCGCCAAAGCGATATCGGTCAGGATCGGAAACCAATCATAAGCAAATGTTGGCAACCAGTTCAAAGTGCTGGGACCAATCAAAAACCCGGTAAAAATTAATAAGGTCACTCGAGGGAGAGGCGTGTGTCGACCTAATAAATCAGCGGTTAACCCAATCAGAAACAGGCCACCGAAGGTAAGTAAAATGCTGGCTATAAGATCGGGATGTGTCATAAAACTTATTCTATCGCCTTATGAAAAGAATGCGAGTTTATCTGCACCATTATTTTCATAATCATTTGTTTTGTATTTTTAAAGTAGATGCACCAAAACATAACACTGTTTTGCACATTTAAATAACCAAACACACAAAAAAAAACAATATATATAATAAAATCAACAACATAATAAAGTGGCACAAGCCTTGCAATATCACCAATGATATTGATTAACTTCATTGGAGATAAAGACTATGATGTCAAAAGTAGAAATGACGGAAGCGATTATTTTGGCAAAGGCTGAAAAGTCGGTTGGATGGTGTGATATTGCTGCAGCCGCAGGATTAAGTGAAGTCTATACCACTTCTGCCTGTCTCGGCATGAACCACCTGGATGCCGGGCCTGCAGCAAAAGTATGTACACTGTTAGGTTTGGGGGCTGAAGTAGAAACGGCTTTACAAGACTTTCCGCATAAATCCTGGGACAAATTGGTGCCAACGGATCCTTTGATTTATCGATTGTATGAAATTGTCGGTGTGTATGGTCCGACTATGAAAGAATTGATTCACGAAAAATTCGGCGATGGCATCATGAGCGCCATTGATTTTTCTATGGACATTGATAAAGAAGAAAATCCAGCAGGTGACCGCGTCGTGATCACAATGAACGGAAAATTCTTACCCTACAAGGCTTGGTAACCTTTCTTTTGATAAGAGAGAGGTGCTGGGAACCAACACAATCTACGCCCAGTACCTTTTTCCAACACATAATCCTTTGCCCACTCCATAATTTTGATTGCCAAAAGAATCACTTAAGCGCATAATTCGCTTCTTTATATGAGGTGTAATGATGGCACTTAAGTTAACCGATTCAATCATGGATCAACTGTTAGATGCATTGGTTGAAAAAGGCTGGTTTGAATGGCCGCATGCCGTAACGGATGAACTTTGTCAACAATTGCTGACTGAAGCCGAACAGCATGATGATCAAGGTAATCTGCAGCGCGCCGGCATCGGTCGTGGAGACGTGCACCAACTCAACACCGATATTCGCCGTGATCAAATTAAGTGGTTGGACGGCGCTTCAACCGCGCAGCAAACGTATTTCAAACAAATGGCTGAACTGCAATATCAGCTGAACCGTGCCTTATTTCTAGGATTGTTTGAATATGAATGTCATTTTGCGGTGTACAAAGCCGGCGCTTTCTATAAAAAACATCTGGATAGCTTTCGTGGACGCGCCAACCGAATGGTTACCACCGTGCTTTATCTGAACCCTGACTGGCAGACGGGTTGGGGAGGGGAACTGGTGATTTATAATGAAGACTCATCTAAAAAACTGGCCACCGTAACGCCCGAAATAGGCAAGCTGGTGGTGTTCATGAGCGAACAAATTCCACACGAAGTACTTCCAACCCAGCAACCACGTATTAGCATTGCTGGCTGGTTCCGCTGTAATAATAGTATTGCCGGACAGATTGATCCCGCGAAATAACCTTTTATTAAAATAAATCAGTAGATATAAAAAAACCGCCAGGCCTGGCGGTTTTTAACGAGAATACAAAGCCTCGTACTTAGGACTTATTTTCAGCCGCTTCTTTGGCTTTGCGTTCTTCATTACGGCGGGCGATTTCTTCCCAATCGATATTGTTACACTCCAAACATTCTTCCTTGAAAATGCCCAGCTTTACCATCAACGCATGCACTTGGCAGCCCACGCAGAAGCCTAAAATCGCTTCCAGCCACATAAAGCCTAAACAAATCCATACCAACACTAATGGAATCCAGTCCGGCATATAATTTTCAGTCGTTGGAAGCAACTTGCTGCCAAACAAGGTGTTGACCCAGTTCGCAAACACGTCCGGGTTAAAGAAAATCAGGCACACCGTAATAAAGGTGGCGCCAATGGTCCAAGCAAATCGCTTGGGAACCAATGGTTTCCAATTTGGTTTGTCTTTTTTAGCCAATAATGTCGCAAGGTAGATAGTCGGAGACAAACGAGAAGTGGTCACAAACATACCGGCAATCATCTCAAACAGCCCGTAAAACAATACCCAGGTCTGAATAGTATAATCATAAGCGCGTTGAGTCGCTTGTACCTGATAAATGGTATGCCAGTTCCAATCGGTTTCCAATGTATCGATCATAGTGGTGTTTTCCAGCACATTCCAAGTCGGCCCAAACACCACATCAATCAAGGTAAACGTCATATAAATCGGAATAATCAATAAAATACCGGCACGGATTTTCACAGCATTATCATTGATAAAAGTTGTTTCTTCTTTGGGATCACGAAACCAAAGATTCCTCAGTAAGTTCTGCATAGAACCCCCTTTTTTCTTATCGTCATTGGGAAGTTAAGCGATGATATTATTAAGTGCTTATATTTTTGTTACATCAATATAACAATACAGACCGATAAATACTAAAAAACTTGCTGTTTTTTCTATAGAATTTTTTGATTACGAGATTAGTTTTGTCTTAATTTCGGTGGGAAATCAATAGGTTTTTGAAGACATTCGGATCTTTGATTTGCGTCATTTCGCCTTCTCTTGGCATGTGCTTATCTTTCAAACGAGAAAGGAAAAAACGTAAAGCTCCCATTCTGAGAGCCGCTTGCCAGGACTGATGCTCTTGCTCTGTTAACTGGCGCACTGCCTGATACGCTTGTAATACTGCTTGGATCTTTTCTTGACTCAAGCTTAAATCCGGTAAACGACACCAATCATTCACCATCACCGCCAAATCATAAAGCATGGTGGAGTTACAGGCATAATATAGGTCGATAATACCGGACAACTCATCCCCATTAAATAAGGCGTTATCACAGAATAAGTCGGCATGAATGACGCTGCTCGGAAGTTGTGACCAATCAATATTATTTTGATAATGGATCTCCGATTCGATTAACGCCGTTTCATCTTCAGGCAAAAAGGTTTTAATTTCTTGAAAGGTGTTTTTCATCCAATGCAAATCACGGTCGTTGGCACGAAACTGGTCGTACTCTTGACCGGCCAAATGAAATTTAGCCAAATTTTCTGCCATGACTTCACACTGCGTTTGTGTCGGGTGGTCGACACCAGAACCGGTTAAACGCTCAACCAATGCCGCAGGTTTCCCTTTCAGTTCTTTAAGATAAGAGCCGTTTAAAGTCGGTTTTGGGTGAGCCGTCGGAATTTTATGTTCAGCCATAAACGCCATAATATCGAGAAAATAAGGTAACTCATCAAAATCATGGTGTTCAAAGATTGTCAGCACAAATCGACCCGTGGTGGTGTCGACAAAATAATTGGTGTTTTCAATGCCTGCGCTAATACCTTCAAATGCGACCAGCGAGCCTTGATCAAAATCCGCTAAAAAGGCCTCTAACTCCGCTTGATTCACAACAGTATAAACAGACATCCCAAACCGTCCTAAGAAAAGGTTAAAATTACGACTTAATAAACGGCGATATTTTAGCATAATCCTTTAGAGGCAAAGCATTCAATGACTCAAATCCTTCCTGAATTCAATCCAGACAGTCCTTTTATCTTAGTTGACGGTTCGTCTTATCTGTTCCGGGCGTTTCATGCCATGCCGCCGCTTACCAATTCAAAAGGACATGCCACTGGGGCCATTTTTGGCGTCATCAACATGATTGGAAAACTATTGGAACAATACCAGCCCGAGCGTATTGCGGTGGTGTTTGATGCCAAAGGGAAAAATTTTCGCCATGAAATGTATGAGGACTATAAAGCACATCGCCCACCAATGCCGGATGAGCTCCGCATTCAAATTGAGCCGATACATGACATCATCAAGGCCTTAGGCATTCCTTTGTTGGTGATTGATGGCGTGGAAGCGGATGACGTCATGGGCACGCTGGCACACCAGGCCACCCAAGCCAAAATGGATGCCTTGCTGTCCACCGGTGATAAGGATATGGCGCAATTGGTGAATGAACACATCACTCTTGTTAACACGATGAATGATACGTTGATGACACCCGACAGTGTGTTTGAAAAGTTCCACGTGAAACCAGAACAGATTATTGATTACCTCGCTTTGATGGGTGATAGCAGTGATAACATTCCTGGCATCCCGAAGTGTGGCCCTAAAACAGCGGCAAAATGGATTGCGGAATATGGCTCTATTGAGAATTTGATTGAGCATGCGGATGAGATTAAAGGCAAAATTGGTGAAAACTTGCGTGCCAATCTGGAGCAATTGAAACTGTCTCAACAGTTAACCACCATTCGTTTGGATTGTGACTTACCAATCGCACTCAATGACATCAAACGCCATGAAGCGGATATGGAGGCACTGGAAGCACTATTTTCTGAATATGACTTACGCAACTGGTTGACCCGCGTATTAAAAGGCGAATTGCCTTTTAGTAAAAGCAGTGGCCGTAAAGCGCACTCTGAAACCGTCACCAACGGTCAATCTAAAAAAGCACCCAACCCTGCTTCAACTACTGACACACTTGAAATCACCTCCGAGCCTTATGAAACCATTCTCGACTGGACAACTTTCGATGCCTGGCTCAAAAAATTGGAAGCCGCAGACGTTTTTGCCATTGATACCGAAACCACTTCTTTAAATGCGATGGAGGCGAAAATTGTCGGTGTCAGTTTCGCCTATGCAGAAAAAAACGACCAGGCCTGGCAGAATTTCGCGGCCTATGTCCCTTTAACCCATGATTATGATGATGCGCCGGAACAGTTACCATTGCAGGAAGTCTTAGCCAAACTGAAACCGCTTCTGGAAAATCCGGCCATCAAGAAGGTCGGCCAGAACTTCAAGTATGACTGGCACATATTCAAAAATGTGGACATTGAAGTCCAAGGCATGGCGTATGACACCATGCTGGAATCCTATTGTTTTAACAGTGTCGCTACCCGCCACAATATGGATGACTTGGCACTGACTTATTTAAACCACAGTACGATTCAATTTAAAGACATTGCCGGTACGGGGAAAAAACAAAAAACCTTCAATCAGATTGAACTGGAAACGGCGTCACCTTATGCCGCGGAAGATGCGGACATCACGATGCAATTGCATCAAACCCTATTACCGAAGTTACAAGCAGAGCCGACGCTGAACAAAGTCTTTGAAGAAATTGAAATGCCGTTAATGCCCGTGTTGGCAAAAATGGAACGTAATGGTGTGTTGATTGATCGTCAAATGCTGGCAGACCAGTCTTATGAACTGGGACAAAAACTCACTGAGTTGGAGCAAAAAGCGCATTTAATCGCCGGCACCCCATTCAATTTGAATTCCTCCAAACAATTACAAGAAGTATTGTTTGAACGTCTAGAACTCCCAATTGTGAAAAAAACGCCAAAAGGACAACCTTCTACTGCAGAACCGGTGTTAGTGCAATTGGCTGAAGACGGCCATGAAATGCCAAACCTGATTCTGGAATATCGCAGTTTGGCCAAACTGAAGTCCACCTACACCGATTCTTTACCGAAACAAATCAATGAGCACACCGGTCGAGTTCATACCTCTTACCAACAAGCGATAGCCTCAACCGGGCGTTTATCTTCAACAGAACCCAATCTACAAAATATTCCGATTCGAAGCGCCGAAGGCCGACGTATCCGCCAGGCATTTATCGCTCAACCCGGTTATCGTTTGATGGCTGCCGATTACTCGCAAATTGAATTGCGTATCATGGCACACCTATCAGGCGATGCGAGTTTATTAAAAGCGTTTGCCGAAGGCAAAGATATCCATCAGGCAACCGCGGCTGAAATTTTTAACATGCCTTTAGAAGAAGTCACTTCTGAACAACGCCGCAGCGCCAAAGCGGTGAACTTCGGATTGATTTATGGCATGTCGGCCTTTGGGTTGGCAAAACAACTTAATATCAGCCGAGGGTTGGCACAGGAATATATCAATCTCTACTTCGCACGTTATCCCGGCGTCGCAGATTATATGGAATCGACCAAGGACAATGCCAAGCAAACCGGTTATGTAGAAACTTTGATGGGACGTCGACTATATTTACCGGATATTAATGCCAAAAATGGTCAGTTAAGACAGTATGCAGAAAGAACGGCCATCAATGCCCCGATGCAAGGCACTGCCGCCGACATCATCAAAACCGCCATGGTAAAAATGCAGCAATGGCTCGATCAGACCGATTGTGACATTAAAATGTTGATGCAAGTGCATGATGAATTGGTATTTGAAGTGGCTGAAGCGGATATGAACCAAGCCAGAAAAGAAATCAAAACCATTATGGAAGCGGCTTTAAAGCTCGATGTGCCCTTGATTGTTGAAATTGGTGATGGTCTGAATTGGGATGAAGCACATTAAAGTTGAATTATCTTATTTTATATCTGTTATTTAACCGATTATTTGATAGAATTTTTTTAACCAACCCCTTATTTATACGTAATACAATGGAGATTCCCATGAACCGATTAAAACTTATCAGTGCGTTATGTTTATTGGGCGCCACTTCTGCTCAGGCGGCACCTTCTTCTTCTGGTCCTATTGGGCCCAATATTGGGTATGGCGATGCTTCCAACGCCAACACCATTTATGATCCCTTAGCGAACCCGGCAAACAATGCTTTAAATGCCGCAGATACGGAAGGCTATCGTGTCGGTTTGGGAATCAATGCACAAACGCGTATTGAAATTCAAGATCTAGAAGGGGCTTCGGATTATTACGATAATCAAATCGACCCACTGTTGAATGATGTAGCAAATGCAGCACAACTTGAAACCAACCTTGAAACTTTCATAGCCAACTATGATCAAGGGAATATCAGCACCATCAGTGGTGTGACCGTTCCATTGCTGATTAAAACCGATTCCATGGCCGGAGGTCTGAGCTTAGATTACACTCGTCAAGTTGGCGCTGCTGGTATCATTATCAAAGGAACAGGAAACGTTACGCCTGCGGCAGACGGAACGAACTTGACTATTAATAGAGGATCCGCTGCTTTGGGTGTTACTTACAAGCAGCTAGATGAGTTTGCATTAGGATATGGTTTTAAAGCCGTCACATCAGGCAACAGCGCTTTAACCATTGGGGTCACGGCTCGCTATTTAACGTTATTGTCTAACCAGAATAATGTCGATTTGAAGCAATTCATTGACGATAACGCAACGGGTTCTGCCAATTTCAGCGACTATGTCGATGGCATGGATACAGGCTCCAGCGATTCGAACTTAACCGCGGATATCGGGATTAACTGGATGGCCGATAATTATATGATCGGTTTAACCGGGATGAACTTGACAGAACCCACTTTCAAAGTCAACAACATGACCAGCACACAAACAAAATATGATTATTTTTCATCGTTAGTGCCGTCAGACTACAAAATGAAAGCGCAATACCGTGTCAGTGCGCAAGTCTACTCTGAAAACCGTGAATGGACACTGGCAGGAAGTTATGACTTAGCAGAATCGAATGACTTGAACAATAACGACACGCAATGGTGGTCTGTTGGGGCAAGTTATGCAACCAACTCCGCTTGGTATATTCCTGATGTGCGCTTTGGTTTGAGAGGTAACTTGATTGGTACTGAAAAAACCTACACTAATGTCGGGTTAACGCTTGGTTTCTTAAACTTGGATGTGGCAACTACAACAACCGATTTCAGCGGTGTTGAAGACAAACAAAAAGATGCAGGGATCATGGCCTCTGCAGGTGTCGAGTTTGATTTTTAATCAAGCCTGATAATCTTTTTAAACCCATTAAACCCCCTGTAATTTTTTAGGGGGTTTTTTGTCTCATTCGTTATTATTTAAAGGAAAATATCATGCTGAAAAAACTTTGTTTCATAGGATTTATTTTTCCTGCCTTGGTTTCAGCAGGGACAAATAATATTGATTATTTAAACTTTGAGAGCCAATCTCAATTCAAAGAATTTGCAAAAGACCTGACGGGCGCTTTATCTGTAAAAACACTGGAACCTGCTGAACCTCTAGGGGTTTCAGGGTTTGATATTGGAATATCCTATAATTTATCGCAATTTAAATACGATCATATGGATCGTGTTTCCAATAACGGTAAATCGTCTTTAGATACCTTTACCATTCACGCTGTCAAAGGCCTGCCTTTTGGGGTCGATTTTGGCATCAATTACACTAAATCTCCTGGCAGTAATATTGAAACCTGGGGCGGTAAACTCAGTTATGCTTTAATTGAAGGAGGGGCTTTATACCCAGCGATTGGCATCAGTGGTAATTATGCTCAAACCAGTGGGATCGATGCTTTGAAGTTTAATAGTTTTGGTGCAGAAGTCGGTGTTTCAAAAGGCTTTGCAAATTTCACGCCTTATGCCGCTGTTGGAATGGTCAATGGGGAAACCCAACCTGAAGAGCTAAATTTAGGCCTGGCAGGTTCAAACCTTAAGAACGAATCGGTTTCAATGGCGAAGTTTGCTGTTGGGGTCAACATTAACTTATTGCTAATGGATGTTCTGGTTGGTTATAACCAAATTGGGGAAGTTGGAACCTATTCCTTAAAAGCCGGTTACCGTTTTTAATCAAAACCGATCCTTTTTATAGAAACGCCCAGGCCTGGGCGTTTTTTATGACTTTTTTGTCTCCGGCTGATTCTTAACAGGCCGTTCGTATTCCATCCACTCATCCAGCTTAGCCCAGACTTCATCCAACCCTTGTCGTTTTAAAGAAGAAAACAACTGCACCGTTGCATGCGGGTACTTTTCACTCAACAATTGTCGCATCTTTAACAAACTGTTTTGCGCCGGCCCTTTTTTCAATTTATCAGACTTCGTCAATAAAATATGTACGGGTAAATTCAGTGTCAGCGTCCAATCCAGCATCATCAAATCAATTTCAGTCGGAGGCATTCTTGAATCCACCATCATCACCAACCCTTTCAAAGACGCTCTAACTTCAATGTATTCCGACAAACTTCTTTCCCAGGCACGTTTTGTATTCACATTGACTTTGGCATACCCATAACCAGGCAAATCCACTAATTTACGTTGTTCATCACATTCAAAAAAATTAATTAGCTGTGTTCTTCCCGGTGTTTTACTGGTTTTAGCCAACCCTCTTTGTGAGGTAATCACATTTAAAGCGCTGGACTTACCGGCATTGGAACGCCCGGCAAAAGCGACTTCATAGCCGAAATCTTCTGGACAATGTGACAAATCGGGAGCCGATTTTAAATAAGTTGCTTGTTGGTAAAGTGGATGTTGCATAAGGTGGGTTGCCTGTTGGTTAGGTTTTCATTCTTTATCAATAGTGTGAATCGGTATATACTTTACAATCTTTTTAAATGACTATTAAGAATATTTAATTTATATGACCGAATTATCCAACACTTCAAGCCCATTACCAAAGCGTAAGCCTGGCATTTTTATCCAATTTTTAGGCTCCATGAATTTGGCGGTTACCTTATTGGTGATGTTGGCTATTGCGTCAGTTATCGGGACAGTTCTACAGCAAAATCAAGTTTTCCAAGATTATATTATAAAATTTGGACCTTTCTGGACTCAAGTTTTCAACGAACTGGGACTATTCCATGTTTATGGCGCAGCTTGGTTTATTTTGGTTCTATTGTTCTTATTAATCTCCACCAGTGTATGCGTCAGTCGAAATGGCCCCACTTTTTTAAAAGAGATCAAACAATACAGTGAAAAACTGTCATTAAATGCTTATAAACATCAACCGCATTCGTTAACCTACACTCCAGAATCTTTCGATACGGAAACTGCTCAAGCCATCTTAAAACAGCAAGGCTATAAAACGAAAATTCATCAACGAGAAGATGGGGTGACCGTTGCTGGTTTGAAAGGTCGTTGGAATCGTTTAGGGTATATTTTCACTCATATTTCGATTATCGTAATCTGTATCGGTGCTTTATTTGACAGTAATTTATTATTGAAATACCGCGAATTGACAGGCAACTTAGCACCTGAAACTCGATCTGTCAGCTTGGATAAAATTCCTCAAAAATCATGGTTAGGTCCTGAAAACTTTTCATTCCGTGGATCGGTCAATATTGCGGAAGGTCAAAAATCGGATGTGTTGTTTTTACCTTATGAACGTGGTTTTTTAGTCCAGAAATTGCCTTTTACCATTGATGTTAAAGACTTCCGTATTGAGTATTACGATACAGGGATGCCAAAATCTTTTGAATCCGATATCGTTTTAAGTGCGCCTGATTTAGACAAACCGATTGAAAAAACCATTGCGGTCAATCACCCATTGTTTTATAAAAATTACGCCATTTATCAATCTTCTTTCGGCGACGGGGGGAGTTTGATGAAATTGAAAGTGCACCCGCTTCTGTCTCCTACCAACAACCCGCTCACATTAAATACGGCGGTCGATAAGGTGGAACCGCTGAAAACCCCAATGGGCACTTATCGTTTAGAGTTAAACGATTTTAAAATGTTCAACATTGTGCCGGCCAGTGACGAAGAAAAAGCCAAAACCGGTAAAAAAATGCATAACAATGGCCCGACCATTATCTTTAAAGTTCGTAATGAACAAGGGAAGGCATGGGAATATGAAAACTATATGCAACCGAGCTTACAGGATGGTCGTTGGTTCTTTATGACAGGTATGAGAACCTCTCAAGCCGAACCTTTCCGCTATTTATTTATTCCAGCCGACGCACAACGTCAAAAAACACGTTTCTTTAACTTTTTAGCGTTAATCAATAACAAGAATAAAGCACAAGAGGTATTACAAGACGCTTTCCCGAAAGCCAATAATATTGATGATCGTACTTATCAGCTCCAAATGCGTTTGTTAAACCAATTGATGGTGCTGTTCCGTCAAAAAGGGTTCAGTGGCATCAGCCAATTTGTGCAGAAAAATGTGCCGGAAAAAGATCGCTCTAAAGTAAAAGATTACTATATGGGTCAAACAAGTTTGGCGCTGCAAACGCTTTATTTAGAGATTTTAAAGCAGGAAAAAGTGAAAGAGCTGGACGATATTTCTGACTTTAATAAACAATGGTTTGAAGATGCCCTAACGGTCATTAACAGCTTGCCGAACTATGGTCCGCCAATGTATTTTGAATTGGATTCCTTTAAACAAATCGAATCCACAGGGTTACAAATTACGAAATCCCCTGGAAAAGATATCGTTTATTTTGGGAGCGCTTTACTTATAATTGGGGTCTTCTTCTTATTCTATGTACGTCAAAAACGCATTTGGTTAGCTTATTCTGAAAAAGAAGGGACTTTAACCATTGCAGGAAAGGATAATAAAGAACTGCCTGAAGTGGCAAAAGAATTTCAACAAATTGTACAAGCGGTACAATCTAAAATGCAGGTGAAGTCATGAGTACAATGAATTCTTCTATGGAAATGGATCAATTAAAAAAACCTTTTTCCATTAGCGATATGATCTGGGCAGTCTTAGTCATTGCCGGTGCAGCTTATGCTTGGCAAAGCTTTGGCCAATTAATGGATGTTTACGAAGTGGGCATTTTAGCCGGTACTGCCGTGGGTCTGATTGCATTAGGTAAAATCTGGCCAAGTATTAAAACACTGTCTTATGCGGTGGCTGCT
Source organism: Hydrogenovibrio crunogenus (assembly GCF_004786015.1). NCBI lineage: Bacteria > Pseudomonadati > Pseudomonadota > Gammaproteobacteria > Thiotrichales > Piscirickettsiaceae > Hydrogenovibrio > Hydrogenovibrio crunogenus. Next base: position 50,224 of record NZ_CP032096.1, read on the forward strand.
TTAAGTTTATTGGCTCTATGGACTTACAGTCATCATGGCAATCAAATTTCTGCCAATGAACAAGCGTTCTTTTTAAAGTTCTTGATTTCAAGCCAATCCGCTTTCATGTGGATGAGTGCTCTATTCGTATTGGCGACCGTTGCTTACTTTCTAGCACTATTTTCTAAATCCAATTATGTCGGTAAAGTAGCCAGTGCCATTGCTTGGTCAGGCGTTGCTTTTGGGTTGGTTGGTATGATGGTTCGCTGGCGTGAATCTTATCTTATCAATCCGGATTATGGCCATATTCCAGTCAGCAGTTTATATGAAGTCTTTATCTTATTTGCAGTACTGACAACTTTAATTTATTTGTACTACGAGCAAAAGATGCGTACCCGTTCAATGGGTGGATTTGTCATGCTGATTGTCAGTGCCTCCATTGCTTTTTTACTTTGGTATACCTTTAACCGTGAAGCTCATGTGATCCAACCTTTAGTGCCGGCTTTAAAAAGTTATTGGATGAAAATACATGTGCCCGCCAATTTCGTTGGGTATGGCGCTTTTTCAATTGCAGCCATGGTCGGTCTTGCTTATTTAGTTACTGAAAAATTTCAAACCAAAAACCCAGATTCACAATTTGTAAAATCTATGCCTAGCTTGGAAAGCATGGATGATCTAATGTACAAAACCGTTGCATTAGGCTTTGCTTTTTTCACCATTGCAACTGTATTGGGTGCCATGTGGGCAGCCGAAGCCTGGGGCGGTTATTGGTCTTGGGATCCTAAAGAAACCTGGGCATTGATTGTTTGGTTAAACTATGCCGCTTGGTTACATATCCGTATGTCAAAAGGCTGGCGTGGTCGTCCAATGGCATTATGGGCGCTAGTTGGCTTATTAGTGACCACATTCGCTTTCCTAGGCGTTAATATGTTCCTATCCGGTCTGCATTCTTACGGTGAACTTTAATTTTTAAAACTTAGGAAATTCGATGTTAAGAAAATTTTTCATTACCAGTCTACTTATTTTAAGTTTTGGCATTCAACCTGCACTGGCAAATGAGGCATTTGGTATTGCAGAGGGTGAAGAATATAAAAAAATTCCAACCCCTCAATCTATTGCTCCAAATGAAAAAAAGGTTGTTGAAGTATTTTATTATGGCTGTCCTCACTGTTACGAATTAGAAAGCAGTGTGCACCAATGGCTTAAAAATAAACCGAAAGAAGTGCATTTTGAACGTATGCCCGCTGTATTGAATAACCCGAATTGGGTGTTTATGGCCCGTGTATTCTATACGGCTAAATTTTTAGGCATTGAACAGCCTTTCCATACAAAATATTTTGATGCGATTCAACGAGATCGTAAGCCTATTTTCAATGTCGATGCATTGGCAAAATTTGTTGAACCAATGGGCATCAAACCGGATGCTTACAAACAAATGTTCAACAGCTTCCAAGTGACCAGTGCGGTTTCTCGTGCAAAACAAATGACTCAAAACTACGGTATTGACGGTGTTCCTGCAGTCATTATCAATGGAAAATATTTGACTGATGTGCCTATGGCATCATCTCGTCAAGCGCTTTGGAAGGTGGTTAACCAACTTCTCAATAAATAACGATTTAAATTTAAGAATACCCTTTTCCTCTAGGGTATTCCTCCCCTTTCTCCAACGCTAATTTTGCGCTCCAACACTTTTTAAGTTTATAATCGGCCTAACGCAAAATACATTAAAACTTACCAGGCCTGGCTGTTTTATCACTTAAACGGAATAATGAAATAATGAAAGCATCTAATCTCTTCGTACAATGTTTGGAAAACGAACAAGTCGAATACGTCTTTGGCATTCCCGGCGAAGAAAATATGGATATGATGGATGCGTTATTAGACTCGGATATTGAATTCATTACCTGTCGTCATGAACAAGGTGCCGCATTCATGGCGGATGTTTATGGCCGTTTAACAGGTAAAGCCGGTGTATGCTTATCCACTTTAGGGCCAGGCGCCACGAACCTAGTGACCGGGGTAGCAGACGCCAATATGGATAATTCTCCTGTCGTGGCAATTGCCGGACAAGCCGCCACCACCCGTTTACATAAGGAGTCGCATCAAGTAGTCGATTTGGTGAATTTATTTAAGCCTATTTCTAAATATGCCACCCAAATATTGGAACCGGAAACCATCCCGGAAGTGATTCGAAAAGCTTTCAAACTAGCGCAAGCGGAAAAACCCGGCGCGGCTTTTATTGATTTTCCAGAAAATGTCAGTGAAATGCTGACGCCTGAAAAGCCTTTGCCAGTCATTCAGTCACGTTTGTCATTAGCCGATCATAAGTTAATTGAAAAAGCCGCATTGATTATCCAACAAGCTAAAAAGCCCCTTATTCTGGTTGGAAACGGCGCGGTTAGAGCGAATGCCAGCCGTCAATTGGAAGCCTTTTCAAAACATTATCAGATTCCCCTAGTGAATACTTTCATGGCGAAAGGCGCAGTTCCCCATTATAAAAACCCTTTGTCAGTGGGCACCACAGGATTACAAAAAGGCGATTATGAAAACGGTGGCTTTGCCGAATCGGATTTGGTGATTTGTATTGGCTTCGATATGGTGGAATATCACCCACATTTATGGAATCCAAACCGGGAACATACCATTATTCACATCGATACTTGCCCGGCTGAAGTCGATTACAGTTATATCCCTGATGTGGAACTCATTGGCAATATTGGTCGTAATCTAAGTGCTTTAATGGAAAAATTGCCGCATAAAGAATATGAACCCATTCCATTTCCACTTAGAGAAGCCATGATTCAAGAAATGGAACGCTGTTCTGACAGTGATGCCTGGCCAATGAAACCACAAAAAATTATTTGGGATCTTAGAACCGCAATGAATCGAGAAGACATTGCGATTTGTGATGTCGGTGCCCATAAAATGTGGATGGCGCGTTTTTTCCGATCAGAGCTTCCCAACACGTGCATTATCTCCAATGGTTTTGCCAGTATGGGCATTGCGGTTCCTGGCGCGATTGGGGCAAAACTCGCTTTCCCAGAAAAAGCCATTGTTGCAGTCACAGGGGATGCCGGCTTTATGATGAACTCTCAAGAGATTGAAACAGCATTACGTTGTAACACCCCTATCGTGATTTTGATTTGGAATGACAATCAATATGGATTGATCAATTGGAAGCAAAAACGTCGTTATGGACGATCTGCTTATATCGACTTCCAAAACCCTGATTTCGTGAAATACGCTGAATCATTTGGTGCCACCGGTGTTCATATCAATTCGGCCAATGAATTGCTTCCTGCCTTAAAAACCGCTTTAAAAGCCAATACGGTTACCATTATTGATTGTCCTGTCGATTATTCGGAAAATGATCGTTTAACCGAATTATTAGGGAATGTACTTTCAGAAATTGAATCCTAATTTTTATAATTCGGTAATATAGGTAAAATTAAACCTACTAATATAGTGTGAAATTATGATTTATATAAAACGTAATGCCAACAATGAAATTGAAGATCTCCAGTTTTCAAGTCAACCAGGGTACACGCAATCCAGCCTCTATGAACCCGAAATAAAAGCCTTTCTTGAAAATACCCAAAATAATGAATTAATTAAAAAAGTTTTAACCAATTTAGATTTGGAAATGGTTCGAGTCATTGAAGACATGGTCAATCTTATGATTGAAAAAGGGCTTATCCTTTTTACTGATTTACCGGAACCAGTACAAAATAAACTCTTATTCAAACGCTCTTTACGACAATCGTTAAATCCTGAACATAGCTTAATTGATGAAGAAGAAACCCTCAATTTTTAATCCATTAGGCTAAATAAGAAGTCACCTTTTCAATTGGTTGACGTGTTGATTTTCCTACACAATTTGGATACCCCATATACAAAGCCCCTATTAATTTTAAATCTATAGACTCCATTTTTAAAATCTCATAAGTACGTTTGTCTTCAATAATAGGTCCCGTACTCCATTGAACCCCTATTTCAATCTCCCAGGCCGCTAATTGAAAATTTTGAATGGCACAACTACAAGCTGCGTAATCTTCTTGAATGGTAACCTTGTCTTTTGCTAACAATTGCCCTACTAAAATGACTTGTGGAATTGCTAAAAACTTGCTTAGCGCTTTTTGATAAATATCATCATAATTATCAGATCCCTTTTCAGCTCTTTTTAATGCCCTATTTTCCGCATATATAACCGCTAATTCTGATTGTGTTTCTTTACCAATCACCCAAAACCGCCATGGTTCTGTCATTTTATGATTGGGTGCCCAAATTGCTGCTTCAAGACATAGATTCAGAGAATCAAGGGGAATTAATTTTGGTATAAATTGATAAATTGTCCGACGGGATTTAATAATTTCTAAAATCGACATAGAATAACTCTTGAATAACTGTTAGTAATTGCTTTGGATAAACTGTAACAAAATGTGGATAAAAAATAGAATAAATAAATACCCTATACTTATGCACAATCCATTCACAGTTCATACAAACAAACTAACAGGTGTTAACACACCAGTTATAAACAAGTTAACTATTTGAAAATACTAATTAAAGTAAACTTATCCTTATTAAAAGCGTTGCCTAATAAGAACAAAAACAAAAAAAGAATATATATATACATATATATCTTTCTAACTGTGAATAGACTTTATGACTTTAAATGAATTGAAATACTGCGTTGAACTAGCCAATGAAAAACATTTTAGGAAAGCATCTGAAAAATGTTTTGTCAGTCAACCGACATTAAGTATTGCGATTAAAAAACTAGAAGAAGAACTCAACGTTACCTTATTTGAAAGACGTAAGAACGAAGTCATTGTCACCCCGATTGGAAAGCAAGTCGTTGAACTGGCCAAAAGTATTCTTCAGAAGACACAAACCATTAAAGACATTTCAAAAGATGAACAGTCACAAACTACGGAATTGAAAATTGGCGTAATTTATACCATTGGACCTTATTTATTACCTACTTTAATTACAAAATTTCATCAAAAAGCCAACAATATACGATTATCAATTGAAGAAAATTACACCCACATTCTCTCTAAGAAATTGCAAACGGGTGAATTGGATATCATTATTGTTTCTCTGCCTTTTGAAGAACCTAATATTGAAACGTTTCCCGTTTACGATGAAGAATTTGTTGCTGCAATTCCAAAAAGTAATTCCTTATCAAAATTAGAAGAAATTGCTCTGGATGAAGTGAAAAATGAAACCGTTTTATTATTAGGGGCAGGCCATTGTTTTAGAGATCAGGTATTGGAAGCCTATCCGAATTTGATTCACTTACATGCCAAAGATAATCCTTTACAGAAAACGCTAGAAGGTAGCTCTCTTGAGACAATTCGATATATGGTAGCCTCAGGGGCAGGAATCACCGTATTGCCTTGTAGCGCCTGTCAGAATGCCGAGGATTTACTTGTTTATCGACCTTTAAAAGATCCTAAACCTAAAAGAACCGTTGTGATGGCTTGCCGTAAAAGCTTTCCACGTCAAAAAGTGCTTCAAGTCTTTAAAGATACCCTACAATCGATTCAGTTACCTTGTACAATCAGCTCATCTTAAAAAAGAGTTTTTATTTAAAAATGTATGTTCGATTTTTAACTTTCGTATTCTTATTTTTGCCTACACTGAGTCTTGCTGAGGATGCGTTTACTCAAAATGTCGCTGATAGACCAGCAATGAACAGTCATGATCCTTATGAAGACTATAATCGAGCCATCTATGACTTTAATATGGCCTTCAGCGATGCGATTGGGGAACCCGTAGCCGATGCTTATAACACTGTTTTACCTTCTCCTGTTAAAAAAGGCATTAGCAATTTCTTTAATAATTTAAAAGAACCGATTAATACGATCAATGCTTTGTTTCAAGGAAATGTAGAAGGGGGCTTAACCAGTTTTATGCGATTAAGTTTAAACAGCACCTTAGGGTTATTTGGTTTGATTGATATTGCCACCCCGGCTGGATTGGATTATCAAAAAGAAGATTTAGGTCAAACGCTGTATAAGTGGGGCATGTGGTCTGAATCTTCTTTTATTATGATGCCGATTATAGGGCCTTATACCACTCGAGAATTGGTGGGGAGTAGTATTGATTCTCTTTATAATCCAACTTATCCGCACTTGATTCAAACCGATTTACAAGGTCGTATCATGCTGTTTTTAGGTGAAAAATTTGTCGACTATACTCAGATTGTGTATTTGGCTAGACAAGTCAGACAGCAACCGGATCCTTATGTTTTCATGCGAGAGAGCTACTTACAGCATCGTTTGAATTTAATCTATAACGGCAATCCCCCTGCGCCAAATCTGGATGATTTTAATTTTGAGTAAGGAACTTATTGTTTAGATAAAAATACCCAGGCCTGGGTATTTTTGTAATCATTCAATTCGATTTTGCGTCTTTTTGAGTTGTTTTACTTTGATATGAATGGCGGCTTTAGCCATTAAATGTGCACTAACAGGAGCGGTAATAAACAAAAATAATGTGATGAGGATTTCATGCAGACTCAAGGTGTCTTTTTCAAAACTGAAATAGAGTGCTGAGGCGATTAAGATCGCGCCAACACCTAAAGTTGTCGCTTTAGTCGGTCCATGTAGGCGCATAAAAAAATCGGGAAGCTTAAACAAACCGAAAGATCCGATGAGGGTGAATGCGGCGCCGATAATAATCAGCAATGACAATAGAATTTCAAACATATTCAAAACCTTCCTTTATTCCATGATATCGCCGCGCAATAAGTATTTACTTAAAGCCACCGTTCCAACAAAGCCCATCAACGCAATTAACAATGCCGCTTCGAAATACAAAGCGCTGCCCAGATACAAGCCAAATAAAATCAATAAAGCAATGGTATTAATATACAACGTATCTAATGCCAAAATTCGATCAGGAATGGAAGGCCCTTTTACCAAACGGTAAAAGCTTAAAATCAAAGCCAGTGCAACCATAACAAATGCTAGTTCTAAAGCTATCTCTAACATGATGGAAATACCTCCATTAGTGGACGCTCATAGCGTTGTTTTATTTCTTCTATGGTTTCGGTCGCATCTTCAATATGCAAAGCGTGAACAAGCAAATGCTGTCGATCTTCTGATAAATCACATGAAACAGTGCCTGGTGTCAATGAAATGGTGTTGGCCAAAAAACTGATTCCTAAAGGGTGTTTAATGTCTAATTCAATGGTTAAAAAACCAGGTTGAAGATGAGCCGTTTTTCCTAAAATCAATTTAGCGACTGTCACATTCGCTATCAAAATATCCCATAACACGATGCCAAGAAATTTAAGCAAAGTCACTGGGTGTTTCAAACAGACTTTTTCCGGCCAAAAACTGGAAGTAAACATAGGAATTATCAGTGCCAGAATAAACCCAAGCACGATATGACCTGCACCGAAATTATTGTTCAGTAATAACCAGATGCCCCATAAAAATAAACTTAAGACGGGATGAGGTAAGATTTTTTTAATGTTCATGGTGTCACCTTCCCAACAGCAGGAGTATTAAGAACCGAATGAATGTAAAGATTCGAATTAAATAATTGTTGTGCGATGTTATCGGTCATTGCAGTAATTGGTTGAGCAAACACCACTAATATCACGCTGCTTGAAAATAATAAAATAACGGCTAAATAAGCCAATTTATTCAAGGATTCTCCCGTTGACTTTGTATTGGGTTGAATATGATAAAACAAAACCGAACCGGAACGGGCCATGGCAATGATCATAATCAAACTCGACACTAGAACCAACGTTAAAATCCAACCAACATAATCGTGATCCAAAGCGGCTGAAAGAATAAGAACTTTTCCAAAGAAGCCAGATAAAGGCGGCATTCCCACCATAGCGATGGCCGCAAAAATAAAGGTTGAACCTATTAGAATAGCCTGTGGTACGGCTGGACCCGATTTAAAATGATCTTCTAAAGTACCTTTGCCTCGGGCAATGATATCTGCCAATAAGAAAAAACCACCTGCAATTAGGGTAGAGTGGATTAAATAATACAAACTGGCGGACAAGGCTGCTGGCGTGTTGAGTCCGATACCAATCAATAACGTGGCAATGGAAGCCAATACTAAATAAGCCACTTGTTCTCTGAGTCCTCGTGAGGCCATGACACCTAATGCTGCCAGAATAATGGTTATCAGCCCCAATCCTAGTAACCAAGGCGTATAGAAAAAAGCCAATGCTTGTGCATTTTCACCGAATACGGTGCCATGGACACGAATAATGGCATACAGCCCAACTTTAGTCATAATGGCAAACAATGCAGCTACGGGTGCAGCCGCATTTGAATACGCTTGAGGCAACCATAAATACAATGGAAACATCGCAGCTTTGATGCCAAAGACTAATAACAGTAATAAACCAGCGGCTGCAACGACGCCTTGATCTTCTGTTGACAGAACAGCCACTTTATTGGCCATATCGGCAATGTTCAATGTGCCTAACACACCATAAAGTGCCCCTACTGCAAATAAGAATAGCGTAGAACCAATTAAGTTAATGACCACATATTGTAAGCCGGCTTTGGTTCTTAAACGTCCACCGCCATGAAGCATTAAACCGTAAGATGCCAGTAATAAAACTTCAAAGAAAACAAACAGGTTAAAGACATCCCCTGTCATAAAGGCACCGTTTAAGCCAAACAGTTGTATTTGAAACAAGACATGGAAATGGGATCCCTGTTCATCCATTCTTGTCGAAATGGCATACCATAAAGCGCCTACTGCTAAAATCGCGGTGATGAAGATCATTAAAGCGGACAATTGGTCTAACACTAAAACGATGCCATATGGCGCCACCCAATTGCCTAACGCATAGACTTGGGGAGAACCTTGGCTAGCAACATGCATCAGTTCCACACTGACAGCAAGCAGTACCAAAACCAATAAAAAACTGAGTAAACGTTGTAAATTCAGCCCGGCCTGACGTACCAATAAAACCAGGACACCACCAATTAAAGGGATTAAAACGGGTAAAAAGGGTAATGACATCATCCGTGTGTGACCTCTTTATTGGATTGCTGTGATTTCGAAGTCGATTTTTTATCATAAGGAACTTCATCGGCTGCCAAATGTAAGCCGTCGACATGATCATTGCCCAGTTCCGAACGAGATTTCAACGCCAACACAATTAAAAAAGCGGTCATCCCAAACGCAATCACAATCGCTGTCAATACCAAAGCTTGAGGTAATGGATCGGTATAACCATTTTGAGCTGGGTTAATCACGGCCGGTAAGCCGATGGTTAATCGACCCATAGCGAATAAAAAGACATTAACGGCATAAGCCAATAACGTTAAGCCTAATACCACTGGAAAAGTTCGTGCTCTTAAAGTCAAAAATACACCACTGGCAGTTAAAACGCCGATGACGATGGCAATCAGTAGTTCCATTATTTAACCTCCGAGGTTGTGGCATCTTGAAGGGGAGCTTGGTCAGGATGATGAGAGGCATAACTTAAACGGCCCAGTTGAACCAGACTCATGACAGTGGCACCCACGACAACTAAAAAGACGCCTAAATCAAAGGCAATTGCACTGGCGACTTCAAATTCACCAACGACCGGCCAATGTAGATGAGTAAAGGTTGACGTTAAAAACGGATACCCAATTCCCATAGCGACTAAGCCCGTTGAAATAGCAATTAATAATCCCACACCAATGGACCAATGCATGTCCACTTTAATACGGTTGCCAGTCCATTCAATCCCATTGGCCAAATATTGCACAATTAAGGCGATGGAAGCGATTAAGCCGGCAATGAATCCGCCGCCGGGTAGATTGTGACCACGCAAGAAAATAAAGACCGCCACCAATAGCATCATAGGTAATAATAGACGCGTTAAGGTTTGCATGATTAATGGATGTTTATCCGTATTCCAGATTCTACCTTTTTCATCGTGTTTGGGGGCGGTCAGTTTCATCCCTTGTAACATGGCAAAAACACCCAGGCCTGCCAAGGCTAATACTACGATTTCACCTAAGGTATCAAAGCCACGGAAATCGACCAGAATCACATTGACCACATTGGTGCCACCACCGCCTGGCAAACTGTTTTCCAAGAAATACTGAGCGATGGTGTCATAATCACGTGTCAAAACGGATAAGGTCAGTAAGGTGACACCGATTCCTGAAAATACGGCCAGCAAGCCATCTCGCCATAACCGTATTTTGCCGATTTCACGAGGGGTTTTTTGAGGTAAGTAGTACAAAGCCAACAGCAATAAAACGATGGTTACGACTTCCACAGATAGCTGGGTTAAAGCTAAATCCGGTGCTGAAAATTTAATAAAGCCGACCGAGATTACCAGTCCGACGACGCCAATCACCACTAAGACCAATAAACGTTTTCGATGGAAAACAATGGTGAGCAAACTGGCAAGCATTAACCCGATTGCCACAATGAGGGTGACGGCATCAACCGGCAGCATCTCGCGTGTGCCTAAAAGCGGAGAGGATTGTGATAAAAATCCGTAGCCTCCGAAAATCAGTGAAGCAAAAATAATCCATGCGGACGCATTTTGTAGGGAGCCTTTGTCAAATTTAGCCCGGACATGAATGGCGGCACTGAATAATCTTTGTAATCCGATATTAAAATAGCGGCGCGCATCAATATGCTGAATATAACGCTCATAAAAGGCGAAGAAACGATGACGCATAAAATACACTCCAACCCCAAGGGATAGGGCAATCGCACTCATCATCAGAGCGTATGTAAATCCATGCCAAATGGCTAAGCTATATGCTGGTGCTGCTGTTTGTAATGTGCCAACCACCGCTACATTTAATAGAGGTGCGACGGTATAAGCCGGGAAAATCCCGACGGCAAGACAGACAATCACCAGTAAATCGACAGGAATTTTCATGAAGCGGGGTGGTTCATGAGGCGTTTTAGGTAAATCAACCGGTTCACCATTAAAAAAGACGTCATGAATAAAACGTAAAGAATAGGCAACCGATAAAATACCCCCAATGGTCACCAATACAGGAATCATCCAGGCAAAACTTGAAATGTGCGATGCATGCACGGCTTGTTCAAAGAACATTTCTTTACTTAAGAAACCGTTCAATAACGGCACACCCGCCATTGCAGCCGAAGCGATGATCGCCAATGCCGCTGTATGAGGCATATATTTAATCAATCCATTCAGTTTTCGCATATCACGCGTGCCTGTTTCATGGTCAATAATACCGGCTACCATGAATAAAGATGCTTTGAAGGTTGCATGGTTAATGATATGAAAGATAGCGGCAACCGCTGCTAGTTGGGTTCCAAACCCAAAAAGCAATGTAATCAAACCCAAATGGCTGATGGTGGAGTAGGCCAATAAGCCCTTTAAATCGTTTTTAAAGAACGCGGTATAAGCCCCAATCAATAACGTAATCATCCCGGCGCCACCCACTAACCAAGACCATTCTTCTGTGCCGGAGAGTACTGGGAAAAAGCGTGCCAATAAGAAAATTCCGGCTTTAACCATGGTCGCTGAATGCAAATAAGCTGAAACAGGCGTGGGTGCCGCCATTGCATGGGGTAACCAGAAATGAAATGGAAATTGAGCCGATTTGGTAAAGACACCTAATAAAATAAGCACCAAAATAGGCAGATATAATGGGTGAGATCGAACAGTATCGCCCGCTAAGAGCACGTCGCTGAGTTGGTAACTGCCAACCACATGCCCCAGTAACAAAACCCCCCCTAATAATGCCAAGCCGCCTGCACCGGTAATGGCCAATGCCATACGAGCGCCTTGTCTGGCATCTTTGCGTTGCTGCCAATAACTAATCAATAAGAATGAGGTGATGGATGTCAATTCCCAGAAAATCACCAGTTGTATCAGGTTTTCAGATAATACAATCCCTAACATTGATCCCATGAACATCAATAAGTAGGCGAAGAAACGCCCCATACAATCTTTTGATGCTAAATAATAACGGGCATAGAAAATGACCAAAAGCCCTATGACCAGAATTAATAAGGCAAAGAGAAGGGCCAGTCCATCTAATCGGAAAGCGAACTGTAAGCCAATGGAATCAACCCATGACCAACTTTGAATTAAGGTTTCCCCTCCAAAGACCTGAGGCATTGAAGGGACTAGAAATGCTAAAGATAATAAAGCAATTCCACCACTGGCCCACGCTGCCGCTAAACGATTTAATTTCGAAGACCAGGCCACTAAGATGGCGCCAAAAAACGGCAAAAGCACCACAATAGGAAGGTTAAAAGCCAATAAATTCATAGCAATCCTAGTTAATTATAAATGTAGTTTATAACTAAAGAAGATTACCACAAACCAGTGCAGAGTCAATGTTTTAGCGGGTTATATCTAGTTCAAAGTCACTTTTTTTAGCCTGAAATTATGTTAAAAATGTGTGGCAGAATAAGTGGTTAGGAAAAAGTTTTAATTAAGAAACTTTAATGCGCTTTATAAGTTAGTTTACTTTGTCAAAATTTAAGATAGGATAAACGCTATAAAGTGCGATTAACCTGATTAAAAAGAGCATTGCGAATCTTAGAATAGGGCATGGCTTAAGTGATGACGAATTTAAAAACCATTTTTTTGGCGGCATTGACACTGATGTTGATAGCTGGATGGGGCTTTGCCGCGGATGATTTTAACTATAAGTTAGATTGGCCCAAAATGATTATGGAATTATTGGGAGGGCTGGCTTTATTCCTATTCGGGTTGGATTTATTGATCAAAAGTTTGCTGGCGGTTGCAGGTGAAAAAATGAAGCACCTGTTGGAAAAACTGACTGTGAATCGGGTAACAGGAGCGATTTCCGGAACTTTGGTCACGGCTGTAATCCAGTCTTCTTCTGTCACCACCGTATTGGTGGTCGGCTTTGTTTCAGCAGGCTTAATGACGGTAGCTCAAGCAGCCAGTGTCATTATGGGCGCCAATTTAGGGACGACCATTACGGCGCAAATCGTTGCCTTTAAGATTACCAATTTGGCCTTACTCATGATTGCGATTGGGTTTGTCATGCAGTTTGTTGGCCAACGCAGTCGAACCCGTAGTTTTGGGGAATTGATTCTTGGATTAGGGTTAATCTTTTTCGGCATGAATGTCATGAGCGAGGGGATGGCGCCATTAAAAAGTTATGAGCCTTTTCTCAATTTAATGGTGGAAATGCAAAACCCTTTTTATGGCATTTTAGTGGGGTTAATTTTTACCGCTTTGGTTCAATCTTCTTCCGCCACGATCGGGATTGTCATTGTGATGGCAAGTAATGGGTTTTTGACTTTACCCGCCGGGATTGCTCTTTCAATGGGAGCGGATATTGGCACCTGCATCACGGCTGTGTTGGCCTCAATTGGTAAATCTCGAGATGCTATCCGATCGGCAATGATTCATGTCGGTTTCAATATTTTGGGCGTTTTGATCTGGTTGCCGTTTATTTCAGTATTGGCCTATTTATCGGTGTCTATTTCACCATCGGTTATGCCGGATATTATGACGATGGAAACTTTGGCAGAAAACACTCCTCGAGAAATCGCCAACGCCAACACCATTTTTAAGTTGTCTGCGTTGTTGCTCTTTTTGCCAATGATTCCTTTGTTCGTGTGGGCGGTTTACAAACTTTATCCGGTAATTGAAGACGAAAATAATCAGCGTGATATCAAACCTAAGTTTTTAGACAACAGTTTATTATCGGCTCCTTCAATGGCATTGGATGCCGTAGAAATGGAATTGGAAGCATTCCATCAAAAGTTCAGTACTTTTTTTAATCACGCCGTACAGAATGCCGATGCGATTACCCTAGATAAATTGACTTATGAAGATAAATATACCGATCGTTTGAAAAGCTATCAGCATGAAATCTTGTTGTATTTGGGTAAGGTCAGTCAATCTGACTTAGATGAAACATTGCAAAAAAGGCATCTGAAACTGGTGACGGTAATGAATATCTTGGAATCCATGATTGAAACGGTCGATTCTGGAATTATTCAAGCAAAACATATGGCTTTTGAAAACAAATTTAAACCCAGTGAAACCATGCTTAATTTATTGGGCAGCTTGGCAAAAGAAGTCGGAAAATCGGTCGATAATGCGATCGGTTCTTTAGTGGAATCGAATAAAGATAAGGCATTATTGGTGATATCGGTCAAATCAACCATTGATCATCTAACTCAGGAAGCTCTACAACATCAAGCCCGCTATCTGAAATCGGATAACCAACGTATTATGATTTTTAGACTTGAAATGCAAATAGTCGATGCCTTAAAACGTATGCATACGTTGTCAAAGCGCATCGCACGTTTTCAATTAACGGAACAAGAAGGATCAGAGTCATGAAGAAGTCGCTATTAGTGATGGGTAGTTTGCTGATATTGGTCGGATGCAGCAGCAGTATAAAATTTGTTAAAAAAGCCAACCAGACAGATGAACAGTTTCGAAATGATATGATGTATTGTAAAGGTGAGGCATTAGGGCAATGGAACGACCGAAATGGCGTGTCTCAAGTGAATTTGAGAAGCCAGCAAATGGGCCCGATGTCTTATGAAGATTGTATGCTACAGATGGGGTATTCCCAGTCACAATAGGAAAAGTTGTGATTAATCAAATGTTGGATGGAGCAGATGCTCTGCTTGGGTCATTTCTTTATTAGCATGGTCACTGCGATGGATTTCATATTCTGTGAAATGGCCATCTTCCTGCGCAACCAGTTCTTCGCCTACCTTTTTTAAATAATTCGGGTCATTATGTTTGGTTTTAAAAATCAGGTTGTGTTTACCTTTGACTTTTAAAACGAAATGAACCGGATCCAATGCTTCCTGAGTCATTTGTTATTCTCCTTGGATGGTCACGATAACCTGACGATTAAAACGCCCTGTGCGATGTTCATATAAAAACAAGCCTTGCCATGTTCCCATATTCAATTCGCCGTTTGAAATGGGAAGGGTATGACTGGTTTCCGTCAAAAGTGTCCGAATATGGCCGGACATATCGTCATCTCCTTCATAATTATGACGATAGTTTCTATCCCCATCGATGATATGTTTTTGCATCCAATACTCAATATCCTGTCGGACAGTCGGATCGGCATTCTCAGTTATAATCAAAGAGGCTGAGGTGTGTTGGCAAAAGACATGACAAAGACCGACACTGATCTCCGATTCCGCTATGACTTCATCAATATCATCGGTAATATTAAATGTACCGCGGTTTGAAGTATGAAACGTTAAGGTGCTTTGATAGATTTTCATTGAGTCTTCTAAACTTTGTAAATAAAATCAAAAGGTAATGGCTCTTAATATTACCTATTTTAAATTTGGAATCCAAATATTGTTATGGGTTACTGCAAATTTGGTTCATTTTACTCAGGGTTACAGTTAAAGATTTTATCGAAACTTGAGGAATCAGAAGGCGGATTGTTTTTTTGAGTTAGAATCATGTTGAGCAATCAAAGGAATTTTATGGTTTTTTTCAGCGCTCCAAGGTTTAAAAGGGTTTTACATGTCTAATGTTCCACTTAATCATGCCATTCAGCTGGACCAATTTAAATTGGTCATCAAAAACTCGACCGCCAGTAGTTTTGGCAATATCGCCGTCGCGATCTTTTTAACCTATTTAATTGTTGATGCCCTTTCCAATACGTTAGTTTTTTTCTGGCTTATGTATATGGTCTTAGTCAGTCTGTTGAGAACGGGGTATGGTCGTTATATCCGTGCAAATGTAGCTTTAAATAACTATAAACTTTATCAAAGACGCTATTTCATTTTGATTCTATTAACTGCGGTCGGTTGGGGGTATGCCAGTCTGGCGTTATTTGTTGAAAATGACACCACTCTTCAAAGCTTTCTGGTAATGAGCATTGCTGGAATCAGTTCCAGTAGCGTTTCTTCTCTTTCTCCGGTTAAATCGTATTTTTATAGTTTTATCATTATCGTCATTACGCCTTTATTGTTAAAGTTCGCAACCACTTACGAAGTCTATGGCATGGCTTTTTCATTGCTTCTTTTGTTGTTCTTAATCTTTATGATCAAATCCGCAAAACATTATCAGGAAGCGATTAATGACAGTTTAAGTTTGAATTATCAGAATTTGGGATTGATTAAAGAACTGAACCAGGCGAAACAAGAAGCAGATGCTTCCAATCGATTGAAAAGTGAGTTTTTGGCTAATATGAGCCATGAAATTCGCACTCCGATGAATGGCATTATCGGGATGACAGGCTTGCTACTCGATACATCACTGAAAAAAGAACAACGAGATTTAACGCTAACGGTTAAGGAAAGTGCAGAATCGTTATTGGCCATTATTAATGACATTCTGGACTTTTCTAAAATTGAAGCTGGAAAAATGGAATTGAACTATGAACCGGTTAAATTGGTGCCTTTTTTAGACAGTGTGATGGAAATGGTCGCTTCTTCAGCGCAATCTAAAGAGCTTAATTTAGCTTATTTTATTGACCCAAAATTGCCGGCCGAAATAGAAACCGATGGTGTTCGTTTGCGTCAGGTATTGATTAATCTTTTGAGTAATGGCATTAAGTTTACCGATCATGGGTATGTGTGCCTGACAGTCGGTGCGCTTGATTCGGGTTCTAGTCGGTTGCAGTTTAAAGTGACCGATACCGGCATTGGTATTTCTGAAGAAGGTCAGGATAAATTATTTAATGCTTTTAGCCAGGTTGACGGTTCCAGTATGCGTGTGTTCGGTGGCACGGGATTAGGGTTGACCATTTCAAAACAGATTTTGAGTTTATTAGGCGGCCATATTTCGGTGAAAAGTGCACTGGGTAAAGGTGCCTGTTTTTGTTTTGATATTCCTTATCAAGTAATTGATTCAAATAATTGTTTGGCGGCATTAGAGAAAGAAACCTCCCTGGTTTGGTTGATGCCTGACGATGCGCTCAAACCTAAAATGGTTGAGTTTTTCAAACAGCTCAATATTACAGTTGAGGGTGATACCCTTGATGAGTTGACAGAACAAAGTGTGGGAAATCCTCGTCCGATTTGGATTGATATGACTGAAGTGATGAAAAATAGCGAAAAACCATTTGAATTAATCCGCATGTTAAAAAACAAACACCCTTTTTTGACGTTACTGTTGACGCACCAGCAAGCTAATGAATGGTATCAACAGATTCATGATTTAGCACTCAAAACACGTGTTAAGCCAATTAAATATAGTCATCTTCCGGATTGGTTGTTTTTTAAGAATGAAAAAGAAATCCTTAAAGAAACACCAAATAATCAGTCTAATCCAATGTTGGATGCTCTGAATTTGAGCCACTTAAAACTGTTGCTGGCAGAAGATAATCTGGTCAATCAAAAGTTGGCAACGGCTCTACTAAAAAAACTCGGCATTACGCCTGATATTGCCAATAATGGAGAAGAAGCGTTGCAAAAGCTTGAAGACAATCATTATGATCTAGTTTTAATGGACTGTCAGATGCCGACTAAAGATGGCTATCAGGCCACAAAAGAATTAAGAGAGTGGGCCAGACCTATCAAAGATGTAGTGGTTATTGCCTTAACGGCCAATGCGATGCAAGGTGATGAACAAAAATGTTATGCTGCCGGTATGAATGATTACATTACCAAGCCAGTTAGCCCCATAGTATTGCAAGAAAAACTGCAGAAATGGGCCGCTGTCATACAGGAAAAATCTCTTTCACAGCAAACGTGACGACATAAAGGCTTTAACCGTCTAAATGACGCTTTTTTAAAGTCGGCTTCTTATTCGTTATAATTATCCTTATAAATCCTTATCGAACTTAACCATTGGAAAGAATGCATGAACCCATTATTACAAACTGATCAATTGCCAAATTTTGAAGCGTTTCACGTGGAACACATTGTTCCAGCAGTGGAGACCTTATTATCAGAAAATCTGGCAGAGATTGAAGCTCTGGTCAGCATCAAAGAGGCGCCGACTTGGAAGAGCTTTGTTGAACCTTTAGAACAGCTGAGCAATCGGTTAGAGCGTGCTTGGGGTCCGGTTGGGCATTTGGATGCGGTGAAAAACTCTGATGAGTGGCACCAAGCCTACAGCGATTGTTTAGAAAAAATCACAGATTTTTATACGCAAATGGGACAGCATCAAGGTTTGTTTAAAAAGTTTCAACAGATTGCGGAATCAGCCGAGTTTGAACAGTATTCTTTGGCACAGAAAAAAGTGGTTGAAAATGCACTGCGTGATTTCCGTTTATCGGGCATTGATTTACCCAAAGACAAACAATCCGAGTATAAAGTGTTGTCACAGCAGCTGTCACAACTAGGCAGTCAGTTTGGTAACAATGTGCTGAAAAGTACCCAGGCCTGGTCAAAATTCATTGAAAACGAAGAAATTCTGGCCGGTTTGCCTGATAGTGCTATGGGGTTGTTGGCACAGTTAGCCACACAAAAAGAGGCTTATCAAAATAAAAAAGGTTGGTTGGTCACTTTGGATTTCCCTTCTTATCTGGCAGTGATGACACATGCCGATAATCGTGACTTGCGAGAAGAAGTCTATCAAGCGTTTGCCACTCGTGCGTCTGAAATGGCGCAAGATCCGCAGTATGATAACTCCGAAAACATTGAAAAGATTTTAAAACTTCGTCATGAAAAAGCCCAATTACTTGGCTTTGAACACTATGCGGAATTGTCGCTGGCCACCAAAATGGCGGATACGCCCGAACAGGTTATTGGATTTTTAAGGGATCTGGCAAAAAAATCCAAGCCACAAGCGGAAAAGGAGTTGGCCACTCTAACGGCGTTTGCCCAAAAAGAATTAGGGATCGACACCCTGCAACCTTGGGATGTCACCTATGCCTCTGAAAAATTTAAAAATGCCACGTTGTCTTTATCACAAGAGAAATTACGGCCTTATTTCCCGGTTACCAAAGTATTGGAAGGGTTGTTTACTATTACCGAGACGTTATTTGAAGTGTCGGTCAAAGAAAAACAAGGTGTATCGGTTTGGCATGATGACGTGCGTTATTTTGAAATAATGGACGCGGCGGGTCAAAAAGTGGCAGCCTTCTACTTAGATTTGTATGCCCGGGAAAATAAGCGCGGTGGAGCCTGGATGGATTCCGCCATCAGCCGTTGGCGTCATCCGGAGGGTGCTTTGCAATCTCCAGTGGCTTATCTGGTGTGTAATTTTACGCCACCCATTGGCGACCAACCGGCTTGCTTAACGCATGATGAAGTGACGACTTTGTTCCATGAATTTGGTCATGGATTGCATCACATGTTAACCGAAATGGAAAATTTTGATGTGTCTGGCATTAATGGCGTGCCGTGGGATGCGGTGGAATTACCGTCTCAATTTATGGAAAACTTTTGTTGGGAGCGGGAAGGCATTGACCAAATGACGGCGCATATTGAAACCGGGGATGTTTTGCCTGATGATTTATTTGAAGCCTTGCAACAAAGTCGAGGCTTCCAGTCGGCAATGATGATGGTGCGTCAGTTAGAATTTGGCTTGTTTGATTTTCTAGCGCATGCAACCTATAACCCGATTGCACCGCAACCGGTGCTGGAGTTAGTGAACCAAGTTCGCCAAGAAGTCGCTGTGATCATGCCGCCGGACTATAATCGCTTTGCGCAAAGTTTCAGTCATATCTTTGCAGGCGGTTATGCAGCGGGTTATTTCAGTTATAAATGGGCGGAAGTATTGTCTGCAGATGCCTTCAGTTTGTTTGAAGAAGAGGGCATTTTAAACCCAGAAATTGGAGTGAAATTTAAAAATACCATTTTAGCTGCTGGCGGCTCCGTTCACCCGATGACTTTGTTTAAAGCGTTTCGAGGACGTGAACCGGAAATTGATGCTTTATTACGTCATTCAGGTATTAAAGCGGCCTAATTTTCGCTGGTATCCATTTTCTAAAACGCCCAGGCCTGGGCGTTTTTATTTTGTTTTATCTCTTCATAATCATATTGAATGACCTAAAAAAGCATGAATGTTACAATTCGGCAAATTGCAAAAAAGGATTTTACTATGCGCCACGTACGAATTAACTCTTTAGTCGGCAGTTTGTCACTGTTGTCTTTTTCAGCCATGACACAGGCTTCTGGTTTTGCTCTCATCGAACAGTCTGCCAGTGGGCAAGGTCTTTCTTATGCTGGGGCGGCTGCATCAACAGAGGATGCCAGTGTCATGTGGTTTAACCCAGCTGGGTTGACCGAAGTGAAAGGGCATGAACTGATTTTGGGTGCACATCTTATTAACCCTAAGGCGAAGTTTACCAATGAGGGTTCTTATTTATCGGTTGCGGCCAATAAGATTCAAGGATCAGATGATGATGGGGCAACAACCGGATTCGTGCCAAATTTTTATTGGAAAGGTCAGTACAAAGATTATCATTTAGGACTGGGAATTAACGTACCATTTGGCCAGCATATTTCTTACGATGATAAATGGGTGGGACGCTATCATGCGACCGAAACGGATCTAAAAAGCTATAACATTAATCCCGCTATCTCCAGAAAATTAACGGATACCTTGTCTTTCGGGGTTGGGTTGAATGCTCAGTATGTCGATTTAACGATGGAAAAGAAAGCTAATTTAGGGTCTTCTACCGGTTCTTCGGGCGACGGTAATGTTAAAATTCAAGCCGACAGCTGGGGTTATGGATATAATTTTGGACTTTTATGGCAACCGGCCCAATCAACACATGTGGGGCTGTCTTATCGTTCTACAGTGACACAAAATGCGAAAGGAACCATTGATTACACACCAAACTTCAGAACAGACGGAGATATCTCTTCAACGGTTAACTTGCCTGCAATGGCGGTGTTAAGTGTTAAACAAAGTTATGGCCGCAAGTTTGAATTATTGGCAGGCGCCACTTGGACTAAGTGGAGTGATTATGGCTCTTTGGTGATTAAAGATGATGCTGGCCAGACGTTGACGGATACGCGTCAGGACTTTAAAGACAGTTGGCGTTATTCGTTGGGCGGTATCTATCAAGCAACGGATGCTCTGAAATTACGCACAGGACTGGCCATCGATTATACGCCTGTTTCAAATGAAACTCATCGTAGCCCTAGAACACCGGACTCGACTCGTAAATGGGTTTCTTTGGGGGCAGGCTACCAGTTTAATCAACGATTGAACCTGGATTTTGCTTACAGTCATTTGTTTGCGGATCGTTCTAAAGTAAACTACACCACAGATGATACACATTATTTGGTGGGTAGCTATGAATCTTCAGTCGATATTGTCAGTGCGCAATTGGTATGGAAATACTAATCTAAAGCCGAGTAATCGCTTATGAAAGCGTCGGCTTTTTTTTCAAAGCGTTTTTTTCCGTTATTTTGGGTGCAATTTTTAGGTGCCTTTAACGATAACCTTTTTAAAAACGCTTTGGTCATGTTGATCACCTTTCGATTGGCAGACACCGCAGAAGAGGCGGGGCTGCTAATTACTTTGGCTGCAGGCCTTTTCATTCTACCGTTTTTTTTATTTTCCGCTTTTGCCGGACAGTTGGCGGATAAATATGAAAAAACGACTCTCATTCGTAAAATCAAACTAAGCGAAATTCTTATTATGTTGTTGGGCGCCATGGCACTGGTTGCACAGGATATGATGTTTTTATTCGCGGTTTTATTTTTGATGGGCATTCAGTCAGCCTTTTTTGGCCCGATTAAGTACGCTGTCTTGCCAGAACATCTGGAAGCCCATGAATTATTGGATGGGAATGGTTGGTTCAGTGCGTCAACATTTGTGGCGATTTTGCTAGGCACCATCGTGGGTGGCTGGGTGGTGCTGACGGACGAGGGTGAAGTAGGCATGGCCATTGGCATTTTAGTTATTGCTTTGCTAGGGTATGTGGCCAGTCGTTTCGTACCGACCAGTGCATCGGGAGAGACAGCCTTACCATTACAATGGAATATTCTGACCAATACCTATCAGGAATTGGGGCTTCGAAAAGACTTCCCCCAGGCGTTTTTTGCCGTTTTATCTATTTCATGGTTTTGGTTTCTGGGTGCGACTTATTTAAGTCAGATGCCGGTGCTGGTATCAGATTACCTGTCTGGAAATGACAAAGTGGTTTTATTGTTCCTAGCAGTCTTTTCTGTTGGTATTGCATTGGGCGCTTGGATCGCCAGTCAGCTTAAAACGCCTGTTAGAACCATTAAGAATGTGCAATGGCTCGTGTTGTTATTGATTGGTATTTCATTGGTGATATTATTGGGTAATGGCTTGTTGAGTCAGGTTAATAAAACAGATCAGTTGATTGGGGTGGCGGCCTTTTTACAGCATTGGGAGTATGTGATCATTTTACTGAGCATGCTTGCGATTTCCACTCTGGGGGGATGGTTTATTGTTCCCTTGTACACCTTGCTTCAAGTACAGACGCAACCGCATTTTCGTTCTAGAATGGTCGCAGTCAACAATATTACCAATGCCATTTTTATGGTGCTTTCGGCTGTTTTTATTATGGTGCTGTATGCATTTGAATTATCATTAATCACTATTTTGTATGGTGTCAGTTTATTGAATTTAGCGGCGGCTTATTGGTATTTGCGCCGCAGCCGAGTTATTAAAGAGATGGTTTAGAGTCGTTGTTGCTTTAAAGCCTCCAGTGTTATGAAAGGAAATCGCTCCTCATGAGATGGTTAGTCAAAATTTTATTGAAACTTTGTTACCGTGTTGAAATCAGCGGCCTAGAACATTATCACAAGCTGGATCTGTCCGGTGAGCCGATGTTGATTATCGCCAATCATACGTCTTTGTTAGATGGGTTATTGATTGGAAGTTTTTTACCCGGCCAAACCGCTTTTATGATTGATGAAACTCATACCCGTAAATGGTATGAAAAGTTTTTATTGAGCTTTGTCGATCATTTTAAAGTGGAGTTCCACAACCCTTATGCAACCAAACGTGTCATTCAGGAACTGAAAAAAGGCAAACATTGCATGATTTTTCCGGAAGGTCGCATCACGACGACTGGCAGTTTAATGAAGATTTACGAAGGGACCGGTATGGTTGCGCATAAAGCTAATGCCACACTTTTACCGATTCATATCCAAGGCGCGCATAAGAGTAAGCTTTCCTATTTAAACGGGATGCGAATGGCTTTTTTAAAGCAGCAATGGTTTCCTAAAATTACTCTGAAAGTCTTATCGCCACGTAAGTTAGAGATGCCGGGACACCTTACAGGTCGCCAGAAACATACTTTTTTTAAGAATTCTATTTACCGAATTATGCGTGATACAGGCTTTGAGGCCTTAAATGAATCAAAATCGGTTTATAAGGCATTAGTCGACTCTTCGAAAGAATTTAATGCTAAAGATATCTGTGTTGAAGATATTAATGAGACCACGTTATCCCGTAAAAAATTGTTGTTAGGTGCTTCGATTTTAGGCCGTAAACTACACCATTTATTACAAGATGAGCATCGTGTAGGGGTATTGTTGCCAAATGTCAGCGGATTGCCTGCTACCTTTTTCGCTTTGCAGGCATATGGCTATGTGCCCGCGATGATTAATTTTACAGCGGGTCTAGGACCGATGCGCTCAGCTTGTGAAACAGCCGAATTGAAAACCGTGATTACGTCCCGAAAGTTTGTCGAAGTGTATCAATTGGAATCGGTGGTTGAAGCGCTATCCAACAACGTTCGTTTTGTTTTCTTGGAAGATGTTCGCGGTGAAATTGGTTTGGTTGATAAGTTGCGAGCACTCTTAGTGACGCAGCCCAAAAGCCTACCAGGCTATGATGTAGGGGATGATCACGAAGCAGTGGTGTTGTTTACGTCGGGTTCAGAAGGTGCCCCTAAAGGCGTCGTGCTGTCTCATAAGAATCTGAACAGTAATGTGAATCAAATTTCATCCATGTTGACGTTATTACCGGGTGAACAATTATTTAATGCCTTACCGACATTCCATAGTTTCGGTTTGACGGCCGGTTTGTTATGGCCGATCTTAAAAGGTGCGAAAGTCTTTCTGTATCCATCCCCACTTCATTATGGCGTGATTCCAGAAATGATTTATCAGTTGAATGTGAAAATCCTGTTTGGAACCGATACTTTTTTCTCTGGTTACGCCAAAAAAGCCGATCCTTATGATTTTTACAGTGTGCGTTATATGGTTGCGGGTGCGGAAAAACTGCGTCCGGAAACGCGGCGATTATATGCAGACCAATTTCACAGCACCATTCTGGAGGGCTATGGTGTTACCGAAACCTCACCGGTTTTAGCGGTCAATGTTCCCTTGAGTTTTAAAAATGGTACGGTTGGACAATTGGTGCCTGGTGTCACTCATAAGTTGCGCCCGATAGAAGGAATAAATGCTGGTGGCAGTTTGATGGTGAAAGGACCCAATATTATGCTGGGGTATTTGATGCCGGATCAGCCAGGCATTTTACAGCCACCTAAAGATGGTTGGCATGACACAGGTGATGTGGTGGAAGTTGATTCGGAAGGCTTTATTTCCATTAAAGGGCGGGCAAAACGGTTTGCCAAAATCGGTGGTGAAATGATTTCTTTGACCGCGGTTGAAAGTTACATTAACAAAGCGAGTCCGGAAGGGCATCATGTGGTGGTGTCGGTCGCGGATGCCCGTAAAGGGGAACAACTGATTCTGGTCACTAATGACGAATCTTTGAGTCGCCACACAGTTAAAGAAGCGGCAAAAGCGGCTCAGGTTTCAGAAATCATGGTGCCCAAAACGGTGATTTTAGTGGAAGAAATTCCAGTATTGGGCACGGGTAAAACCAATTACCCTGAGGTGCAAAAAATTGCAGATGGTCATTTCGAAACTTAACTTACCGTATTCTTTAGCAAACACCATCGCTTAAGCATCGACTTCATTTGGATACAGAGGATCCAAATGTTTGCCGGGTTTCTTTGACGACTTGGATTGAGATTCATTCAATCGGGCGATATCATCACACAGAGCGCTTAGCGTATCGGCCGGTAAGTCTGCCTGGTGATACAAATGTGCTTTTAAAGTCTGTAAATGTGCTTTAAAAGTATCATTCCCTTTATCTGGATAGCGTTGTTGCCAAGCTAAAATGGCTCGATAAAGCATTCTGGCATCCTTCACCCCTTTTTTATTTGCTTCACATAGCTTTTCCAGTTCAAGGTCATTATCAGGCCAGGCCAGGCTGTTTTTGTGCGATTGTGAATCCATTTTAGCAATAGCTGTTGGTTTTCTGTTTCGATAAAAGTGAACCGCCAGAGCACTGCTGATAAGCCATAACACAACAAATAGCCAGGTAGCGCTCTGCCAAAGCCCTATATTATTTGACGAACCGACCTTTTGCGCCGTTTCAGGGATAGATTCCGGACGCATGGTGTCAAAAGGGTTCTGTTGTGTATTGACTGCTGGTAACACGGTAATGGTTTTTTTGGCTAACGTCTGTGTTTCCAATTCATTGGTTTGTGTATTCCACCAGTTGACCGTGATGGCTGGTAAGGTTACTTTGCCGGCTCGTGTTGGAACAATGGCGATTTTCTGAAGTTTTTGGCTCAGCATGCCTTGTTCGGTTTTTTGGTTATTGTTGTTTGCCTTGTCTGGGTAAACGTGGAATCCTGCTTGGTCTTTAAATTGAAAGTCTGGAAGTTGCGAGGCGAGTAATCCTTCCGCTTTTAATGACAGCGTTCGTGTGATCGAATCCCCCACTCTGACTGGTGTCGTCGTTTGTAAATCATCCGTTAAGGTGACTTTTTTGGCAGGCAGCCAAGCTGAGTTGGTCGGGTAATGGTTTGGTTTTGGCAGAACCTTCAGTTCAATGGGTTGTGTCTGATCCTTAACGATTTTCAGCCGTCCTTGATATTGGATTCTGCCGTTGAAACTCTGCGGTGGAATGACCATCTGACCGCTTTTTTGTGGGTAAAAAGCCCAAGTCCATTCGTAAACATCATAAAGCCGACCGTTTACGTTTTTCTGGTAGTGGAATTGATTACGAATATTTTCTGAAATGGCTTGATGAAACGTTGGTGGACGAATGTTGCCATTAATGAATTGCCCTAAATGGTAAAACCGTAAAGTAAAAAGCACTTCTTGTTGCACATAGGGAGCCGTCAGATTGATGTTTGATTCTAGAAAACTGCTTCCTTTCTCGGCACCGGGTACTATTTTATTTTCGGTGACTTTGATAATGTGGGGTTTACTCATCGCATCGCCGATTTTGATAGGCGGAATCACTAGGTC
Source organism: Hydrogenovibrio crunogenus (assembly GCF_004786015.1). Classification (NCBI taxonomy): domain Bacteria; kingdom Pseudomonadati; phylum Pseudomonadota; class Gammaproteobacteria; order Thiotrichales; family Piscirickettsiaceae; genus Hydrogenovibrio; species Hydrogenovibrio crunogenus. Next base: position 76,315 of record NZ_CP032096.1, read on the forward strand.
GCCAATTTGTTTGGGGCTGAGTCGCAAATCCCATCGTGAGTAGGATTGATAGTTACCATTGATGATTTCTATCTGACTGCTTCGTTGCGTTCCAAGAATATCGAATTGATCTTTTAACCCCGAAAAATCAGGGGTTTCGAACGTTTGAAAATCTGTTTTTATGACGACGGAAATAATATCGCCCATCTCAACGCTTTGATGATCAACCTTCACTGTGACACTTTTTGCAAACACCTGTGTGCTCAAAAGCAAAATTAAAATAAGGGAGAGGGTAATCAAAATAAGTTTGGTTAGCCAGCGTTGTTGTTTACGGTTTTGAGCCATAGTCTGATTCAACTTTTCGGTTAAAGGAACAAATTCAGTGTCATCGTTACCAGATTTTATCGGGTTCACGATCCGTTTTCGATTCTTGTTGCTGATATTGGTATTCAAATTTACGTTTTAAAAATAATCCAGGTTCATCCGGGATTTGGTTTAGCCAATTTTTTTGTGCTTGTTCGGTTTCGGCAGTTGACGTTTTTGGGTCGTTATTGGAATCGAACGATTTTGTTAATTTTTTTGGCGTTTGACGTCTGAGATTTGAATCCTTTTCTGCGCTTTCACGCTCTGGTATACCGGATTTAGACGGAGAGGTCTTTTTGTCAGCCATGTCCGAAGTTTTGTCGGATTTTTTATCTGATGGCGATGCCGGTTTCGTTTCTTTGGTGTCGGGCTGATAAGGTTCTTTTAAATCATGGTTCTGATTGCCCGAACCGGTTTCGGGGGCGTTAGGGTCCTGACTTCCTTTCTGCCCAGATTGGTTGGCATTAGTGGACTTATTTTTAGGAGAGTCGCCATCCGAGTTCGCACTGCCGGGTGACTTGCCTTGTTTGGATTGTTTTTGACTGTTGGGATTGGATGATTCTTTCTGGGACGCTAGGATTTTATCCATCAGGCTTAAATTCTGTTTGGCAGATTGCATGTTCGGATTTTGTTTGAGGGCTTTTTGATATTGTTCCTTGGCTGCTTTAAAGTTGCCTTGTTTCGCCAGAGCATTACCTTGGTTATACCGTCCTTCGGCACTTTTATCTAAGCTGAATTGTTTAACGGCTTCTTTATATTTTCCTTGTCGGTAAAGACTGGCGCCTTTCCAGAGCGGGTCTTCAAAGCGATCCGCTGCGGTTTGGTAATCTTGTTTTTGCCATTTTTCATAGCCTTGTTGGTCAGGCGATTTAAATACATCTAAAAAGGTGACACTGGAGTCTCCGTTGGCTTTGGATTCTTTGGCAAAACTGGAAGAAGGATTCAGCATTAAAGCTGGTAATAACAAGGTGGTAAGGCCTATCCCTACCCAGGAAAATGCCCAGCCGCGTCGGAATGCTAAAGCCGCCAGTGGCAGAATGACAAACAGCAAATAAACGCCTGAATCTAGCCAGCTGGTTAAGGTCTTTTCTGGAGGCGTTTCTTTATCAACAGGCTTGGCTGTTTGCATCAGCATGTTTGGCAAAAGATCGGCCAGATCTGTTTCTTGCATCGTCAAGGTAGAGAGATTGGCTTGCGTTTGCTGAGAAAGGGCATAAAAGTCTTTAAAAGGGACTTTTGCCATCACAATCCGGCCATCTTCTTTTTTGACTAAACCATAATCAGGCACTTTTATCGGGCCACCATCAGCGGTCCCCACCACTAAAATACTGAGAGACAGATGGTGTTGTGCTACAAATTGGGCAATGGTTTGGATTTCTGGTTTTTCGATATCATCCGTAATCCAAATGATGTGACCTTTTTGTACTTTCGCACCTTGAAGTAAGGTGTTGGCTTTTTTAAATCCAGCCATAGCGTCAGCGCCGAATCGAGGCATAATCAAGGGGCTTAAGGTTGGGACCAAAGACAGTAAGGTTTGGTTATCTTCCGATATGGGAGTAATGGTATGTGCTGTGCCAGCGTAAGCAACCATGCCCATATTGACTTCAGGATGAGCCTTGAGTAAATCGAGAATTTTATAGCGTACTCGACTGAGTCGGTTCGGTTTTAGGTCATCAGAGAGCATGGATAAAGATAAATCCAATAGGATGACGCTGCCTTGACGGTTTTTTTCAGCTGGCAGTTCCACCTTTTGCCAAGTAGGGCCTGATAAAGCGATGATGATGATCGACCAAAGTATGGCGAGCCCTAGAGTTGCCCACGGAAAAAAGCTTTCTTCGGATTTTTTTCCGAGTAAAACCGACCTGAATTCAGGTGCAATAATGTTATTCCAAGCGCCTTTTTGACCAGTCATTTGCCAGAGTTTCCAAATGAGCCAAAATGCTGGAATAAAACTAATTAACCAAAATGGGCGCAGGAAATGTAAGGTCGTTTCCATCACGTTTTCCCTTCAGAATCACTTTTAAAAGCTCGGGGAAGAGGGGTGAGTTTCAACCCCATCAGAAGCATGCTGAGAAGAAAAGCCAGCCCCAGAGGCCAAATGAAAAGTTCTTCCCGTAAACGGTAGTTATTAATATCGTGTGGCGTGGATTCCAATTGATCGATCAGTTCATAAATTTCATTGAGCTGATTGGTGTCTTTCGCCATAAAAAAACGCCCTTGAGTCAATTCAGCGATTTTTTGTAAGGTTGCGGTATCCATATTTCGATTGGATCCAAAAATAAACGCATTGATGCCGGTGGCCTGATTTTGGCCAATACCGATGGTGTAGATCTTAAGCCCCATTTGTTGCGCTTGTTTGGCAGCATCCAACGGCTGAACGGCACCTGCTGTGTTAGATCCGTCGGTAAGCAGGATCAATACGGCATTTTCTTCAGTATTCTGATGTAAATGTTTTAAGGCGATGCCAATCGCGTCGCCAATAGCGGTATTGTTGCCCGCCATACCGATTTCAGTTTCATTTAATAGCGTTTCGACGGTATTGAGGTCATAGGTCAGTGGGCTTTGTAAAAAAGCTTGGCTGCCAAACACCACCAACCCCATACGGTCCCCTTGACGTTTTTGAATGAAGTTTTTCACCACCGATTTCACTGCGGTGAGACGATCGACTTCCACACCATGTAGCGGCATGTCGGTTTTTTCCATGCTGCCAGACAAATCGACCGCCAACATCAAATCTTTTCCGCTGGCTTGAAAGGGTGTGGTATCCAAAAACCAAACCGGTCGCATTGCCGCTAACACCACAAGTGACCATAACAAAGTGGCAATCAGCGAGATATTGAAAGATCGCTGGGGTGCTTGAATAAATTGGGGGCGTGGCGTGTGTTGCAATCGTTGCATTAAATGAGGTGCCAATAAAGGTGTTTGACGTTGAACCGCCGGCTTCAAGAGCATTCTGATGAGCCAAGGCAACGGCGCAAACGCAATCATCCACGGCCAAATAAACTCAAATTGTTGCCAAATTCCGGTTAGATCAGTCAGGTTCATTTATGGTGTCCTTTGATCCATTGTTTTGCATAGTCTAATGTTTGTCTAGCCTCTGTTTCCGATAAAGAAGGGCTTGGACGATAAATCGATTCTAAACAATGTTGTAACGAATCCGGCTGATCAATATACAGGGCGGTTTTATGCAGGAAATCCACCCAGGACTGGCCGCTTAAGTTTGCTACATTGGGTCGACCATAATTGGTAATAGCGACTTGCTTAAGTAGTTGATTGGCTATTTGAAGCTTTTCTTGTGGATGGCTGGTTGAAGCCAAGGCTTTTTCAAATGCCATCAGTGCTTCTTGTCGATAACGGTTGTTTTTGCGTTGGGTTAAGTAATACCAGGTGAGTCCGATCAGAATGCCACCCAAACCGACAAACAAACCAATCAATGTTTGCGACAAAGGCCACCAGCCGACCGGATCCGGCACTTGAATGTCATTGAGCTGTGATAGCAGTTGCGCCGCTTTCGGATCCATTATCGAATCACTCCTTGTGACATGAGTGCTTGGAGAGGGTCTTGTGAGGTTGCGATTTCCATTAGCGGTAAGTGCCAAGGCAAGAGCTGGTGTTTTAAGGTTTGCCAAGCCTGTTGGTAAGTGGCTTGATAGGCATTTTTAAAAGCCGTATCCAAAGTATTCAATCCCATCTCGGTATGTCCGTCTGTGATCTTTAAGGTTCCACTTGAGGGGAGTTTTTTTTCTAGCGGATCATAGATGTGAATCAGGTTGATGTCTGCATGCTTTTTCAATTGGGCCAGCTTTTTAATGAACGCTTCACTGCTGTTTAAAAAGTCACCGATTAAAAACACTCGGCTACCGGGACGCAAGTGTTTTTGTAACCGGGTTAAATGTAATAGCCATAAATCCTGGGTTAAGGCCGCTGGCGATTTCAACTGCTGTTGTAGAGCCAGGCTTTGATGCAGCATTTGCATCATGGTTTTACCGTTGTGACGTGGTTCAATCCAATGTTGGTTTAAATGATTAAATGCAAACCCACCAAAACGATCGCCTTGTTGCAAGCTTATCCATCCGATAAGTGCCATGACATTGAGTGCCTGACTGCTTTTAAAACGGATTTGTGAACCAAAAAAAAGCGGGGGGGTTTGTTCCACCATACAAAGGACCGGCCTTTCCAACTCTTCGGTAAAAACCTTAGTGTGAGTGGTTTGTGTGCGGGCGCTCACTTTCCAGTCAATGTGGCGGACATCATCTCCGGCGGCATACTCACGCACTTCGTTGAATTCCATCCCTCGCCCTTTACGAACCGCTTGATGATAACCGCCTTTTTCTGAAATCAGCTTTTGTTGTGACACCAGATGACGTTGTTTCACGTGAAACCTAAACCCAATAAGTTCATCCAGTTGCGAATAAATGTCGGTTTGATCAGGCATGAACAAAGTCCTGTGATACTTACGATTAAATAACGGGAACGCGTTTCAAAAGTTGGTCAATAATAGCATCTGGGGTTAACCCATTCGCCTCCGCTTCAAAGCTGGTCAATAAACGGTGACGGAAAACATCATGAATGACGGCTTGTACTTCCTCTGGAGAGACGAAGTCTTGTCCTTTCAGCCAAGCCAGAGTGCGCGCCGCTCTTGATAATGCCACCGTGGCACGAGGGCTGACGCCGTATTCAATGGCACGGGACAGCGCCTCATCATATTTCTCTGCTTGTCGGGTTGCCATCACCAGTTCCACAATGTAGGTTTTGGTTTCTTCTGACAAATATAGATTTAAGATTTCTTCTCGGGCACTGAAGAGTTCTTCTTGTGACAGTAATTCCGGTGTCGGTTCATTTCGATCTCTGGCTTCGAGTTCGACCAAATCCAAAATGCGTTTCTCCGATTCCGAATTCGGGTAATCGATTTTAACATGCATCATGAACCGATCCAGCTGTGCTTCGGGAAGCGGATAAGTGCCTTCTTGCTCAATGGGATTTTGTGTCGCCATGACCATAAAAAGCCGATCCAGCGGCAAAGTATGTTTGCCGACGGTGACTTGCTCTTCGGCCATGGCTTCCAGTAAAGCTGACTGCACTTTAGCGGGCGCCCGGTTGATTTCATCGGCTAGAATCAGGTTGTGAAAAATCGGCCCTTTTTGTAATGCAAATTCACCGGTGGCCTGTTGATAGATTTCGGTCCCGGTGATGTCGGAAGGCAATAAATCGGGCGTAAACTGTATGCGATGGTAATTGCCTTCGATCAATTCCGCCAAGGTCTTAATGGCTTTGGTTTTAGCGAGGCCAGGCGGACCTTCGACCAGCATATGCCCATCAGATAACAGTGCAATCAGCATGCGTTGTGTCAGATGGGGTTGACCAATAATCTGCTGATCCAAATAAGCCAACAATGTTTGAACTTTATTTTGTAACTCTGAAGGTGATGACATCGGTGTTCCTATTTCGATAAGGCTGTTTTGATGAATTTTATTCAAACATTATAAGAGCTTTGAATTAATTCTCAATGAAGAAATCAGTAAAAGAAAGTGGAGAAAAATAGGCGGGAAAAGGTATCAAAAATGGCCAGGCCAGGCCATTTTTGAAAGTGAAAGTAGCTGTTAGTGGTGCGGTAGTGCCGCACTTTCTGACACGCTGGCTTCAGCATTTTCAAGCTGATTGATGGCTTCAATTAAGGCATCCGAAGCCTGTTCAATCTGAGAGACCTTTTCTGAAGGAAGTAATGGCATTTTATCAAGCATGTGAACCGCTTCTTCCAAGTGTTGGTGGAAGGCTTTATTCAAGCTAACCAGTTGCTGGTAAGCTGAATGTTGTTGGTATTGCTGCCCCGTTGTTGCGAGCCATTTCCCAAGTTCGCTGTTGTCAGGATTGGTCACCATATTGTAATCAAAATCTTTTGACCCGGTGTGGAGCAATCCGCTGATGTGAGCACGGCAGGCTTTGACTGCACGGCGTGCTTGAGCAAAATCAAAGTTCCCGGTTGAAACGGTTGTATTCAACGACAACTGCGGAATATCAATTTTGAAAATCTGTGTTAGCTCAACCAAACGGGAAATTTTCTTGTCCATACTTTGGGTATCTTCAGCGACCGTTTCTACTAAGGCCGCATTTTGCTGCGTGATCTGATCCATTGAGGATACAGCCTGGTTGATTTGGCTGATACCTAAAGATTGTTCCTCAGCCGATTTGGTGATGGCATCGACCATTTCAGAAACCGAAGTGATACGTTGGTTGATCTGAGACAGCATGTTGGATGATTGTTCGGTGAGCTCGGTACCGTTCGCAATTTGTTCAGCTGTATCCTGAACCAACCGAGCGATGTCTTTTGCCGCATCGGCTGATTTTTGAGCCAGATTGCGTACCTCACCCGCGACGACGGCAAATCCTCGACCATGGTCTCCGGCACGCGCGGCTTCCACCGCTGCGTTCAACGCTAGCAGGTTGGTTTGGAAGGCAATGCTGTCAATCAAAGTGGTGATTTCTGAAATCTTACCACTGGCCTCTTCAATCCCACGCATTGCTGAGCGGGTTTGGTCCATAATCTGAGCGCCTTTATCAGCTTCGTCTTTCGCCTGTTGTGATAGCTGGTTGGCTTCTTTCGCGTTTGAAAGCGAGTTTTGTACGGTAGAAGTAATTTCTTCCATTGACGCTGCAGTTTCTTCAATCGATGCTGCTTGGTTCTGTGTTCTTTCATTTAAGTCGATATTGCCTCGACTGACCTGAATGACATTTTGACTCGAACCATCAGACATAAATTTGATTTCAGTAAGCATGCTTCCAATGTTGTTTAATGAGTTGTTGATGATGTCTTGTAATTTGGCAAGTTGTCCTGAAAATTCGCCTTCAACTCGAGTCGTCAGATCTCCTGAAGTTAATTGAGTCAAACTGTGAGTAAAGCCGTTAAAGCCGTTTTCTAAATCCACCAAGGTGTTATTGATATTGGTTTTGAGGTGATCCAAATCACCACTTAATGGGGTATGGATTGGTTGGGTAAAGTTGGCTTGAGACATCGCCATCATGGTTTGATTGATTTCAGCAATGGCCGACTTCAAGCTGGCGACGGTTTCATGAATGCTGTCGAGTGATTTCTTAAAGGCGCCTTCTGCTGGAATATCTTTCACATCAACGGAGAAGTTAGCCAATTGCATTTCGCCCAGTACGCGTTCGATTTCAGACATGGTGTTGTCCAGAATTTGAGCCGTTTGGTTGACAGAGTTTTTCAAATCGTCCAGTTCACCCACTGCATCTGCGGTGACACGTGCCGATAACTTTCCTTTTTCAATCGATTGCATACTGTCAGTGATTGAGGCAATGACGTTTTGTAGCATTTGCAACAGCTCATTAAAATCTTTTGCCATCAAGTTAACTTCATTGCCATTATTATCGGTGCGGACTCGAACTGAAAAATCTCCTTGGGTCAGTACGGTTGAGATGGTATTTTGCAGCTCTTTGACGGGACGAATAACCAGTTTGTTTAGACTGACTAAAATCGCAATGACCATTAAGACCACTATCGCTAAGATCGATAAAATCTGTTTAATGGTTTCGTTTAAAATGCCCGCCATTTCGGCATCGAATTTTGTGGTTGGTTCTGCAATGACTTGGGTTCCGACCAGTTTGCCCCGCATATCTTTGACCGGAATTTGGGTGATGAGTCGGCCATCCTGAATCAACCAACCTTGTTCATTAAGTAGACGCCAGTCCATTTTTTGTGCCAGTTCAATGCTTTCAGGAGAAAACCATTTATTGTTGGCCAGCACATAATTGCCAACAGGCGTATTTTTGCTGGCTTTCACACTGATTTTTAATGCTTCTTGGTTAAGGAGCATTAGGTAATCCATATCACGTTCCTGATAAGCTTTTGCCATGGATCTTAAACCTTGAATAAATTCAAGAGAACCGATGTACTCTCCATTGTGGAACAAAGGGGCAATACCTCGAACTGCCAGTCCGGCACGACCCAATTCTAGGACGCGAATCGGCTTTTTCTCATTGATGACTTTTTGCACCCCAAAACGGAAGGCTGATAAGTCATCTCCATTCTTATCGCGCCAGCTACGTAAAAAGGAACGGTTTTCTGGTGTGTGGATATGAATTTTGACGTTTTTATATTGAGTGTTTTCTTTATAGGTTTTGCTGATATTGCCTAAAATATCATTCACCAGTGGCTTGTCATTATCGACAATGGCTTGAATTAATTCACGGTTAGAGGCAAAGCTCACTGCGTTGGTGACCCCGATATCAAGTTTTTTATCGAGACTTCGTTCCACATCCTGCACCATTTCCTGTGCGGTGTTGTGTGCAATTTGCTTAAATTGTGTTTGGTATGTGATCCAGCCAATGATTCCTAGTGCGATAATTACCAGTAAAGTAATAAAGAGCGATAGAAAAATAATTTTTGGCTGCAGGCCAAGTCGTTTAAACATGATAGGTGTCCCTTTGATTAATATCAGAGTTGTTTATAAGGGTATTCTATCGTATTGAATTGAAAATAAAAAACGATATTATGATTTGATTATCAGACAGGATGAATCATTTCATGATTTTTTGAAAGTGTGCTAAGCAGGTTTGTTGGCAATCATGACAGCTCGCAATGGCGCTGAGTAACCTTCAATGGTTTTGTTGGCATCTTCAGGATCAAGAAAATCGGCTAATGAATTCCAGTTCATCCATTCCGTGGTGCGTTGTTCATCGGTGGAGGTTTGATCTAGATCGACGCAGCGAACATTTTTGAATCCACATTTTTCGAGCCAATGTCCAAGCTCTTTGACAGAAGGAATAAACCAAACATTATTCATTTGAGCATAGCGTTCTTTGGGTACCAGTAGTTGACCTTCCGTCTCAGGAATGACCAATGTCTCCAAAACCAGTTCTCCTCCCGGTTTCAGATAACGCTTTAAATCCATAATATGGTCAATTGGAGAGCGTCGGTGATATAACACACCCATTGAAAAAACCGTGTCAAACACTTCTGACGGCTGGGTTTTCGGCAATTGCTCTAAGGTCAGTGGTAAAAAATAAGCTGGCAGAGATTCGCCAACGAAATGTTTAATGGCTAAAAACTGGGTCATAAAGAGCAGACCCGGATCAACACCCAAAGCAAATTCGGCGCCGTCACCCAGCATGCGCCAAAGGTGATAACCGCTTCCGCAGCCGATGTCGAGCACCTTTCGGCCTTTTAGCGAGCTTAAGTGCGGTGAAATACGGTCCCATTTCCAGTCGGAATGCCATTCGGTATCAATGTAAACACCTTCAATATCAAATGGCCCTTTACGCCAAGGCATAAAAGCTTTCAACGCTTGGGTTAATTGCTCTCTATCGGCGCCCGAAAAATTTGGAGAGCACGCTTTGATGGCCGATTGATTCAGCTGAGCGGTGTCTGAAGAAGGCAGCATCATGATGGTTTCCAGTGCCGGGAGCCATTTTGGCAAGTTGCCATTGGCGTCCGGGTCTAAAGCGGTTTCCAAAGTCGCTTCGAGTGCATTTTGCCAGTGTCCCAGGCGGGCTTCTTCCAGTTTGGGCCAAAAATGAGAGTAATGTTGGTGATAATGTTTCACATGGAACCTTATAAGAATGTCGTTTTAAGCTTTAATGGCCAGAAAGGAGGCAAAATTATAGGCTTGAAACCAAATGTTAGCGGCCTTAAATCCGGCTTTCTGAAGGCGCTTAAGGTGAGTCGCTTCCGAGTCACTGATCAATACGTTTTCAAGTGAGGCGCGTTTTTGACTGATTTCAAGCTCTGAATAGCCATTGGCACGTTTGAACTGAAGTTGTAGATGCTCAATGGCTTCCTGAAGTTCGGCGGATTCAAAATGGATCTTTTCCGATAAAATTAAAATCCCGCCTGGATTGAGACCTTGATAAATCTTCTCGATTAGTGCTTGTCGTGCCGAAGGCTCAATAAACTGTAAGGTAAAATTAATGACGACAACAGAAGCATTTTCAATGGGAATCTGAGTCATGTCTTCACACAACAAATTGACTGGAATATCTGAATGGAATCCCTCGATATGTTCTTTGGCACGCTCTATCATGGGTTGTGAGGTGTCGACGGCAATAATCTGACTTCCTTGAGGGGTTTTGCGACGCATGGTTAAGGTTGCAGCCCCTAAAGAGCAGCCTAAGTCATACAACTGGCTATCCGGTTGTGCATACTTTGCAGTGAGCTCACCGATGCCTGTCAGAATCGTTTGGTAGCCGGGTACAGAGCGCTGGATCATGTCCGGAAAAACGGCCACAACGGAGTCATCGAATTGAAATTCGCCAACCGCTTCATAAGGGTGTGCATACAGAGTGTCTTTCAAAATGGAGATCCTGTGTAACGCGAGATTAAAATAATCACTGGGCGCAAGGTGCCGGCATGATTTAAAGGTTTACTATGACAGGTATTATAAAATATCTGTTCGGGATAATCATGCTTTCTGAGGAAAGCTCAATGTCTGAGCTCCCTGCTAAACATAGGCACGTTTTTTTCGGGTGACTTTATAGAGGTAATGACGCGCTTCTTCATATTTCAGGTGTTTGCGTAAATGGCTATAAACCGATGAAGCGCTGAGTGTATTGATTTTATCAAACGCTCGAGAACGATTGGAATCAAACGCTTTGAGTACATTGCCGCTGCCCGTGTTATAAGCCGCGATGCAGCAATACTCTCGAGCCTTGGGATTTTTCACTTTGGCCAAGTAGCGAGTGAATAGAATGTGCAGATAAGCCGTGCCCATTTCAATATTATTGTCGGCCTGAAACAGGTAGTTTTTGGTTGGAATGCCATCTTTTTTGTATAGCAATCGGTGAGCATCGCGCCCAGCGGAAGACGGTACAATCTGCATTAGACCATATGCCGGAATATGGCTCATGGCATAAGGGTTAAAGGCGCTTTCGGTTTCAATAATCGCGTAAATCAAAGCTTGATCAATATTGAAACGTTTTCCTTGCCGACGCACTTGGGTGGCATAGTGTTTTTGTTGTGTTTGGTTGTGGTCTTTGACCATTGCAAAGGTCACATAATGGCGTGTTTTCTTGTTATACGAGTCCACTTTATAAGCGGTTTTCATCAGATATTCTGCATAACGGTTGGCTCGCCATTGGGTACCGACGGCTTTTTTGTCCTGGTCAATGACTAAGTCATGCAAAAAAGGTTTTTGACCGGTTGTCACCGCTTCATCGGATAAAAGGTCGACCTTGGCAGGGTTCTCTGGCGTCAGAAGTGTGCTGATGATGGCGGCTTTTAACGCACTTTTGGGCGATTTTTGTTCAACCGTTTCCACACGAATCATCCCGGTTTTAAAATTGACGATGGCTCGGCTTTGATATTGGTCGGTGTACTTAACGTATTCTTTAGGGCTGGCCACCTTTTTATCGCCCCAGGTTTTTGCCAGCTCCTGGATTAAGGTTTTAAGTTGACGACGTACCAGTTGATCCACTTCTGCGATGCCGCTGGAAGGAAGTTGTGCGCTTACGGCGCCGGGAACATCCCCGTTCGAGAGCTGCTGTGCCGAGTTGATACCGCGCCGAACTTCGGTCACGGTACAGGCAGACACCAATCCAGTACTGGACAATAGGGCAAGAAATTGACGACGTTTCATGTTTCTCCTTTAATAGCGGCTGGGTAAATTAGCCACTTTTTCTAAAGACCAGGCCTGGGGGTTTTTGCTTGCTTCAAGGACCGTTTCTAAGGTGTCTTCTAATTGCCAGAAAAAATCGATTCCCGTTTGTTGTTCAACTTGGTCGATGGTTGTGACGTATTTTAGCAAGCTGTCCTTCGGTTTGGCAGTCTGCGGCAGAATAAACGCTAACGCGATAGTTGGCTTGCCGTCGATTTCAGGGCGAATAAAAATTTTATAAAAGGCTTTTGGGATGGCAATCGGTGCCTTTTTGAGAGTTTTAGGAGTCGCGTCGAAAATGGGACCGGTAACGACCCAAAAAGTGCCGACTTGTTTTGAAAAAAAATCGGCACTGACCTCCTCCAACCGTTGCCATATTTTCTGATTAAAACGAGGCTTTTGAGGGGTGATATTCGTCATCAAAAACGTTTCTTTTTGAGCTTGATAACCATAACGACTGGCAATCACATAGTTAGGAGCCATATGACCTCGGTCATAACCACTGCCGGTATAGTCTTCATGACGGATATGTGCCAGGGAACGCCAGTCAGCTTCAAAACGAGGGCGTTTGCCGTACTTAACTGTGGTCGGAGTGACTTTATAGGTGACCCAAAGTGGGTTGGCGAGTTTTTCGGAATAGCCCAACATAAACCCTTTATTACGCAAGGTATGGGTTAAGTTTGACCAGTCCTGGTTAGTTTTGGGGACGCCCATATATGCCATCGCAGGGCGCGCGACTTCAGCTTCATAAACATACTTTAAACCACCTGCCAGCAGCACAAATCCAAATATGGCCGGAAGCCAGAAAAAACTGATTTGTAGCAACTTAGGCTGTTTAGCCAGTTCTTTGAATAACAGTCGAGTCAGGTGCGAGGTGTTTTTAGCCATAGAGTTTCTGGTTGTTCCATTGGTTTATGAAGTCGCCTTGCGAGCGAGAATATGAATGTAACGCCCCATATCGCGATAAGTGGGACGCCGACAGTATTGGTATTCTAAATCAAGCAGTTCTTGTGTGTCACTGTGTTTTAGAACCTCGGGGGTTAAGTAGTCATGAAAGACCCGAATGCCGGTTTGTTGCTGAATCGAAAACCCAAGGTCTTTGAGTTGTTGAATGATGTCTTCGGGGTATTGCGGGTTGGGGGGCGTCAGTTTCTTGCCTTTCCCGATAAAGGCATTCGACAAAATATGTTGCCAGCGCCAACGCCCTTTTAAGACATTGGTGTAAACAAACGCATTACGGTTGTAAAACAATAAAGATAAGTGACCATTGGGTTTTACTTTTTCAGCTATGGCCGTCAGGCCGGCTTCTGGTTCGGCCAGCCATTCGATCACCGCATGGAACAGCACCAGATCAAACTGTGGCAAGGTGGACGCCAGTGATTGTGCTGAACCATGTAAAAAGGTCGCTTCCAAGCGAGATTCGGCAAAGTTGTGTTGTGCTTTTTGTAACATTTTCTGGGATAAATCGCAGGCGACCACCTGATGTCCGGCTTCGGCAAACCATTGACTGATTTGAGCAAAGCCACAACCGGCGTCCCAAATTGAAAGAGCATTTAAGCCGGCGGCAGCATCTTTTTCAGCCAGGCCTGGGAGTTTTTGGGGTGTGTTTCTAATGATATCCAAATCCTCTTTAAGCAATTTGAGTCGCCATTCGCCTTTGACGGTGTCATAGACACGTTTTTCAAACTGGTCGATTAAGGTATCGAAGTTGCGATCCTTTTTGTGAGAAGCTTTGGGCATGATGAGGTCTTTAAAACAGTTTATACAAAAAAGAAATTATAGGCGATTTAGACAACTAAGACGCTGACTTGATGGTTTGGTATCCCAATTTGATTTTGGAAATAAACTTTTCTTATTTCAGCTTAAAAACTTTCATTAAAAAAACCTACAAAAATTGGTATTTTTTTTTATGATGGCATGATTACTTAGAAATATAACAGACAATATGAGAGTGTGGAATTTGCATCATAAAATACTGAATCTGATAAATGACAGCGAAACAATTGTTTTCTATTGCGAATACGCACCTAGATGGCCTGTCCTTTTTTTAAGTGAAAACTTCAGCGCTTTTGGGTATGCACCAGAAAAATTTTATGCGCAAGAGGTCTCCTATCAGGACCTTATCCACCCCAATGATTTAGCTGGACTGGAGCAAGCTGTTGCTGAGCAAGCGGATTCCGGCGCGCCATATCTTTCCAAGCGTGTCCGCTTAAGAAAATCTGACCAAACCTATGCTTGGATTGACATTCGTCTAACCTTTGAGCGAGATGACGCCGATCGTGTCACGCATTTATTGGGCAAGATTATGGATATTACTGAGTCCGTGAAATCCGAAGAACAGGTCAACCTGTTCGCAAAAGTGATTCAGCAAACCGCAGATTTTGTCAAAATCACCGATAAAGCGGGTTATTTGGTGTTTGTGAATCAGGCATTAATGGATAAAACCGGTTATACCGAACAGGAACTAATCGGGAAAACCCCTGCGGTGTTGAAGTCGGAGATGCAGGATCAGGAAAAGGCCAAAACCCTATGGGAGACGATTTTATCCGGTGAGGTGTATCACAACCGTATTATGAATCGTTGCAAAGACGGCTCTACTTATTATGAAGAAACCACCATCAGTCCGATTTTTAATCGGGATGGAGAGATTGAGTATTTTGTTTCAACGGGAAAAGATGTTTCTGAACAGGTCAAAATGCAACAGGAATTGAATGATCTGGCAATGAAAGATGCTTTGACAGGGCTCTGGAATCGTCGCCATTTGACTGAAGTGATCGATGCGGAAATGAAACGCATTAATCGCTATGGTGGTCGTTTCGGCATGATCATGTTCGATGTTGATTATTTTAAACAGATTAATGATGATTTTGGGCATGATATCGGTGATGAAACGCTTGTGCAGATTGCAAAAATTGTCCAAAAACTTGTGAGTGAAACCGATTATATTGGTCGTTGGGGAGGAGAAGAGTTCTTGTTAATTGCTTTAGAGTTGGACGCTTCTTTGACCGCTAAATTGGCCGAAAAGATTCGAGAAGCGATTGAAGAATTTGTTTTCCCAAAAGTCGGTCAAGTGACAGTGAGTTTGGGTGCGACGGTCTATCATAAGAATGAAACAGAAGCCCAGTTGTTTAAACGGGCAGATGAAGCGCTTTATTTGGCAAAACGTCATGGACGTAATCGAGTGGAAGTGTACTAACAAAATACTGAACGGCTGTTGCCGTCCAGTGACTTGAGAAAGGTTATTGGTGCGCTTGAATAAAATCCACTGCTTGATCGGCTAGGTCTTCAGCAAAAAAGTCTCTGAAATGATGGTTTGCCCCTTCAATCTCAAAAACGCTCACGTGTTTGTTTTTGACCGCTTCCATTTTTTCACTTAGGTCATCCACCACCTTATCTTCTGTACCAATAATGACCAACGTCGGCTTGATTGCCTTTTTCAACAGCGTTGGTGTGTCCATTCTAGGTTCGTTTTTATAATAACTAACGATGGCGTTCGCGGTGGCATCCGTATGCTTGCAGTAGATAAAGTTAATATCTTTAATTAACGTTTCACCTTTGCCTGCCTTGACCAGTTTTTCCGCTTTAGCGAAAATAGGGTCAATAGACTGGTTGTACTTTTTCTGGTAGCCCGCTTTTTCTGATTGGTAGCTCCAGGTCTGTGGCGCAATGAGGATGACATCCTTAATCACGGGTTCATCTCTTTCTACACTGAACCAAGCGGTTTGATTTCCTCCGCGAGAATGCCCCATCAGCGATAAGCTATCCGTTCCTTGTTTTTTCAGCCAACCGACCCAGAAACCGATTTCATCTAGGGCATCTTCGTGTAAGTGTCTGTGTGGTACGCTACAGTCATACTCTCCATGGCGATCATTGACCCCTAGGCTTAAATTTGGGGCAATTGAGCTGATGCCGCGTTCCGCCAAGAGCTTTTGGATAGCGCTATATGTGCTGCGTCCAGAATGCGTTAGGGTTCCATGGGTTAGCAGTACCATTCCGTCTTTGAAACTTTTGCCGTCTGCCATGACTAAGTTGGCATTTAAGGTGAGACCGTTAAACGTCTGTTTGATCTCTTTTGCGTGCACTAGCTGGGCAGAGAGAAGCAGGCCGAGCCCTAGTAAAAAGGGGTGTAAAATCTTCGATGATTTTTTCATAAAGTTCTCCTTTAAGGATTGGGTAAATCGGGTTAGTTAAAGTTAGTTAATGAGTAAGTGTGGTTTCATAAGGCAAACCAGCCGCTTTCCACTCTGGAAAACCTTCATCCAGCCGTAAAGCATCTCTGCCGTTTTCACGTAAGTGTTCCACCATTTGATAGGAATAGACGCAATAGGGCCCACGACAATAAGCCACAATGGTTTTGTCTTTCGGTAACTGTTCGATTGTTTCATCTATTTTTTCCGGAATCACATTCACGGCGCCTTTGATATGGCCTTGTTCAAACTCTTTGGCCGGTCGTACATCCAAGACGATAAGGGGAGTGTTTTGCATTTGATGTGCTAGAGCCTCACTGGTAATGGCTTGTGTTTCCTTTTTTTGAGGCATTAAAGAGGTCACGAGGCGATCTACTTCTGCCAGGTGGGATTCGGCGGTTTGGCGTAATTTTTTCACTAGGTTGACGACATCCTCTCCAGCTAATTGATAAAAACGATTTTTACCTTGTTTTCGGGTTGAAACCAACCCAGCCTGTTTGAGCTGTTGTAAATGGCGAGAGGTATTGGCAACACTTAAACCAGTAAGCTGGCTGAGCTCTTCAACATGGCGTTCTGCTTGTGCAAGATAATCAATCAACTCAATGCGTTGGGGAGAGGAAAGACTTTGGCCAATTAAGGCAAGTTGTTCAAATAATTGTTTTTTGACGGTGGACACGTTGTCTTCCTTGTTCAACCCATGTTATTCAATAATATAGGGCATTGACACATTCTGCTCAACTCTTTTCAATGTTGGCTTGAATAATTTCATCCATCTTATCTGGAAATGGCGGAAGCTCTTCCAGGACCTTTTCTATAAACGCCGTTCTGGACAATTTTAAGGTTGAGTTGTTGGCCTTTTCATACCCGATGGTGGAAACCGGTTTGGCCGATAAGCCAACGCCACAAACACTACCCGCTTTGGCTCCTGGTAGGATTTCTACATAATCTGGCAGTGTTAGGATTTTGCTGTGGATTGATTCATATAAATGCGCGGCCATTTCCTTTTCACGGCCTCTTAAATCTGGCCTTCCTACGCTACCAACAAATAAAATATGTTGAGAAATTAAAAACCAAGGAGCCGGCCCGCGTGAAAGGTCCGTTACCAATAAACAAATTGAATCCATTGTGTGGCCAGGCGTGTGAAGTACTTCAACGCTCACGTTTCCTGCTGTAAAGGTTTCTTGGTCTTTCAGGGGGTGAAAGTCAAACTGGGGAGCCGCTGATTCATGAAGACAATACATAGCCCCTGTGCGCTTAGCTAATTTTTTAGCACCGGAAACATGATCGGCATGAATATGGGTATCAATCACATAGTTAATTTCCACATCTTTTTGTTTAGCTTGCTCGATAAACCAGTCCACATCATCCTGGTGAACATCGATTGCTATACTCTTTCCTTGGCCTGCACACCCCATGAAATATGAGATGGAAGATGGATCACTGGGGACTTCTCGTTGAATTAAAAACATAATATGCTCCCTATCAGATTTATATTCAATCAATCAATTGAATGTTATTTCAAGCGCTGTTACAATGCAAGACAATTTTGAATTCTCAAGTCGAGATTACTATGGCTCATCGATTACATTCCTCAGAAAATACCCTTATTCATGGTATTTCGGTGAATAAACACCAGTTTTTGTTACAGCTTTTGCAAATCTTTTTAGTGGGACTAACCATCGGGATGATTCGGGTGGTGGTGCCAGGCCTGGCTGAATCTGAGTTTGGTTTGGCCAATAAAGCCTTTTTTCTGCTGGCTTCTTTTGTGGTGGTTTTCGGAGTCATTAAAGCCGTGATGAACTTGTTTGCCGGAAAACTCAGTGAGCAGTATGGTCGAAAAACCGTCCTCATCTGGGGGTGGTTAGTGGCGTTGCCGGTACCTTTTATTTTGTTATATGCTCCGAATTGGAACTGGATTATCTTTGCCACGGTTCTGCTAGGATTTAATCAGGGATTGGCTTGGTCCATGGCTTTGAACAGTAAATTGGACTTAGCCAAATCGACGCAAAAAGGGCTAGTGAACGGTGTGAATGAGTTCTCGGGGTATGCTGCCGTCGGGATCGCTGGGTTGGTGACCGCCTATTTTGTTGAGTGGTTTGGCGCAAAAGAAGGGCTGTTTATTTTCAGTTTAAGCGTGATTCTATTAGGATTAGTTTTAGCCAAATGGACCATTAAAGAAACCTTGCCTTGGGCAGCGTTACATCATGAAATGGCGAGCAAGGCAGGTGAAGAGCATGCTGAAAAATCATTAAAACAACTCTTTAAAATGGCCAGCTGGGAAAATGGTTCTTTAGTGGCAATCAACCAAGCAGGTTTAATCGAGAAATTTACCGATGCGATTGTGTGGATTTTCTTACCGGTTTATTTTCTTTCTCAAGGGATTTCTCTGATAGAAGCCGGCGCCATTGTTGCAGTTTACGGTGTGGTTTGGGGAGGCAGTCAATTGGTAACAGGGCCTCTATCAGATAAAATTGGTCGAAAAGGGCTGATCGTTTGGGGCATGTGGTTGTGTGGTTTGGGGGTATTGTCCATCCCAATGACGCAGGGTGTGACTTTATGGTCGATAGAAGCCGCAGTCATTGGTTTGGGAATGGCGATGCTGTATCCAAACTTGGGAGCAGCCGTGGGAGATTATGCTCCGGTGGCGCATCGTGCGAGTCTAATTGGTATATATCGATTCTGGCGTGATTCCGGCTATGCGTTTGGTGCTTTGGCGATGGGAATTCTGGCACAATGGTCACAAGATCTGTCAACTCCGTTCTGGCTGGTTGGGATTGCCATGCTGCTGTCAGGCGCTTGGGTGCAAATTAAAATTACCAAGTAACGTTAGGATAAAATCTCTTATTACGTTATAAAATATTTAAAAGAGAATTCACAGGGATTGCATAGTTTGCGCTTATTTTTATTTTATACTGCATAAAAACAAAATTAGGCTTTACTGATATTAAAGCCACATTGACGGGATGGCCCGAAAAGGAAGAAAACATGTCAACACAAGCCGATTTCAAAGAACTGAAACAGCATTTGCAAAAAGTCATTGTAGGTCAGGAATCCTTGTTGGAAAGGATGATTATTGCCATGCTGACCGGGGGACATTTATTGCTAGAAGGGCCGCCAGGCCTGGCTAAAACGACCGCAGTTAAAACCCTTTCCGAAGCCATCAAATCTTCTTTTCAGCGCATTCAGTTCACACCGGATTTGATGCCGGGCGATGTGGTAGGCTCCGATATTTTAGACACCCAAACCGGTCAGCTGACGTTTGTGAAAGGCCCGATTTTCAATGAAATTGTATTGGCGGATGAAATTAACCGTGCTCCGCCAAAAGTTCAATCGGCGTTATTAGAAGCCATGGCGGAACAACAGGTCACCGCGGGCGGATTGACACGTGAACTGCCGGAATTGTTTATCGTGATGGCGACACAGAACCCATTGGAGCAAAGCGGTACTTACCCTCTACCTGAGGCCCAACTTGATCGCTTTATGTTGCATGTGGTGTTGGATTATCCAACGGAATCCGAAGAGTTGGAAATTCTACGTCGTGATCGTTCACATCATTTTGGTGAAGATAAAGAGGTGCTTCATGCATTCCTAACCCCGCAAAAAGTTTTGCAGGCGCGTCATCAGATTTCAGAGCAATATGTTTCGGAAGCGGTTGAGCAATATATGGTGGCTCTGACGGGGGCAACGAGACGACTGGAACAGTGGGATGAGCGCCTCGCTGGTGTATTGGAAATTGGCGCCTCACCACGGGCAACCTTGTCGTTATTGCACGCTGCCAGTGCAAAGGCCTGGCTTGAGGAGCGAGACTTTGTCACACCGGATGATGTGATTGCCATGTTACCGGATATTTTACGCCACCGAATTCGTGTGAGTTTTGCGGGACGCGCACAGCAATGGACAGAAGATTCGGTGATTGACAAAATTATTGAACTGGTGCCTGTTCCCGTTCTAGATACCGATACTCAAACTGTTTAAATTATTATGATGCGTAGCGCTGCCATGCGATTCTCTTCAATATGGAGCTTTGCTAAAAGCTGGTTCAGTCAGACTTCCGCAGATGGGTTGTCCCAGCAAGTGCAAGCGCCGATTCTTTCTGAACAGCAAATTCATGCGCTGGGCGATGAGGTGTCGCAAATAGTGACTAAGCCGATTGCCAATCCGAAGGCCAGTGAAGCCCGAAAACAAGGTGAGCAAGCCAGTCGTTATCTCGGGTCGGGCATGGAATATGAAGAAAGCCGTCGGTATCAGCCAGGTGATGAAGTGCGACGCATTAACTGGCGTTTAATGGCGCGGACCGGCCAGGCACATACCAAATTATTTCAGGAAGAGCGTCAGGAAAGCTGGACGTTGCTTTTAGACCAACGACAGTCGATGCGATTTGGAACTCGACAGTCTCTCAAAGTCGTCCAAGCGGCAAGAGCGGCGGGTTTTTTTGCTTGGCAAGCGCAGCAATCAGGACTACCGGTTGAAGGTATCGCTTTGTCTGAACAAGTTCGAAACTCAGCAACCTTTGAAGGTAATGGTACGTTTGAACGATTTATGGAATTTGCTTCAGTTCCCTGTCCCCCGTTGGCTGTGACACAGGAACCACGTTTGTATGATGAATTATTGGTCTGCCAACAACGATTACAGTCCGGTGATCGGTTGATTATTTTGAGTGACTTTAAAGACCTTGATGAGGCAACGTTGCAACTGTTAGCCGCATTGCAGGATAAAATCATGATAAAGGCGGTATTGGTTTATGATCCAGTTGAAAAGCAGTTGCCACCATTGCCTGGTTTGAAGTTGCAATCCTTAAATGGCGAGTTTGAAGTGTCTCAACTGTCGGCACAACAAGCAAAAGCGTATCAGCAATGGTCAGCACAGTATTTTGATCATAAAATTCAACGTCTGAATCAAGTCGGGGTGACTGTTGTCAGTTTGTCTACCGTAGACTCTTTGCAAGTGTTGAATGATCAACTCAATGTGGGAGGGGTATATGCCAGAGCCTAGTACCACAGAAATAGAGCGTCAAATTGCTGAAAATAAGCTGATGGATATTGAATTGCCAACGGCTCCCGGAATCGACTGGTTGGCTTGGCTGCAAATATTAGGAGCATTGTTGCTGACGGTAGCGGTTATTTTGATTATAGCGGCATTGATGGCGCATTTTTGGCAACGGGTTCGGTTGAATATTCGTCTTAAAAAAGCCCAAAAACAATTAAAACAAATATCGCAGGTATCAGACCTTAGACGCACGGCTACACAGAGCTATCAATGGTTTCAAGTTGCCTTAAAGCAGGCGCTGCTGACAGAGCATGATCATATGCGCTTGCAGATCAAAATTGACCAGGCCTGCTTTTCAAAAGAACCCGTTTCACGTGAAACCTTAGAGGATATTTTGTCGGATTTTGAAAATGCCTTAATGGTAACGCAGCCAACCCTTAACACGATGTTGAAACAGGTTTTTACGCAAGGTTTAAACCTGATTAAGCAATTGTTTTCGGTTTTGAAAAGGGAAAAACCATGATGGCATTTCAAGAATTGATTCAGGTTTTTCAAAACTGGCACCAGGTTCAGTTTGTTCATCCGGAATGGTTTTATTTGCTCGGATTGATTCCGTTCTTAGGACTGTTGTATTGGGTGAGAGCCGGCTCATCGGATTGGGAGCAGACCGCAAATGCAAAATCACTTTTATTCCGCCATCCATTAATCGATCAGTTGGGGTTTAATGCCCATGTTCCGAGTTCTTCTAAAGGCATTAAATGGCTCTTGAATGTGATACGGTTGTTGTTGTTGCTAGGTATTGTGACGGCGCTAGCAACGCCTATTAAAAAGATTCCTTTGCCACCGGAACCGCAAACCAAAAATGTCCGGGATATTGTATTTGTGGTCGAAACGTCGGTGAGCATGGTATTAGAGGACTATCAGATTGATGGTAAGCCACAAAGCCGGGTAAAAGTCATTCAAACGGTGTTGGATCAATTTATTTCAGGGTTGGCAGGCAATCGTTTCGGATTTATTCTGTACGCAGATGACGCATATACCTTAATGCCATTGACGTCGGATGCCACTACAGCACGACTGATGTTGAAGCGCCTAAAACCTTACCTGGCAGGACGCACCGATGAGGCGACGGGTGAAGCATTAGGGTTGGCCTTGCAACAGGCTGAAAAAAGCACGGATTCAACAGAAAATAGAATTGTGGTCTTGATCTCTGATGGTTCGACTCGAGATAGCCGGTTACCGATTGCTGAAGCGATTAACTATGCGCAAGGGTTAAATATTCCCATCTATACCATTGGGGTTGGTGCAAACTCTAAAGAGGCGGATCAAAGAGAGTTTCGTGGACTTTTATATGAAGCACTGGAATCCAACTCGTTAAAACAAATTGCTGAACAGACCAATGGCCGCTATTACCAAATTGGCAGTGGGCAGGATTTACAGAATGTTTTACAGTCCATTGATCAAACCGAAGGCGTTGCAATGGAAGTGCCCAGAAAGAAATTTCAGCAAGTGGCGCTGTATCCCTATCTTGTTGCCCTGAGTGTGATGTTATTTGTGCTGTATTTTGCGCTGGTGCAATTACTGAGTAACCGATTACAACAGGAGGCCGCGTGATAGAGATCCTGCTGAATTGGGAGTGGCGTGATGCGACGACTCTATGGTTTGTATTGGCTCCGGTTGTTTGGGGAGCGGTGTCTTTCTGGCTACGCCGTCGGCAAAGCAGTCAATATGCAGAAAGTCATTTATTGCCTTGGGCAAAAGTCACCGAGCAATCTCTTTTGACCAGCACTCAAGACACGATGTCTTTGACACAAAAAAAGACTTCTAAAATAGCCAGGCCTGGGCGTTTCTTTCTGCGCCAATGGAATCGTTTGTTTCAACCTAAGTGGTTATTAACGGTGGCATGGGTATGTTTGATTGTTGCGTTGGCGGGGCCAAGAACCTTGGTGCCGGCGCCACAAGAATCAACGCGTGCGGGTGTCGATATCTTGGTGGCATTGGACACTTCGCGCTCTATGTTGGTACAAGATGTGGCACCCAATCGATTTTTATTGGCCAAATCGTTGGTGGAATCCCTCGCCAATCGTTTGGAGCCAAATGATCGACTAGGGTTAATGGTATATGCCGGGCGCCCACATCTGGTATCCCCTTTATCGTTTGATCGAGGACTATTTCAGCATTATCTGGATTTGATGCGCCCGGGTATTTTACCGACGCTGGGATCACAGTTGGATCGTGCAATTATCTTTGGTGCAGACCATTTGCAGCAAACGGCTGGAAAATCACAAGTGTTGTTGGTGTTAACCAATGGCACCCCTGAGCCGGATCAGATTGTTGCTGTTCCGGAGGCGTTAAAGGCGGTGGCGAATACTTCGACTAAGGTGATTCTTGCTGGAGTCGGGAACTTACAAGCCAGCAGAATTCCAAGTATGACGCATCCAAGTGGCGCATTGCATGCCAGTGGCTTGTTGGTGACGTCGCGTTTGGAGCAGATTGCGTTACAAAAATTAGCGACCCAACTGGGCGGTGTCTATTTAAGAGCCAATAATGATGAGGCTTTCTTGAATCAGTTGGTGGAAGAGGTCAGTGTATTGGCAAAAAAACGTTCATTTCAATCGGCACTACCTATTTGGCAAGACCATGCCATGCCCTTTATTTGGGTGGCCTTCTTTGCGTTGCTGTGGGCATTTTTTCCAGTTCGAATCGGGCGTTCTGTTCACTCTGGCAGCCTTGCTTTATTAGGCGTGGCTGTTTTGTCGGGCGTGTTGTTTTATACACCCAGTTCCTGGGCACTTGACGAGACAGTTGGTCAAGAAATTCAGGCGTACAAAGCTTTCAATGCAAAAGACTATGATGCCTCTCAACAAGCTTATGATGGGTTGCACAATTATCGAGGTTGGTTTGGTGCGGGCGCGGCTGCTTACAAGGCCGAAGATTATGAATCTTCAGTATTTTATTTTAGAGAGGCCGCCTTGAATGGGGTGACCGATAAACAACGTGCCCAAGCACTGTTCAATTTGGGAAATAGTTTTTATCAAGCGAATCTAACGCGTCAAGCCATTGAGGCTTATGAACAAGCGTTGGTGTACTGGCCTAACTATGAAAAAGCCGAGCATAACTTGGCTTTGGCCAAACGTAAACGCCAAAAACAAAAGGGTCAGCAACAAGATCAAGAACAAGGTGACGGACAGGGTGAAGGCAACACCAGCCGTGATGCAGATGGCGCATTTTATGGGGGACAGAAACCTAACCAGGACGAAGCCGGTGAAGGGGTTTCTGGAGATGCACCTGAAGGCGAAAAGGATGGCAAAGAGTTTGTGTTGCCGGATGAACCGGAAGAAACGGATTTTTCGTTATCGACGGCGAATTCACTACAGCTAAATGATACGGCGAACGCCATATTGGATCAGCAGAAAAGAATTTACAGAATGGAAAAATTTGAGCATGAGATGCAACGTGTGGAAGACAATCAGGCTCGGTTGTTACAAAACATTTTTGAGCGGGAAGAAGGGTTTCAAGCCACACAGGATCAATCTCATCCTTTACCGGGGGTGAAGCCATGGTAAAGAAGATGCATACCATATTAATGTCCCTGTTGACCGTTTTACTGTTTGTCGGTGTCGCTCAAGCGGAGAGTAAAATTTATCCGAAAGAAGTGATATTGGGAAATCCGGTTACTTGGATTTTATCTGGGTATGAAGTTGAAAAGGATTATGAAAAGCTCGACTTGACCGAATTGCAAAAGCAGTTTGTGATTTATGACATTGATGGCCACTCTGATCGTTTACGAATTAAATTGTATCCGGTTAAGACAGGTAATTTAATTATTCCTGAATTGAAAGCTGGAAGGCTTCACGTGAAACCTACCACGATTAAAGTTCTTAAAAATCCCGAAGTAAGCGTATCTTGGCAAGAGCCGAAAAAGACGGTTTATCCGAATGAAACGGTGCTATGGTCCGCTAGCGTGAAAGCGGATAGTGCTGCTATTTTGGTTGAAAATGTGTTGCCTGAAAATACGCCAGATTTGCCATATGAATGGATTGGTCAGGCGGATCCTCAAATACAAGAAGGCACTTTTTTTGGTAAAAAAACGGTTTTAGCATCCGCTGTGACAATGAATCAAACCGGCCATATTGCATTAAAATCCCCCATCATTCGGATACAAAATGAAACCAATAAACGCTGGGTTTTTGGCGCACCACCTGCTTCCATTCAGGTGCGTCCCTTGCCGAGCTACTTACCTGCCGTGATCCCGCTTGGTAAAGTTTCCGTTCAAAACGCTTTTTCGTCCCAGTTAATCGTCAAAGGGCGTTTATATAATTGGTATTTAGATTTAAACGGTGAGAATGTTGCCGTTTCAGACTTGCCCAATATCACCAATCAATTAGGTCGGGATGCGTCTATCGAGTGGTTAACGCCGAATCTTGAGAAACAAACCACTCTGACCTCTGATGGTTTATCGAGCA
This sequence comes from Hydrogenovibrio crunogenus, assembly GCF_004786015.1. Classification (NCBI taxonomy): domain Bacteria; kingdom Pseudomonadati; phylum Pseudomonadota; class Gammaproteobacteria; order Thiotrichales; family Piscirickettsiaceae; genus Hydrogenovibrio; species Hydrogenovibrio crunogenus. The sequence goes on from NZ_CP032096.1 coordinate 101,899, forward strand.
AGGTAAAAATTGACCAACCTTTCCGTGTGAATCATTTTGGGCTGACGCATTTACCAGCGTTGCGGTTAACGTATTTTGATGTTAATACAGGCAAGTTAGAAGACCAATTTACTTCGGCACAAACGCTTGTCGTCATACCTTTATGGCTGATGATTGTTTTTCAAGCGGTGGTTGCGATCATTGCCGTATTAATTGTCTTGGCTCTTGGTATTTTATTGAAAGCGAGCTGGACAAAATACCAGTTGGTGACCGCCTTGAAAAAAGCGGACTCTGCAACGGCTGTTTGGGGTGCGATTATGCGCTGGTCTCATAAACAGTTAAAGCCTATTAGAAACGGCCAGGCCTGGGTGTTTTTTCAACCAGAAAGTTCGGCTGAAAGTGAGCTGTCAGAACAAAGTTTGGGGCAGTGGTTGGAGCGGTTTGAATCTCAGTATGGACACAGTGATGAAGCCAGAGTAATGATTGAACTCTTAAATGAACAGTTTTACAGTCTGCAATATGAGCCGATGCGAGAACAAGCTTTGAATTGGGCTCAGTCCTTGCCTAGGCTTGACTGGACACGTTTTCAAAGCCGATAAAGTTACGTATCCAGTGAGCCGATGGTTTTGCGATACTTCTTAATAGCAATCACCAAGCTGTAGATAAAAGAAATCAGGATAATGCTCTGTCCTGCATAGGACAGACCAGTGGAGAAGGTGTTTTCACGAATGATTCTGGGAAATATCAGCATCAATCCAATGATGACACCTAGCGAGGCCGTTTTTAAAGCGGTTCTCAAAATGCCTTTCATGAGAAGATGTCTGTGAAGCGGTGAACCGATTTCCATAGGATAGCCTTTTTAGATTAAGTTAAATTTCAGACTTTAAGTCTAGCACACGCACATTAAATTGTGCTTTTTACCCAGTTTGTGAAACTTCCTAAATCCATCGCACCTGATTGGCGTGCGACTTCTTGTCCCTCTTTAAAAATCGCCAGCGTCGGGATGGAACGAATATTAAACTGCGTAGCGATTTGCTGCTCGGTTTCCGTGTTTATTTTGATGAATTTTGCGTGCGGTTCCAGTTGGGCTGCTGCTTGAGAAAAGGTCGGCGCAAACATCTTGCATGGACCGCACCAAGATGCCCAAAAGTCGACGACTAAAGGCTGGTCAGTTTTATGTAAAGCACGCAAAAATTGTTCTGAATTCATTTCAATCGGCTGACCCGTAAAAAGCGCTGATCGGCATTTACCGCAGCTTGGATGGTCATTCAACTTTTCATCAGGGATGCGGTTTAATCCACCGCAGTGTGGGCACATAATAATCATTTGATTGCTTCCTTTCGTCTCTAATAATGGCTATATAAGTACGGGAAGTTGGATATTCAAGTATAAAATTTGAATATTATTCAAGCCAATCTGGTTTCGGGCTTTCACGCTTTCCAGCTTCAAATCCTTCTTCAACAAAACCGTGCAAAGTTTGATCGTGCGCATGGATGAGCTCAATCAATTTCGGATCTTCTGCTGTAATAATCGCCTCAACCCCATTTTCAATAAAATGATATGTCATTTGAATGTCATCTTTATATTCAAACAGTGCTGCAAATAATGGGTCCCAAGACCGGATTGCCTTTCCCATGCCAAAGCGTTTTTCCATTCCTGCGACATGCTCTTGTAATACGGTGGCCAAATGAGGGTCTTCTGAGAAAGTACGCGCGCGAATGCCATTCTCAATAAGGGTGGTTTCACGAGACAGGGATTGGTGGTGTTCCAACAATTGAGAGAAAAGAGCCTGGTCTTGTTTATGCTGTTCATCCGAACCATGTCCGTGACGATAAGCTTTACCATTAACGGTTTTCATAAGAGTGATTCCGTTTTTTAATCATAAGGAGGGATATTTTAAGCAAAAAAAAACACGATATTGGCCGTATCGTGTTTAATTTTTTCTGAGGAGCTGATTCAAAGAGCTGAGGAGGCCAGTTTGAATCAAGTTAAACTTTGAGGTTTAAGGAGTAAACCTAACCTAATACCATCCATTGCATTAAGTGTTAACTAAATTTTAATGACTTCAACAAGATAGTGCAATTTAATAAGATTGAAGAAGTATGAAGAATTTCTAAAGCACTTATTTAACTGGTCAAGTGCTTTAGAGTAAAGCGTTACACGATACCGTTTTCTTTTGACGTCATGTAGTTTGATTCTGCTTGCAATTGAGCGGTGTTGGTCACTGTATTGGTTGTCTGGTTAGAGTCAACAGGTGAATCTTCTACAGACGCTTTTGAATTAACCGTTTGGCTGTTGGCTAAATCCTGATAATCAACGGACTGCGCTTTTGATTGATCCGATAAAGTAACGGTCGTATTTTGAGCAGAAGACGTTTCCGGTGTCGTTTTATCTGTTAGCTTTGGTTCTTTAGATAGCGTATCTGATAACCCGTTTGCTTGGGTATAAAGAGCCTGTGCTGCCGAAGCTAGTGATGGACTGACTGTATTCATTTTGACGCTCTCCTCAAGAATGGTTCTTGAAAAATTAATGAGTTTGTTTAATTTAATTATACTCATATTTATAAAAAAGTATAGTCATGTCATAGACTTAAAGAAAATCCATCCGTTTCTGTTTTCAGAAAACATATCTATTTTAGGCTTAAAAGAGGCTACCTGACCCTAAGTACAATAGTTTTTAGCAGAAACATTTTCTAGAATGCAATTAATCACAAAAATTCCTACTTATTGCAAGGACTGTACATCATGGCGGAACAAAATATCTCAACAAGTGTCGGAAAGGTCATCCTAATTGAAGGGAACGTCTATATTAAAGAAGTGACTGGCGAACTGATTCCTTTAATTGAAGGGATGAATGTCTATGCTGGGCAACTGATTCAGACAGGGCCACAGAGTTCCATTTTAGTTGAGCTAAGCAATGGTGAAGTACTTTCATTAGGTCGAAATACACTGGTTCGGTTGGATGAAGATTTGATTGGTTCAACAGACATAGACGAAAACCAAACTACCGAAGCCGAGATTCAGAAAGCCATTGAAGCCGTTCAAGAAGGAAATTTTGATGCATTGGAAGCCACTGCTGCCGGTCAGCAAAATGATTTGAGTTCTGCTGCACAGGCGGCTGATTTTATTCCACCGCCACGTTCAGAAGGTGAAGTGACCAGTGGTTATGACACAGGTACATTTAACACCTCTCGTCAAACACCAAGTAATAGAGTTTTTGATACGACACGAGTTGAGCCAATTGATCCACAGAATGACAACCCTGTGCCAGCGGTGACAACCATTATTGGTGAAACCCGCTTGACGCTGGACAATGTCAATGTGAGCGAAGGTAGCGGTACCGCTACCCTAAATGCGGCACTAAATAATGCACCGACCGATGCTCCATTGGTGATAGCGCTGGATAATGGCGCGACTCTGACCTTCGAAATTGGACAAGCCAGCGCGACCTCAACGCCATTCAAAATCCAAGGTGACGATGTTTATAAAGATGGTGAAGTCATTACGGTTAACGCCACAGTACAAAGTGGGGGAGATGAGTTTCAAAGTCTTAATGTTGACGACACCGCGAAGGTAACTATCACCGACACCACGGATGACACGACGGTTAGCCTAAGTGCGACCTCAAGCATCACAGAAGCCGGTGCGGATGTTGTTTACACAGCGACACTGACAAATGCATCAGAAGGCGTGACCACGGTTACGCTCAGTAATGGTGAAACGATCAGCATCGCAGATGGGGCAACCTCAGGAACAGCAACGGTGACGGTCGCAGCAGACGAAGATGTCTACCTAGATGAAGAAACCATCTCCGCGAAAATCGAGACAGCCACAGGCGGGAACTTCGAAAACCTCGTTATCGATAGCACCCCAGCAACCACCAAGATCACCGACACCACGGATGACACGACGGTTAGCCTAAGTGCGACCTCAAGCATCACAGAAGCCGGTGCGGATGTTGTTTACACAGCGACACTGACAAATGCATCAGAAGGCGTGACCACGGTTACGCTCAGTAATGGTGAAACGATCAGCATCGCAGATGGGGCAACCTCAGGAACAGCAACGGTGACGGTCGCAGCAGACGAAGATGTCTACCTAGATGAAGAAACCATCTCCGCGAAAATCGAGACAGCCACAGGCGGGAACTTCGAAAACCTCGTTATCGATAGCACCCCAGCAACCACCAAGATCACCGACACCACGGATGACACGACGGTTAGCCTAAGTGCGACCTCAAGCATCACAGAAGCCGGTGCGGATGTTGTTTACACAGCGACACTGACAAATGCATCAGAAGGCGTGACCACGGTTACGCTCAGTAATGGTGAAACGATCAGCATCGCAGATGGGGCAACCTCAGGAACAGCAACGGTGACGGTCGCAGCAGACGAAGATGTCTACCTAGATGAAGAAACCATCTCCGCGAAAATCGAGACAGCCACAGGCGGGAACTTCGAAAACCTCGTTATCGATAGCACCCCAGCAACCACCAAGATCACCGACACCACGGATGACACGACGGTTAGCCTAAGTGCGACCTCAAGCATCACAGAAGCCGGTGCGGATGTTGTTTACACAGCGACACTGACAAATGCATCAGAAGGCGTGACCACGGTTACGCTCAGTAATGGTGAAACGATCAGCATCGCAGATGGGGCAACCTCAGGAACAGCAACGGTGACGGTCGCAGCAGACGAAGATGTCTACCTAGATGAAGAAACCATCTCCGCGAAAATCGAGACAGCCACAGGCGGGAACTTCGAAAACCTCGTTATCGATAGCACCCCAGCAACCACCAAGATCACCGACACCACGGATGACACGACGGTTAGCCTAAGTGCGACCTCAAGCATCACAGAAGCCGGTGCGGATGTTGTTTACACAGCGACACTGACAAATGCATCAGAAGGCGTGACCACGGTTACGCTCAGTAATGGTGAAACGATCAGCATCGCAGATGGGGCAACCTCAGGAACAGCAACGGTGACGGTCGCAGCAGACGAAGATGTCTACCTAGATGAAGAAACCATCTCCGCGAAAATCGAGACAGCCACAGGCGGGAACTTCGAAAACCTCGTTATCGATAGCACCCCAGCAACCACCAAGATCACCGACACCACGGATGACACGACGGTTAGCCTAAGTGCGACCTCAAGCATCACAGAAGCCGGTGCGGATGTTGTTTACACAGCGACACTGACAAATGCATCAGAAGGCGTGACCACGGTTACGCTCAGTAATGGTGAAACGATCAGCATCGCAGATGGGGCAACCTCAGGAACAGCAACGGTGACGGTCGCAGCAGACGAAGATGTCTACCTAGATGAAGAAACCATCTCCGCGAAAATCGAGACAGCCACAGGCGGGAACTTCGAAAACCTCGTTATCGATAGCACCCCAGCAACCACCAAGATCACCGACACCACGGATGACACGACGGTTAGCCTAAGTGCGACCTCAAGCATCACAGAAGCCGGTGCGGATGTTGTTTACACAGCGACACTGACAAATGCATCAGAAGGCGTGACCACGGTTACGCTCAGTAATGGTGAAACGATCAGCATCGCAGATGGGGCAACCTCAGGAACAGCAACGGTGACGGTCGCAGCAGACGAAGATGTCTACCTAGATGAAGAAACCATCTCCGCGAAAATCGAGACAGCCACAGGCGGGAACTTCGAAAACCTCGTTATCGATAGCACCCCAGCAACCACCAAGATCACCGACACCACGGATGACACGACGGTTAGCCTAAGTGCGACCTCAAGCATCACAGAAGCCGGTGCGGATGTTGTTTACACAGCGACACTGACAAATGCATCAGAAGGCGTGACCACGGTTACGCTCAGTAATGGTGAAACGATCAGCATCGCAGATGGGGCAACCTCAGGAACAGCAACGGTGACGGTCGCAGCAGACGAAGATGTCTACCTAGATGAAGAAACCATCTCCGCGAAAATCGAGACAGCCACAGGCGGGAACTTCGAAAACCTCGTTATCGATAGCACCCCAGCAACCACCAAGATCACCGACACCACGGATGACACGACGGTTAGCCTAAGTGCGACCTCAAGCATCACAGAAGCCGGTGCGGATGTTGTTTACACAGCGACACTGACAAATGCATCAGAAGGCGTGACCACGGTTACGCTCAGTAATGGTGAAACGATCAGCATCGCAGATGGGGCAACCTCAGGAACAGCAACGGTGACGGTCGCAGCAGACGAAGATGTCTACCTAGATGAAGAAACCATCTCCGCGAAAATCGAGACAGCCACAGGCGGGAACTTCGAAAACCTCGTTATCGATAGCACCCCAGCAACCACCAAGATCACCGACACCACGGATGACACGACGGTTAGCCTAAGTGCGACCTCAAGCATCACAGAAGCCGGTGCGGATGTTGTTTACACAGCGACACTGACAAATGCATCAGAAGGCGTGACCACGGTTACGCTCAGTAATGGTGAAACGATCAGCATCGCAGATGGGGCAACCTCAGGAACAGCAACGGTGACGGTCGCAGCAGACGAAGATGTCTACCTAGATGAAGAAACCATCTCCGCGAAAATCGAGACAGCCACAGGCGGGAACTTCGAAAACCTCGTTATCGATAGCACCCCAGCAACCACCAAGATCACCGACACCACGGATGACACGACGGTTAGCCTAAGTGCGACCTCAAGCATCACAGAAGCCGGTGCGGATGTTGTTTACACAGCGACACTGACAAATGCATCAGAAGGCGTGACCACGGTTACGCTCAGTAATGGTGAAACGATCAGCATCGCAGATGGGGCAACCTCAGGAACAGCAACGGTGACGGTCGCAGCAGACGAAGATGTCTACCTAGATGAAGAAACCATCTCCGCGAAAATCGAGACAGCCACAGGCGGGAACTTCGAAAACCTCGTTATCGATAGCACCCCAGCAACCACCAAGATCACCGACACCACGGATGACACGACGGTTAGCCTAAGTGCGACCTCAAGCATCACAGAAGCCGGTGCGGATGTTGTTTACACAGCGACACTGACAAATGCATCAGAAGGCGTGACCACGGTTACGCTCAGTAATGGTGAAACGATCAGCATCGCAGATGGGGCAACCTCAGGAACAGCAACGGTGACGGTCGCAGCAGACGAAGATGTCTACCTAGATGAAGAAACCATCTCCGCGAAAATCGAGACAGCCACAGGCGGGAACTTCGAAAACCTCGTTATCGATAGCACCCCAGCAACCACCAAGATCACCGACACCACGGATGACACGACGGTTAGCCTAAGTGCGACCTCAAGCATCACAGAAGCCGGTGCGGATGTTGTTTACACAGCGACACTGACAAATGCATCAGAAGGCGTGACCACGGTTACGCTCAGTAATGGTGAAACGATCAGCATCGCAGATGGGGCAACCTCAGGAACAGCAACGGTGACGGTCGCAGCAGACGAAGATGTCTACCTAGATGAAGAAACCATCTCCGCGAAAATCGAGACAGCCACAGGCGGGAACTTCGAAAACCTCGTTATCGATAGCACCCCAGCAACCACCAAGATCACCGACACCACGGATGACACGACGGTTAGCCTAAGTGCGACCTCAAGCATCACAGAAGCCGGTGCGGATGTTGTTTACACAGCGACACTGACAAATGCATCAGAAGGCGTGACCACGGTTACGCTCAGTAATGGTGAAACGATCAGCATCGCAGATGGGGCAACCTCAGGAACAGCAACGGTGACGGTCGCAGCAGACGAAGATGTCTACCTAGATGAAGAAACCATCTCCGCGAAAATCGAGACAGCCACAGGCGGGAACTTCGAAAACCTCGTTATCGATAGCACCCCAGCAACCACCAAGATCACCGACACCACGGATGACACGACGGTTAGCCTAAGTGCGACCTCAAGCATCACAGAAGCCGGTGCGGATGTTGTTTACACAGCGACACTGACAAATGCATCAGAAGGCGTGACCACGGTTACGCTCAGTAATGGTGAAACGATCAGCATCGCAGATGGGGCAACCTCAGGAACAGCAACGGTGACGGTCGCAGCAGACGAAGATGTCTACCTAGATGAAGAAACCATCTCCGCGAAAATCGAGACAGCCACAGGCGGGAACTTCGAAAACCTCGTTATCGATAGCACCCCAGCAACCACCAAGATCACCGACACCACGGATGACACGACGGTTAGCCTAAGTGCGACCTCAAGCATCACAGAAGCCGGTGCGGATGTTGTTTACACAGCGACACTGACAAATGCATCAGAAGGCGTGACCACGGTTACGCTCAGTAATGGTGAAACGATCAGCATCGCAGATGGGGCAACCTCAGGAACAGCAACGGTGACGGTCGCAGCAGACGAAGATGTCTACCTAGATGAAGAAACCATCTCCGCGAAAATCGAGACAGCCACAGGCGGGAACTTCGAAAACCTCGTTATCGATAGCACCCCAGCAACCACCAAGATCACCGACACCACGGATGACACGACGGTTAGCCTAAGTGCGACCTCAAGCATCACAGAAGCCGGTGCGGATGTTGTTTACACAGCGACACTGACAAATGCATCAGAAGGCGTGACCACGGTTACGCTCAGTAATGGTGAAACGATCAGCATCGCAGATGGGGCAACCTCAGGAACAGCAACGGTGACGGTCGCAGCAGACGAAGATGTCTACCTAGATGAAGAAACCATCTCCGCGAAAATCGAGACAGCCACAGGCGGGAACTTCGAAAACCTCGTTATCGATAGCACCCCAGCAACCACCAAGATCACCGACACCACGGATGACACGACGGTTAGCCTAAGTGCGACCTCAAGCATCACAGAAGCCGGTGCGGATGTTGTTTACACAGCGACACTGACAAATGCATCAGAAGGCGTGACCACGGTTACGCTCAGTAATGGTGAAACGATCAGCATCGCAGATGGGGCAACCTCAGGAACAGCAACGGTGACGGTCGCAGCAGACGAAGATGTCTACCTAGATGAAGAAACCATCTCCGCGAAAATCGAGACAGCCACAGGCGGGAACTTCGAAAACCTCGTTATCGATAGCACCCCAGCAACCACCAAGATCACCGACACCACGGATGACACGACGGTTAGCCTAAGTGGTGCTGACTCAGTCAGTGAAGGAGCAATCGCAAGCTATACAGTGAGTATTAACAATCCGGTTGCTGCGGGTGAAAGTATTACAATACCGGTAACCTACAGCTATGTTTCGGCGCAAACAGGCGACGTTGTGACCAGTACCACAGCAGTTGTGTTGGAGGAAAATAATCAAAGCGTAACATTCAATATTGCTGCGGTAGATGATAATTTTGCTGAATCTGATGAGGTTTATAGCGTAAACATCGCTATGCCTGAAGATACAGGAAGTTTTGAAAATCTTGTTCTTGGCAATAGTACGGTAGGAACAACGATTACAGATAATGATACAACGCCAATAGCTCATGATGATCCAAGCGGTTCAGACTATTCAGTAACGCTCGGCAACATTGATTTAGAAGGCTCTAAGGCCAACTGGAATAATGAAGATAGTACAGGTAATTTGGTTACGATTACTGGTTATGACAATGATGGTTCTGCTGGCACAATTTCTTATTCAGAAAATGTTGAAGGTGTCAGTGGTCAGGAAGAAGGTCGTAATGACAATTATGAATTAGGGGTATCAGGTAGTCCTCGTGAAGATCAAGAATGGCCATCTCAGCAGATTGAGTATGATGCTAAGACAGAGTCATCAGAAGCGATTTCTTTGAAATTCAATGGTTTATTGAACCAGGCAACAGTGGGTGTTCAGCACTTGGTTGGAAATGAGAGTGGTGGTGAAGTTGGCAAATGGGTAGCTTTGTATGAAGGTTCAGAAGTTGCTTCAGGGGAGTTTAATACCAGTTCATTTAACATTGATACAGGTGATAAAGTCTTTGATGAAGTCCGTTTTGAAGCTCTTGAGTACACCCAACAAGGTGAATCAACAGGAGACAGTTCCGATTACTTTCTTGATTCATTTGAAGGTACTGGGCCTGCCAGTGCCAACACCACTTATAGAACGTCTGAGGATGAGATGCTATCCGTCAATGTCTCGCACGGCGTACTCGCTAATGATGTAGACCAAGAAAATGATGCCTTGCATGTATTCCGCATCAATGGCACGGAAGTGAGTTCTGGTGACACGGTCACACTTACAAGTGGGGCATTGTTGACAGTTAACAGTGAAGGGTCTTTTGACTATGATCCGAACGGTGCCTTTGATGATTTGGATGCCGGAGAAGTGGCCACAGATAACTTCACCTATGCGATTAAGGATGTGCATGGTAACTGGTTAGAAACAACTGGTGGAGAAGGGCCGAATGATGATTCGGACAGCGTTGCTACAGCGACCATTACGATTATCGGTAAAGGCGATGAATATGTGCCAAATACACCATTACCAACTGCTACAGATGATGTGGTAACCACCAATGAAGATACTGCCTATGCCTTCAGCGTGACTGATTTTGGCGACAGTACCAGCGCGGACTCTATCCAGGCAATTAAATTGTTGTCTTTGCCAGACAATGGCACGCTTGAATTGAATGGCACGCCGGTGACACAAAATCAGGTCATTGATACCGCCGATATTGGATCACTGATATTTACGCCTAACGAGAATACAGATGTAGACTCTTCTTTGACCTTCCAAGTACAAGACACTAATGGTAACTGGTCGAACCCGGATATTGTTTATACAACGGATATTTATGTTGATGCGGTTGCGGATGCGCCTTCTGTTTCGATTGATCTGGGAGTTCCTTCGGAGGTGTATCGTGAGATTTCTCACGATGGACAGACGATTGAGTTTACCGAGTTGCTTGGTGAAGAGCGTGGTGACAATAACATTGAAGGTACGCTGAACTATGATTACAGTGAGGCTTCCACTCAAACTTTCGACTTTGGATCAGAGTTTGCAGGTCAGACAGTGACCATTGAGATGCCAGTTCACATTGAAGGTAGCTGGAACAGTGGTGATGGCGTATTTGATGACCGATGGGTGGTTAAAGCCAATGGGGAAGAACATACGTTTTCTGACTATGGCTCGCCATCCAATGACAATCTTGATAAAGAGTATACGGAAACCATTACCGCGACTTTGAATGATCAAGGTAAGGTCGTTCTAGAGTTTAGTGCGGCGACGACTCAGAAGAGTGAAACCGTGACCATTAAAGGGGCAACGGCAACGGTGGGCACTGTGTTTACCAATGAAGTTGTTGGTTTTGAATATCCGGTCGATCTGGATGCCGCGCTGGCCGATACTGATCGCAGTGAAAGCCTGAATATCACGCTCACTGGTGTCCCGGCGAACGCTGAATTGAGTGATGGCGTGAAAAATGATGATGGCTCTTGGACCATTGCGGTTGATGGAAACAGCTATCAGAATGATGCCCTTACTATAACGGTACCTGGCAGTGATCAAGCGAGCAATTTCCAGCTGACTGCTGAAGCAATGGCGACTGAAAGCGCGCCAGGATCAGACGATAAAACCGTATCAGTAGAGACCGCAACGACATCAGATTCGACTGATACAGTTACTGTACCTGTGGTTGATCAAATACCTGAGGCTGAAAGTGAAACCCAGGTGATGGACTTTGCAGCCAAAGCGCCTGAGCAAGTGGACACCAATATTGTGGTGACACTGGATGTTTCAGGAAGCATGGTCAAAGAAGAATTCGGCGGCGTGGTGACTTTGCCCGATGGAACTGAAACGACCCGCCTGCAACTGGCCAAAGACGCGATTGCCAAGATGATTGATAGCTATGATGCGATGGGTAATGTTAGTGTCAAACTGGTTACGTTTTCTGCTAGTGCAACGGATCACGGTTGGTTGTCAGCATCGGATGCCAAATCGACGATTAATGGTCTTTCAGCGGGCGGTAACACCAATTATGAAGCAGCAGTAGATAAAACCACGGATGGTTACGCCGATGAAATCGATGGTGCGAGAACCGTTGCCTACTTTATTTCTGATGGTGAGCCAACCACTGAAAACCAAGATTACTGGGGTGATGGAAGCTGGTTAGACTCTAATCCTTTTGATTCAAGTTATCAACAAAGTTGGAATAGCTTTGTTAGCAGTCATGTTGATGCCCTTAACGTTGTGGCTTTGGGTGGTGATATTGATGACACCAGTTATTTGGATTTATTGGCAGCGGCAGGCAGCAATGTGTCTGAAACCTTGCATGTGGAAGATGAAACGGAATTGATGAAAGCTATTGATCCGATCATCTTGAGCGTCAGCGGCGACTTGAACGATAACGTGACTGGTGGTGATGGAGACATCAGTTTTGATTCCATCACTATTGACGGCACTCGCTATACAGCTTCTGACTTTGATGGTGGTAATACGGTATCTTTTAATGGCAAAGGTGAGTTAAGTGTCGATTTTGATGCTGGTACTTATGAATATAGCGCTAAATCCTTAGAATTTGATTCGGATGAGACCAAAACTTTTATCGTTAACGCTCAGGATGAAGATGGCGATGCTGTGAGTTTTAATGTCAACATTCATGTGAATGTTGATAATGAAGCTTCAATGCCTGAAATTGAGCTAAACATTGGTGAGATGATCGCTGTGACACAGGAAGGCTACCAGTATGATGGTGATGAGGCACGGAATGCGAACGGTCATGGGCATCATACGTTATCGTATGATTCCTATGCCGAAGCGCTCGACGCGCAAAATGGTTCGAACCATGACAATGGAAGTTTGGTCTATAAAAATGTGAATAATGCGGTTTGGAACTTAAATGATTCAAACGATAAGTTATTTGTCATCACTCAGAATGCAAATGATGCGGTGATTAATTTAACGCAAGGCAACAATACGATTATTTTTGAAAGGGAGCCGGGTAAAAACATTGTTATCAATGTGGGAAATGGTAAAGACACTTTGGTCTTGAACGGTCAGCAAAATGACTACAACTTGGCGGCATTGAATGATAATAATGGCATATTGAGTGGCCTGATTACCGGTCCTAATAACATGAGTATGACCATTAATAACATTGATTGTATTGCCTTTGACGATGGTTCAACGATTGGAGATAGTAGCTTATACCAAGGAGCTGTCAGTACAGCTTACTTCTATCCTTTGGAGATTGAAGCGGAGCTGGAAGATACCGATGGTTCAGAAACCCTGTCCAATATTCAATTAACCGGCTTGCCAGATGATGGTTCTGTTTCAGTGACAGGAACCGGGGTGACCGCGAATCAAGATGGTAGCTATACGATAGAACCACAGGAAGATGGTTCCATTTCGGAAGATGTGAAATTGGCTTCTAACCGGGAACTGGCGGAGGATGAGTTATCAGATATCCATGCTTCTGTAACAGCGATCGAAGCTAATGGCGGTGACACGGCTACGACTGAAGTGAATGAAGAAGGTGATCACTTCTTATATGGCTTGGACAATGAAGATGATGTGTTTATTATCGAGAATGAAGATGATGAACAGGATAGCTATATTGAGAACTTTGACATTGAACATGATGTGCTCGATATCAGTGATGTCATCAGTTCTGAAGCGTCAGAAGAAAGTTTATCTAATTACTTGAACCTCTCTTTGGTGGATTCAGATGAAGATGGTCAGGTTGATGATACGAAAATTTCTATTGATCAAGATGGCAAACCTGAAACACAAGACGATGTCAGTACGGTTTATATTCAAGACAGTCAATTTACCGATAACGATCTGGATGATATGAATATTGATTTTCAGAATGATTAATCTTGAATAAAAGGCTGGCCTTGGGGTGCTCAAGTTTTGTTTGAGCACTTTTAATTTTGTTAATATAGTCTTTCTACTTTCTTAGGTTGGTTTATAAGATGTCTCAATCCGATATGGGTAAAAACTTGATTGAACAGTCTGACTTGTCGCGCGTTAAACTTGTAAGCGATAGTCCACCGATATGGACTTTTCAAGCAATTCAGACGATTGAAGGCTATCAAAAAAAACAACTGATACGGGTCAATACGGATATTCGTAATCACTTTGCCAGACAAAGAGAAAAAGATTTACTCCATTATCTGAACCAATTTGAAGAAGACTTCCCACGATTTAATGAAATTCGCAAACAGGGGTTCGCTTATTTAACGTTTTTTGATTATGTAGGAAAGAAGACGTTAAAACAAAAAGTTAAAAAATCCGGCACCTTGTCGCTGAAGAAAGCGAAACACTTCTTGTCGAATCTGATTTCAACATTAGAACATGCCCATAATGTTGGGTTTGTTCACACTCAACTGAATCCCAACAATGTTATTGTTGGCAAAAGCCGTTTTTATTTGGTGGGTTGGAACAATGCGATCCCTTCCTTGTCTTCTTTTGAAAGTGAGTTACTGTTAGGCGATCAACAATATTGTCCGCCAGAGAGGTTGAATGGCGAGTATGGTGACGCGGGGGACATTTATAACCTAGGGTGTACACTCTATTTTGCGTTAACAGGTAAGCATATTTATCGCCTAAATAAAGTGGAACATTTGTTTGATCAACTTTATGCACATGCCTTTCATACCCCTCGAAAATTAAACACCTTACCGATTTTTTGGCGCCAGCTGATTGTTTGGATGACCCAGAAAAATCCGGAAAAACGCCCAGGCCTGGCTGATTTAAAACAGTGGTTGTTAGATGAAAGCGTCCCTAAATTCATTCGAGAGCAACCCTTGGAACCGAATAAGACTTTTCCGAAAGACAGTTTAACGGCGTTAGCGGATTCTCACTTTTTATATGCTTTATTTAAAAAAGCCAGTTTGTATGAATCCTCTGGTGATACTGAGCGCGCGTTTAACTTATATGAAAGCTGTGCTTTCCGCGAATATACCCGCGCGGAAAATAATCTCGGACTCATGTATGAAAAAGGAACGGTGATTCATCAATCCTATCTTAAGGCGATGAATATGTATCATCATGCGTTTAAAAAGGGCAATCCTTTTGCCGCATACAACTTAGCCCGTTTATTTGAAAATGGACTTGGTACGGAGCAAAACTTAACTCAAGCGTTTAAATTGTATCAATTCTCTGCGAAACGAGGCCATTTGGCGGCTCAAAATAAACTGGGTGAGCTTTACCGTGAAGGAAAAGGGGTGGATAGGGACGTGGTTCAAGCTCGTTTTTGGTTTGGGATGTCTGCACATTATGGCAACCCGGCTGCACGTTTGAACATTAAAAAGTCACTGACAAGTTCCCATGGTTGATCCCAACTAAAGGGGCGCCACTTCGATTTAACAGATCAAGCACGCTTTTCTTGTAAGTTTTTGGTCAATTGCAGTAACCATCGGTGAAAAACCGGCATATCTTCTTCGGTCAGCTCTATGATTTCTGCTAGGGAATGTTCTGGTAGCGGGTAACCTGAACTCATACAAGCCGCTTTAATTAAAAATAGTATTTCTTCTTGAGATAATTCGGAGTTGGGTAAAAAATACGTCGTCTTGGCGAGTAACGCAGCTCTTAAAATGGGTTCCCATAAAGAGGCAGGCACTTTTTTGACGGACAATAATTCTTTATCGACCTGGTTTTCATCTAGCATCACCAATAGTTCGCCTAAAGACCGGGTACTGACTAAGTCCAAGCCGATATCCCGTGCATGAGGCGGGAGTTCATGGAGCAATTTTTGCTCAAATTCATTTTCGATTAAATGCATAGGCAAATTAACTTATATATTTGTAATGGTTAGATAAATAATTTTCATTGTACCAATTCAGAACCATGTAAGATAATGCTTTGCCACAAATATAAGAAATTAATTATGAAGCAACATCCATTAGCGCAGTACCTTGATGCCGTTCCAGATTTTCCAAAAGAAGGCATTCTGTTTCAAGATATTTCACCGTTACTACGAGATCATTTTGTAGCAACGATTGATGCCATGTCACTGCTTTTCAGTGCCAAGGAATGGACTGAGGTCGATTATCTCGTAGGCGTGGAATCGCGAGGGTTTATTTTTGCCTCTGCCTTGGCATTAAAGCACGACAAAGGCTTTGTAAAAGTCCGTAAAACGGGTAAATTGCCTAATGTGCATGCCTCTATGGAATATGGCTTGGAATACGGCACAGACAAGCTTGAAATGCAAAAAGGGGATGGTAAAAAAGTCATTATTTGTGATGATTTGATTGCCACAGGAGGTTCCATGCAAGCTGCCGCAAAGCTCTGCAATGAAGTAGGGTATGAGGTTGTGGGAATGGCTTGTCTTGTAGATTTGAAAGCGCTTAATAGCTTTAGTCACGATGGAATGGCCGTCCGATCCGTCATTCAATTTGATGACTAACCTTCGAAACCAATAAAGGATAATTTTCTAATGAGGTTACCTCGTTTAACCCGCAGTATTTTTCTAGATCAATTCATTTTCATGCAGCTGGTTGGGGTTCTTATTGGGTTGGCCTTTCCCCATTTTTTAGTTTGGTATGGGTTTCATGCAGAAGAGGTCATGACGGTTGATTTCTACATCGTCTCCCAAATTGCCGGGCAAATGGTCGGTCTGATCAGTTTTATCTTAATCTCCATGGTCATACGTCCTCACTTGAAGTTGCTTTCGCACAAAATGCACGAAATTGCGGAAGGTCTTCAGCAAAAAACATTTCATGAACAAACCAGTCGATGTGAAGAAGAACTGTGTCAAATTGACGTGGTTTCGGATGATGAGATTGGAGTGAGTGCAAAAGCTTACAACAAAATGTTAGAAGCCTTGATTCAGGCGCA
Source organism: Hydrogenovibrio crunogenus (assembly GCF_004786015.1). Taxonomy (NCBI): domain Bacteria; kingdom Pseudomonadati; phylum Pseudomonadota; class Gammaproteobacteria; order Thiotrichales; family Piscirickettsiaceae; genus Hydrogenovibrio; species Hydrogenovibrio crunogenus. The sequence continues at coordinate 118,617 of NZ_CP032096.1, forward strand.
TGAAGTGGAAAGAGTGTTTAATCGTTTTTCTAAGGTCATGTCCGAGAATCTGGAACTCTCTCGCTTAGCGGATGAGACGTTGGCGTTGCTGATTCAATCTACCAATATTGAAGCAGGTGCCGTGTTGGTGACGAAAAATGGTGTGCTTGAAGTCGGCGCATCACGGGGTATTCTTGATGCCGAAAGTTTGGTAAAACACGATGTCATCAATAAAGCGATTAAAGATGGTCAGCAAGTGCGAATTGAATTACCGAAAAACATCGATTTGGATGGGGTTCTGGCACAATTTAAACCGTCAGAAGTGTTTATTGAACCATTGGAGTTTAAAGGTACCAATCTAGGCGTTTTAATTGCGGCCACCGGTGCGATGGTGGCAGATGAAAGAACCGATCAGCTGGTGCAATTGTTCAGCCGCAGTATCGGGTTGGCAATCAATAATGCCATGATCCATTCAAAATTCCAGAAAATGGCAGCGATTGACAGTTTAACCGCAATTTATAATCGTCGTTTTGGGATGGATCGCTTACGAGAAGACTTCTCGCGCGCGGTGCGTGAACAATCCAGTTTGAGTTTGGCGATGGTCGACATCGATCACTTTAAGTCCGTTAACGATACCTATGGCCATTTAGTGGGAGATAAAGCCATTAAACTGATTGCGACCATTATCAAAAAGACCCTTCGAGAAGGAGATATCGTGGTGCGTTACGGCGGGGAAGAGTTCTTGATGATCTTGCACGGCGCATCTTCGACCAATGCGCGGAACGTGTGCGAACGCATCCGTCATCAAGTGAAAGACACTTTCTTTAAAGAAGGGAATCAACAAATTCAATTGACGGTCAGTATCGGGATTGCAGCTTACCCTGAACAGCAGGCCGGTGATGAAATGGCCTTGATTCATATGGCCGACCAAGCACTATATTATGCCAAAGAAGGCGGGCGTAACCGAGTGGTGCCTTTCCGAAAAGTGAATGAAGAAGTGGCTTGAACCAGACTATATTCACTCATAAATATAAAAAAACCGCCAGGCCTGGCGGTTTTTTATGGGTCAGTCATCAGCTCAAACGTCCGTTATAAGCGATCTTTAGCACGTTTGATCGCAGCTTTGACTTGTTGTGGTGCTGTGCCACCTAAATGGTTACGTGCAGCCACTGAACCTTCCAATGTTAGGACTTCAAACACATCGTCGGTAATGCTGCTATGAAAAGCTTGCAGTGTTTCTAAAGGCATTTCAGATAAGTCTTGACCCGTTTGGATTCCATGAGCGACCGCCAGTCCAACCACTTCATGCGCATCACGGAAAGGCAGCCCTTTGTTGACTAAGTAATCCGCTAAATCGGTCGCTGTGGAAAACCCTTGTTTCGCAGCGGCATAGGTTGCTTCTCGGTTCACAATGATGGCTGGCACCATGTCTGCAAACGCTCTCAAACTGCCTTTGACCGTATCCACCGTATCAAATAACGGTTCTTTGTCTTCCTGGTTGTCTTTGTTATAGGCCAGAGGCTGGGATTTCATTAACGTCAACAAGCTCATCAGATGCCCATAAACGCGACCGGTTTTGCCCCGCACCAACTCCGGCACATCCGGGTTTTTCTTTTGTGGCATGATCGACGAACCGGTACAGAAACGATCCGGTAAATCAATAAAGTTAAACTGTGCGGATGACCAAAGTACCAACTCTTCTGAAAAACGAGACAGATGCATTAAAAAGGTTGCGGCAAAAGCTGTAAACTCAATCGCGAAATCTCGATCTGAAACGCCATCTAAGGAGTTTTCCGAGATACGGTCAAACTGCAGTAATTCAGCTGTGTATTCTCGTTGGATAGGGTAGGTTGTGCCTGCCAAAGCGGCAGAGCCTAATGGCATGGTGTTGACTCGTTTACGGCAATCTTCCAAACGTTCTACGTCGCGCTTAATCATTTCAAACCAAGCCATCATATGGTGCCCAAAGGTGACGGGTTGTGCTGTCTGAAGATGGGTGAAGCCAGGCATAATGGTCTCGGCCTCTTTTTCAGCCAATAATAAAATGCCATGTTGCAGACGGGTCATTTCCGGCAGGATGGCATCAATTTCATCTCGCAAATACAAGCGGATATCGGTCGCTACCTGATCGTTACGGGAACGTCCGGTATGTAGTTTCTTACCCGTGATGCCAATCAATTCAGTCAGTTTGGCTTCGATATTCATATGAATATCTTCTTGCTTAATGGACCAGTTCATTTTCCCGGCTTCAATGTCGGATTGAACCTTTTCCAAGCCGTCAATAATGTCTTTTAATTCTTGTTTGTCCAAAATGCCGACTTTATGTAACATTTTAGCATGGGCAACAGACCCCTGGATGTCTTGACGATACATGCGTTTATCAAACTGGATAGAGGCGGTAAATTCTTCTACAAACGCATCGGTTGCTTCGCTGAAACGCGCGCTGGAAAGTTTTTCTTGATTGTGTTGATTGCTCATAAACGGTCTTTTTATTAAACGGACTTGTGTCCTGAATGAATTGAATAATGTCACTATTATAAAGGCTTAGCGTGTTTTATAGGCAAGAGATTTAAACTCTTGGTCGCTTTCACGCCCAAGCGCATTATGGTTCACTGATCGAAGTTGGCATCGCATCGATTCTAAGTGGGTTATTCATATTTTGATACGCTTGATTTAAGCGCTTATGAATCAACGTGGTGTACAACTCAATATTGGCAATGCCAATGATTTTATCGGCTACCTCATTACCATGTCCATCAATGAAAACCACTGTCGGGGTGAGGTCCGCATTTAAGCGGTAAGCCAATTTATTTTTGATTATCGGCGCGCCATTGACGCCTGGAATTGGCGTGTGATCATCAATACTCAAGTAACGCATGAACATATAGCGCCCTTCATAATCACCACCCAACGCCATCGGATCCAGCACTTCTTCACGTAGTTGATGACAAAAATCGCACCATTCAGCGCCCACTGTCAGCATAATGGGAAGGTTCTGCTCTCGAGATTGCTGGGCCAAGGTTTGTAGGTTGGTAAGCTCTTTCAGTTTGGACGGTTGGTATGAATCCGCATTCGCAAGTTGTTCACACCCTCCTAATAGCATCAAAGAGGCTAGAAGAAGGCTCAGCAGTTGTCGCATTACAGTTTCCTTATTTAAAAGTCATGATTGAATGAGGTTTTGACCTTTGTTCTCTGACTGAACAATACATTCGACTTGATTTCATCAAGTTTCATGCGTTATTCATTATTTTATCGAAAAAAAACGCGTTAATTTCAGTAAAATGGCTTTATTCATTTAAGAAACTTTAGCCTTGCATAAAGGGTGGCATAAGCTGGCCTTTTTCATTCGCTTAGAGCTTTGAAAACTTAATAACACAACATCGGAAGGATTGATGAAGAAAACTCTTAGAATCGCAACACGTAAAAGCCCTTTAGCCATGTGGCAAGCTGAATTTGTCAAAGCAGAGCTTGAAAAGCATCACGAAGGATTAACGGTAGAACTTCTACCGATGTCAACGAAAGGGGACAAGATTTTAGATGTGCCGTTAGCCAAAATCGGTGGTAAGGGTCTGTTTACCAAAGAGCTTGAAGATCGTATGCTTGCTGGTGAAGCCGATATCGCGGTTCACTCGATGAAAGATGTGCCGATGGTGTTACCAGAAGGGTTTGCCTTAGGTGCCATTTTGGAGCGCCATGAGCCGACAGATGCTTTTGTTTCCAATGACTATGCCCATTTTGAAGAGTTGCCAAAAGGCGCGGTACTGGGCACGTCAAGCTTAAGACGGAAAGCTCAGTTGATGGCTGCACGTCCAGATTTAGTGGTGAAAGATTTGCGCGGGAATGTCGGCACGCGTTTAGGGAAATTGGATGCCGGAGATTATGATGCCATTGTGTTGGCGACATCCGGACTGAAGCGATTGGAGCTGGATGAACGTATCCGCCATGAACTCTCGCCTGAAACTTGTTTACCTGCGGTATCTCAAGGGACGTTAGGCATTGAATATTTTGAAAAAGATCCAGAAGTATTAGCGCTTATTCAGGTATTGAACCATCGGGATACGGAAATTCGCACCAAGGCCGAAAGAGCAATGAACCACCGTTTGGAAGGGGGTTGCCAGGTACCCATCGGTGTTTATGCGGAATTAGAAGATGATGACCAAATTTATGTACGAGGACTGGTCGGGGCTTTGGATGGGTCTGAAATTTTACGATCTGAAACCAGAGGGCTCCAAAAGGATGCGGAAAAACTTGGGGTTTATGTCGCTGAACAGCTATTGGAACAAGGTGCAGGCGAGATTTTAAAAGAAGTGTATGACCAAGCCTGATTCGGTTTTGACGTTTTTAAATACCCGCCCGGTTGAGCAGGCAGCGACCTTGACACAATCGGTTCGGGAAAAAGGGCACCAGGTGTTGACCTGCCCGACATTAAAAATCAGTCCACAGGCATTGCCTCAACAAGCACAAATTACCTTATCGACCTTCGACAAGGTGTTTTTTATCAGCCAGAATGCGGTAAAACAATTTGTAGAAAGGTGGCAAGAAGCTTATCAAACGGGTCCGGTTTTCACAGAAAAAACAGCGTGTTTTGCTATTGGCCAAAGCACCTATAATGCGATGAAAGCACTTGATTGGCCTGTTGTTAAAGTAGAATCGAATCAATATGTGACTGAAGCTTTGCTGCAATCGGAAATTTTGCAAAACCTAACCGGTCAACAATGCTTAATTGTCAAAGGTAAAGGTGGGCGACCCACCTTGGCAGAAGGCTTAAAAGCAGCGGGAGCCACGGTGGCTGAATGGGCTGTTTATGAAAGAGTCCCTGCAGCGTTTTGTGAATCGGAGTGGCGAGCGTTTCGGTCCGCGCATCACCCAGTATTGCTCGTCAGTAGTTTGGATGCTTGGTATGGTTTGGAAAAAATGTTAAAAACCACTGAGTATGGACATGACAAAGACCAGGCCTGGCTCTTTTCACAAGATGTGATTGTGTTTAGTGAACGCATTAAGCATGCGTTGCAGCAGCAGGGATGGCAAGGACGTTTATTTGTGGTACCACAGCAAAGTAACGCAGGGATATTAATCTCGCTGGAGCAAATCTCAATTGAACGCTGAAGAGCGTCGATTTAAAAGGAAAATCAGATGATGGATTCGGATGAACCAATAACGCCTAAGGCAGATCAAAGAGTGATTGATGGTGAAGTCGTCGGTGAATCGCAACGTAAAAAACACGCCCATTCGGCCAAAGATCAGGAAAAACCGTTGAAAGCTAAAACGGATTGGTCCGGCTGGCTGCCCCAAACCTTTACTCAGAAACTGATTTTACTGGTCACGATTTTATTGGTGAGTTTAATCGCTTATTTGGGCGTCAAATCCACCGAGCAAGATTGGCAAGTGGAACGCATTAACCAACTTCAAGCCGAGCTGGTCAAGTTGAAAGCCGCCTCCAAAACACTTAAATCAGAACAAAATACACTTCAGGCGGAGTTAAAATCGTTGGCTGATAACCCTGGCAATCAACCGGTTATCAGCCAAGCGGATGTGGATGCGGTCAAAGAAGATTTAGCGGCATTGAAAAATACCGTGCAAACGGAACTGGATGATTATGCTGAACAACTGCAAACCCTTGCACAATCCACTACCGAAAAAACACAAACCATGACGGAGACACTGGCACCTTCAGCGGAAACGCAGGAAAAAATGGCAAAAGTGGAACAAAACCTTAAAGCCAAGCTAGAACAAATGGGGCAACAGGTATCAGAATTGTTTAGTTTTAAAGAAGCTCAGCAGGAACGAAATGAGTGGCAAAAACAAAAGGATACCAACTTGAGTACGGCTTCTATATCGGCAACACCCTTATCTGAAATGCGATTGAAGCAATGGATCATTGAAATTAACACCCAATGGATGTTGGTTGGAAATGTGAATCAGACACGACGTCAGCTGGAAGCGTTAGAGAAAGCCGTTTCAATGAGTGATTATGTGCATAAAACGCAACTGGCTAAGCGTATTGGGCAGGATTTAAGTCGATTGGAAACGTATGTTTCGGTTGAGAACGCGCCTGATCGCACACTGATTGCTCAATTGCGAGAAGCCCTTCAAAGGCTTCCTGAAGAAAAAAGTAGCGGCAATGTTTCACATGAAACCTCGGCATCATCCCCTCAACTTGATTCGAATGCCTCAACGTCTGGATGGGATCGATTCCTAGACAAAGCTGAGAAGGTTTTTAATGTTCGTAAAAGAGAGTCTGATACCGATTTAAGTGATGTTGAAAGTATGATGATGCACGATGTGTTGGCTCAACGAGGCTTGTTACTTGTAGACCGAATTCAATGGGCACTGGATTCGCAGTCTAATGCTCTATTGAAGAGCAGTCAGGTAGCATTGAATCAATTTATGGTAAAGCATTTTCCAGAGCAAGCTGAAAAAATTGCACGCTTATTGGCACCTTTGAAACAATTGCAATTTAAAGCCCGTAGCCCGCTTAAGATTGCGGAGGTTGAGTAAAGATTATGTCTAAAATCCTAAAGTGGTCTTTTTTTCTACTGATTGCGACAGGACTGACAACACTCGCATTGTATGATAATGGGCAGGTATCAATGGTCTGGAATGACTGGGTAATAGAGACCAGTCTCAGCTTTGCCTTGGCAGCGGTATTGGTGGTTTTCGGTTCGGTGTATTTGCTGATGCGCTTGCTGATTAATATTTGGCATTTTCCGGCTTATTGGCGGAATCGACAACAACTGAAACGTTATAACAAAGCAGAAACCTCGATTTCAAAGGGGTTGATAGCATTGGAGTATGGCGATTGGCAAATGGCTGAAAAGCATTTGATTAAGATGGCCAAAAAATCAGATGCCGGCTTGATTCATTATTTAACTGCAGCAAAGATGGCGCATAACCAAGGCGCTTTGATGCGACGGGAGCAATATTTGAATGAAGCCAGAAAGCGCTTCCCCCAAGATTATGTCACCATTGGTTTGGTCGAATCCCGTTTATTGGCAAACGAACAGCCGGATATGGCACTGGTGATTTTGGCTGAACTGCATCAGCAAAACCCCAAAAATAGACCGATTTTGTCCGAGTATGTGCAATTGCTGGAAAAGCAGAAACAATGGCAAACACTGGAAGGCTTATTGGGTCAAATTAAAAAAATCCGGGCTATGGACAAAGCGGCCCTTCAGGCGTTGGAAATTCGTCTGATAGCTGGCAAAGTGGCTAAAGCTGAAAATTTAGATGCGTTAGATACCTTATGGAGAAGCTTGAGTGCGAAACAGCAACTGATGCCAGCGATTTTAGCTGAATTTGTTGAGCAGCGAATGGGCTGGGGCAAAGAACAAGGCTTGGCGGAGCTGATTGTGAAAAGTGTTTCTAAACAATGGGATGATCGTTTGGTTTATCAGTATGGGCGTATTGAACTTGGACCGGCTTTTGAACGCTTAAAACGCGCCGAAAAATGGTTGAAAGAGCAAGCTGACAACCCGATATTATTGCTGACATTAGGAAGGCTGGCTTGCATGAGTCAGCTTTGGGGGCAAGCAAAGCATTATTTCCAGCAAAGCTTAAAGTTGCAACCGGAATTGGAAACCTTCCACGCCTTGGCGAAATGTTATGAAGCAGAAGGCTTGGAAACTCAGGCCGCCCTGACATATAAAGAAGCCATTTTGCAGCTTGAAAAAAAATCTTAACGAAAGAGGTTTAAACCTCTTTCTCTTTTTCTGTGTTAGTTGGGTCTTCTGTCAATCGTGCTAATGCAGCATGCATCAATTCATTTGCTGTGGTGGCATCATATCCGTAGGATGCGTAACCGATTTCAATTTTAAAGTTAAAAGAAGCCGATTCGTGTGTGGCAGCGTGAGAAGGTTGAGAAAACCGCTCATAATATTTACGCGTCACAATTCGGATATCATTTTCATCAATTTCCGGCATCAGTATCACAAAAAGTTGGTCTCGAACTCTAAACGGCATGTCCACGTTTCTTGTGGCATGGTTGATTAAATCAGCAAACACATGAATTTTTTCCGCCACGCTCACTTCATGGTTAGAAGAGGTGCTGATGATTTTAATGAGTTTAATGACAATCATGGACAAAGGGCGTTTGTAGCGTTCTGAACGAAAGATTTCAAACTGCAGGCTTTCTTTGAACCTGTCCTGATGAAAAAAGCCACTTTCATGTTCGGTTACCATTAATGCATCCAGTTTTTCATGCACTGCCTTGAGCATTTGAATGTGCTCTGTGATCATTTCATCGACCATATCGATTTCGGCAATTTTTTGAGGTTGTCTTTGCCACACCATATCGTCTTCATCCAGTCGTACATGGTCGATGCGTTGAGACAGTTTTTTAAGCGGTTGAATAAAATCTTGTTCCAAAGTGCGGGTCATCATATAAACGCCGATGACAAAGAAGTTCAGAATAAAGATCAACAAGAAAACACCAAAGATGCTGGTGCCAAAAATCGGTGAAGTGATGCGACGTTCATAGAGCAGGCTTCCAATGAATTTTCCCTTCGGGTCGGATAATTCGCAGGTCTGACAATTTGGCGAATAATAAAGTGGAATGCCTCCTAATAAGACAGTATGTGTCACATCAAAAACTTGTACGGGGATTCGATCAGTTTCGATGGCGCGAGCCAGTTTGTTGAATGTAACCGCGGGTTTGTTACTTTCTTTAATGGCGTAATGTGAGAGACCAGCACCAACGAATTGATAGGTATTTTGTTTCTCTTTTGGCTGAATTTGCATCAAAAGAGCTTCAATTCGGGATGGATTACCATTGGCCTGTTGAAGTTGAGTTAGAATCATGTCCAGTTCTGAATGGACTTTTTCGGTGGCTTGTTGATAAGAAAAACCAAGATAAATGCTGCTGACAAGAAGAGTGACAACAAGTGAAGCCAGTATTGCCGCGATAGAGACCCAGATGAATTTTTTGAAAGCAAATTTTCGAAAAGCAGTTGGCTTAATGACATCCGTGCTCATATAAATGTTGCGCTCTTAATGATAACTATGAATGACTCGTTGATTCAATAGATTGACGCTATGGGTATTCGGTTATGCGTGTTTCTTTGAATACTTTTTAATTTCAATATTCTAAATAGTATACTGCCGGTTCAGGTTTTTCGATACTTATTTAGGCTGACAGCATCAAAAGAACTCATGAAATTTATCATTCAAGAATGAATCAACCCCGCCGATACACTTTGTATGGAACGTTTATTCTGAAGCTCTGGAGGCATATGGACATTTCACCGAATGCAGCAGTTTATGCGCATCAACAGCAACAAACTGTCAATACGCATCAGCAAGTACAGGTAACAATGCTTAAAAAAGCGATGGATATGCAGGCAGAAGGCGCATTGGCATTGATTCAATCGTTACCGGGAGCACCATCCGCTCAAGCACTCCCTGCGAATTTAGGGAATCATATCAATACCACTGCTTAATTTGAGGCGCTTTTAAAAGGAGCCAGGCCTGGTTAAAGTCGATGGGAAGGCTTTATGTTAAGCGCTGGAGTGTTTGTTGGGCGATTTCCCATTCTTCATCGGTTGGAATGACCCAGCATGCAATGGCGCTATCTGATGCAGATATGTCTTGTTCGAGCGTGGGCGCACGATTGGCCGAACTATCTAAAGCCAGTCCAAAGAGGGGAGAGAAACCATGGATTGTTTTTTGACGAATTTCCGCAGAATGCTCTCCTATACCGCCTGTAAACACCAAAGCGTCCACTGTTGGCATCATCGATAAATAGCCACCCACAGTTTTGATTAAACGGTATATAAACATTTCCACAGCAAGTTGGGCGTGAGAATTTCCTTGTTGAGCAAGGGATAAAACCGCCTGCATGTCACTGTGTTCTGTCAATCCCATCAATCCACTTTGATGATTGAGTAAGTCATCCACTTCTTGAGTAGAGTATCCTAATTTTTCCATCAAATAAACCGGAATGGCCGGGTCAATATCACCACTTCTGGTCCCCATTATTAATCCTTCAAGCGGTGTGAACCCCATGCTGGTGTCGATGCTCTGTCCATTTTGAATTGCGCAAACACTTGCGCCGTTGCCTAAATGCATTGAAATGATATTGAGCTGGGAAAGAGGTTTTTCTAGGCGTGTGGCCATGCGTTTGGCAATGTATTGATGAGAAGAACCATGAAAACCATATCGTCGAATCTGATGCTCCTCATATAACGCATTGGGTAACGCATAACGATACGCCTTTTCTGGCATACTTTGATGGAAAGCGGTATCAAACACAGCAACCTGTTTTAAATCAGGATAGTGCGAGTGGATCATTTCAATCGGTACTAAATTGAAAGGGTTGTGTAAGGGAGCTAATTGAGACACTGACTTGATGTCTGCAAGCGTTTTGTCATTGATGGTGACCGCTTGGTGAAACAGCTCCCCGCCATGTACCACTCGATGTCCGATGGCATCGCAATCGCCCAAGTGTGTGATTAAGCCTTTTTTTTGTAGCGTTTTTTCGACGTTTCCTAAGGCTTCTGTATAGGCTTTTGAGGAAGGCAGGATAATATGGTCGATGAGACCATGAATGATGAGATGAGAGTCTGCTCCTGAAAATAAACTGTATTTTAAGGAAGAGCTTCCTGCATTTAAAACCAATATTTTCATGTTACTGTCCTGCGGAAGACAGGTCTGATTGAGCCTGTGCTTGTATTGCGGTAATCGCAACGGTGTTAATGACGTCGGCCACACTGCATCCACGACTCAGGTCATTTATCGGTTTTCGCAGCCCTTGAAGTACAGGGCCAATGGCAATGGCACCAGAAGCTCTTTGAACCGCCTTATAGGTGTTATTACCGGTGTTTAGATCTGGAAAGATGAATACTGTCGCTTTTCCTGCAACCTGGCTTTCGGGCATTTTTTGTAACGCCACGGTCATGTCAATTGCGGCATCGTATTGCAACGGTCCTTCTATGATTAAATCAGGTCGTTTTTGTTGGGCCAGTTGAGTGGCTTGTCTGACTTTATCAACCTCATTACCTTTGCCAGAAATTCCTGTTGAATACGATAACAAGGCGACTTTAGGAGCAATACCAAATTGTTCTGCTGTTTGTGCAGAACTGATGGCGATTTCAGATAGTTCGTCAGACGTCGGGTTTTGATTCACGGCACAGTCACCATAAACCAGTACCCGGGTGTCAAAGCACATGAAAAATACGCTGGAGACTAAGGCTGTGCCAGGTTCTGTCTTAATAATCTGTAAAGCAGGTCGTACTGTATCTGCTGTCGTGTGGGTTGCTCCGGAAACCATACCATCGGCATACCCCTTATGAACCATCATGGTTGCAAAATAATTAACATGCGTCATTGAATCACGAGCTAAATCATAAGTGATGCCTTTGTGTTTTCGCATTTCATACAATTCATTGATAAAGTCTGATCGCCAGGGGCTGGTTTCAGGGTCGATCATTTCGACTTCTTTAAGATCGATTCCCAGTAAATTAGCACGATATAAAATTTCATCAGGGTTTCCCAGTAAAATGGGTTTGACCACATTACGTTGTAACAATAAATCACAAGCCTTCAAAATCCGATCATCATTGCTTTCGGGAAGGACGATGGTTTGTAAATGAGCACGTGCTTTTTCAAATAACCCATATTCGAACATAATAGGCGTGGTGATGTCTTTACTGCGATCTTGAGTTCTGATCAGCAGTTTATCCATTAAATGTTCCCGGTTTACCCATTGATCAAATAAGCCAAGTGCTAAATTGGTTTTTCGAGGGTTATTAGGTGTGAGATTGGCTCTGACGTTTCCTGCGCTAACGGCAGTGGGGTAAGTATCTGTTTCTACCGAAATAATCGGTAAATCAGCCGCTTGATAACTCTTGATCAGATCCATGATGACAGAGCGAGGCGTTAACCCGCCAGTGAGTAGGATGCCAGCAATATTGGGCATGTTTCGAGCAAACAAACTCATAACCGAAGCAAGCAGAATATCGCTGCGATCCCCCGGCACAATAATTAAATCCCCTTCATTGACGCGGGGTAAATAATTTTCAATGGTCATCGCGGCAACAATCGGTTCCTTTACAAGGCGACCGCAACTGCTCTCACTGGAAGATAAAAACTGTCCCTGTAGTGCATCGGCGACCTCTTTGACTGTGGGGGTGTTTAAATCTTCAATTTCAGGTAAAAAGTAAATAGGCACATCTTCATGCTGTGGAAATTGAGGAATAAACTCTAAGATATGGGCAGGGGTTCGGTTAATAAAAAAGGCAAAAGGATCCAGGTTAGAGCTGGCATGTAGCTCCATTTCGATTTCTTTTTCAATGTCATGGATGGCTTTGTTTTGTCCACTTATGACGGATGCATAAGGGCTATTAAAATGCTTGGCTAAAGCCAGGTTGATGTCAAAATCAATACCGCTGGTTTGATCAGTTAATTCCATGCCATGCACTAGGACAAAGTCATACTTTTCCTGCAAGGCTTGGAATTGTTCAACCAGCATTTCATATAACGTGTGTTTTTTGTTTTCACTTAACAGTTGTGTTGCTTCAGACACTTGTAACCCTGTCATCTCGTTTTCAGGTATTTCAAGCTGAAAGGTGTGTTTGAGAAAATGACAATCCGGGTCTTGTTTGTCAGTAATCAATGGACGGTAGAAAGCAATTTTTTCGAATTTTTGTCTAAGCAGAGACATGAGTCCAAGCGAAATGAGAAGGCTGCCGGCATGACGTTCGCGAGGTGCAATAAATAAACTATTCGATTGCATGTTGGATTCCATGATGAAATTTACTAAATTTAAAAGGAAGCTTAACACTTGCAGCTTAAATTTCTATTAAAATAATCCTTTTAAACCAATAGAGCTGTAACCTTTTGAACTTTACTCAACCCGTTCCATTATCCTTATATGTACATTACCCTTGGTGTATTCAAAAATGTCCTTATTGTGACTTTAACTCACATACTCTTAAGGAGGATCAGGAGCAAAAGTATATTCAGGCAATGGTTCGCCAGCTGGAACAAACGTTGCCGGATATTTGGGGGCGACCGATTCAGTCTATCTTTTTTGGCGGCGGCACGCCCAGCCTGATGTCTGAAGCGGGGTTGGACGCTTTTTTGTCTCAAGCCAGAGCATTATTAGGGTTTCAACCCGATATTGAAATTACTTTGGAAGCCAATCCAGGCACCGTTGATTTTGAAAAATTTTCGGGGTTTCGCCAGGCGGGGGTGAATCGTTTATCGATGGGAATTCAAAGTTTTGATGACGAAAAGTTACGGGCTTTAGGGCGCATTCACTCTTCTGATGAAGCATATCAAGCTGTAGAAGCTGCCAAGTCAGCGGGGTTTGATAATTTTAATTTGGATCTGATGTTTGCCTTGCCCAACCAAACGTTAGCGCAAGCAGTACATGACGTTGAAACGGCTTTGGCGTTAGAGCCGCCACACATGTCACATTACCAGCTGACACTGGAACCAAACACGCCTTTTTATAAGAATCCACCGGTATTACCGGAGGAAGATTTGGCTTGGGAAATGCAAGAAGCTTGTCAAACCGCTTTATCAAAGGCGGGTTATCATCATTATGAGGTTTCTGCTTATGCCAAAAAGGACCAGGCCTGCCGTCATAACCTGAATTATTGGCAATTTGGCGATTATATTGGCTTGGGAGCGGGAGCGCATGGCAAGATTACTCAGCCACCAATTGGTGAAATTTGGCGGACGCAAATGCCGGCTTCGCCAGGTAGTTATATGAATATGATTGAAGCTGGTGACATGGGGCGTCAACATGTTTTATCAGATGATGATGCATTGTTTGAATTCATGTTGAATGCGCTCAGGTTACAGGATGGATTTCCGCTGACTTTGTTCACATTGCGAACGGGCTTGCCGTTAGAAGTGATAGAACCGCAATTAGAAAAGATGATTTCTAAAGGTTGGGCTGAGCAACATCTAAATGAACTACAGTTAACACAAACAGGTAAAACGTATTTAAATGAAGTCTTACAGCTTTTTCTGTCATAAGAACTGTAGTGACTTTAAAAGCAGCAAACGGCTGTTAAAAATCGATTAAGAAGGATGGACCATGGAAAAAAAACCGGATTCAGCACTAGATGATAAGGTAACGCAAACAACCGACCAGCAGGACCTGCCACCTGAAAAAAAAGTGTATTCGGATGATCATGTCTGTCCTATCAAAGAACAGAGAATGGCCAAGCAAAGAGGTAAGCCTGCGCACCCTGTCGTGAAATGGTCCAGCCGAATTGTTATGGCGCTGGCTATTATTCCGATTATTTTGGTGTTGGCTTTTATTGGAGCCATTAATTTTATGGACTACAACCAATATAAGCCCCAAATTGAATCGGAATTCCAAAAACGAACGGGATATGGATTGAAAATTAATGGCCCCATCGATGTCTCTGTCTGGCCATTTGCGCTTGAAGCCAAGCAGGTTGAGCTTCAAAACAGACCTTCCTTTTCGTCGCCAAATTTGGCACAAATTGACAGCATTCAAGTCGAGCTGTCGCTATGGAGCCTTTTTGTCAATCGTCACTTAGAACTCTTAGGTGTGGAGTTGGAAAAACCCCACTTGTTTTTGGAAACCAACGCGGCAGGCCAGCATAATTGGCGTTTATTGCAGCAGCGATTGGCACTGACAGCAGCGCAGCCGAAACCGCCTGGTCTAAGAAAAGTGGCTTATCAGGTGGTGACGGCGCCTGTAGAGGTTTCTGATACAACAGAGCTTGTGGACTGGCATCTTGACAGTTTCGTCCTGCAAAATGCGATCATTGAGTGGCAAAACGAGCAGGCAAAGACCCACCTGACAATGGAAGATTTCGATTTGATGGCATTTGACATTTCCCCGAATCAGCCATTTAAAGTCTTAACCAATTTTCAATACGACTCATCTGAAATTAAATCCAGCTTCCATTTCAATGTTGCGTCTATGCTGACGTTAAACAATCGTTTTTCTCAATGGACGCTTTCCGACTGGACAGGCAACGTTCGGCTGGTGTTGCCGAAAACCATGCAAATTCCAGAAGTGCGGATTGAAATGGCTGGTGACCTTTTTGAATTGAAGTTCGACCAACAATCGTTTCATGTGGAACAAGCCCGATTTCGCTCGCTCAAAGGAAGCTTAGAAACTTCAATGTCCGGCACTTATGGGCGTAATGCTGAAACTCAGGGCGCCTTAAAAGCCAACCATATTAATTTACGCAAATGGTTCCGTCATTCTGGCGTAACCTATCCAAACTTCGTAGACAAAACCGTTTTAAAAGATGTGTCTGCAGAATTCAACTGGTCTCAAACACCTGATCAGCTTTCGGTTGAAAATCTCGCCCTCCAGCTCGACCAATCAAAGATCACGGGGAATATCTGGCGCAAGCTGCAGGCTGAAAAGCCACAATACCGATTTGATTTAGCCATCTCCAAATTGGATTTGGATCGCTATGAAGCCTATGCCGATTCGAAACCCTCGAACCGAACGGTTCAGAAGAATGCTAAGCCGGTGTCAAACTCACCTAAAGCAGCGAAACAAGATTCTTCGGTTTCTACAAAGGTAGCCAAAGAAGAGACTTATTTACCGGTTGGTTTGCCGATCACAACGCTCAGAGGATTGCAGGCTGAAGGGCATCTTCATATAGCGAAGTTAAAAGCATGGCAGATGCAAATGCAGGAATTTGAGATCAATCTTTCAGCCAATGCCGGCAAACTTCAACTTGCGCCTTTGGATGCGAATTTATACCAGGGCACATTGCGTTCCAAATTGTTGGTCGATGTGACAGGCAAAACGCCTCATTATGATTGGTCTGGCAGAATGGAAGGTGTTCAGCTCAAACCGTTTTTAACTGATGGGTGGCAATATGAGTTGCTTGAAGGTCAATACGACAGTACGTTTAACTTCAATACGCTAGGGGTAAATAGCTTTTTATTGAAACAGAATTTGAATGGGTCCTTTAATGCTAAAGTTCAGGCAGGCCAGTTTAAGGGAATGGATTTAAATAAATTGTTGGCGGGTCAAAAAACCAGCGCAAAAGATGCGACGACTTTCAGCCAATTATCTATGGCAGGAGACATTCAATCAGGTGTAATGGCATTACGCCGAATGAATGTGAAAAGTGATCGTTTTTCAGCCATTGGCACTGGACAGCTCATTTTGCCGACTGCCCAGTTAAATGCGGTACTGCACACCACTTATCATCGACCGCCCCAAAGACTTCAACAACTGAAAGGGGTGGAAGTACCGGTTCACTTGAAAGGTGCTTTAGGAAATGTGCAATGGTCTGTCGATCTTAAAAAGTTGTTAAGTAACCCCGCCAATCAACAAAAGCTGTTGAACAGCTTGCAGCAATTTTTGCAGGCTTCATAAAGCCTCTATTGTGAGGGGGTAAAATGGCCAGGCCTGGTCATTTTTAAAGGGTTATCTTTTAGATGCGTTCAAAGACCAAGTCCCAGACCCCATGCCCTAAGCGTTGGCCGCGTTGTTCAAACTTGGTCAGAGGGCGATAATCGGGACGAGGTGTATACTTACCTTCTCCGGAGATATTACGGTACGCCTTCGCAGCGCTCATTACCGCCATCATATGTAAGGCATAGTCTTCCCAATCCGTTGCCATATGGAATTGCCCGCCAGGTTTTAGATATTGAGCAATTTTTTCAGCAAATTCAGCTTGTAGAATGCGGCGCTTTTTGTGTTTGGTTTTGTGCCAAGGATCGGGAAAAAATAAATACACGGCAGATAGGCTGTTTTGAGGAATCTGCCGGTTGAGCACCTCTATCGCATCTTCATTAAACACACGTACGTTGGTAAGCCCTTTTTCAGCCACCAGCTTTAACAAGGCTCCCACGCCCGGGCGATGGACTTCAATGCCAATGTAATTATTTTCTGGATGCGCTTCTGCCATGGCCGCCAAGCTGTTTCCCATGCCAAACCCAATTTCAATAATGGTAGGGGCTTCCCGGCCAAACAGGGTATTGAAATCCAGTAGCTTGTCTTCTAATGTTAAGCCGTATTGAGGCCACATTGAATCAATGGCATGTTGCTGTGCTTGTGACAAGCGGCCTTGGCGCAGTACAAAGCTTTTGATACGTCTTTTGTTTTCCGGTATATCGCTTGCGGCACTTTGAGGGGATTCTGTATTTTCAGTCATAGGGTTCTAGTACAATGGCAGTTTAATTTTCCGGCTATTATAGCTCAATTCAGAAGAACATAAAGCAGCGCTATGTCAGACACAGAAGAATTTGCACAAACCTTACTGGAATGGTTTGATCGATCAGGACGTCACGACTTACCTTGGCAACAGAATAAGACGCCCTATCGAGTATGGGTATCTGAAATCATGTTACAGCAGACTCAAGTCCAGACTGTCATTCCATACTATGAACGATTTATGGAAGCTTTTCCAACGGTTGAGGCCTTAGCACAAGCCGATCAGGAAGAGGTGTTATCCCATTGGTCCGGGTTGGGCTATTATGCTCGAGGGCGCAACTTGCTGAAGACCGCACAAATTGTGGTGAATGATTTTCAAGGTCACTTTCCACAGGATTTGGAGGGAATGATGGCCTTACCTGGTATTGGGCGTTCAACGGCAGGTGCGGTTTTGTCCATTGCAAGTCAGCAGCGTCATCCTATTCTGGATGGCAATGTGAAACGTGTTTTGTGTCGTTATAATGCGGTTGAATCTTGGTCCGGTGAGAAAAAAACCGAAGCGATGCTTTGGAAAAGAGCCGATGAGCTGACGCCAGAACAACGATTTGATGACTATACTCAAGCCATTATGGATTTAGGAGCAACGCTGTGCACACGCTCAAAACCAAAATGCGATGCCTGTCCGGTACAAAAAAACTGCCAGGCCTGGCAGTTAAATCGTGTGGCGGACTTCCCGTATGCCAAGCCAAAAAAAGCGAAGCCGACTCGAGAAAAGGCCATGACGATTTTGTTGAATGAAAATCGTCAGGTTTTTTTACAACAGAGGCCTCAAAAAGGGATTTGGGGAGGGCTTTGGAGCTTACCGGAAATGTCGCTAGATCAGCATGAAACCCACATTAAAAGCAAGGTTGAAACCCGCTGTGACAAAGGACTGAATCTGATAGAATGGCCTTTATTCAAACACACTTTTACTCATTATCATTTGATAATTCATCCTTTTTTTCTGGATGAAGTTTCTTCCATAAAATTGGAAGGAGAGTGGTTTACGGTGTCGGAGGCGTTATCAAAAGGGTTGCCGGCACCAATTCGAAAACTCATTAAGCAATTGGAGAGCAGCAATGACTAGAATGGTGAATTGCGTCAAAATGGAACAAGAACTGGAAGGGTTGGACTTTCCTCCGTTTCCGGGTGAATTAGGCCAGAAAGTTTATGAAAATGTGTCTAAAGAAGCTTGGAAGCAATGGTTAGCTCAACAAACCATCCTAATTAATGAATACCGCCTATCCAGTTTGGATCCGAAGGCGCAAAACTTTTTGAAAGAAGAGATGCAGAAGTTTTTGTTTGGAGGGGAAGACCTCGAAATGCCGGAAGACTTCCAAGCCGTTGATTAATCTTCATTGTCATCAATAAGGTCAGCATTGTTCTCGTTCTAAAAAATAGCTGGCCTTATTAGCTCCCTCCTTACCGTCCTAATTGTTCCCTTTTTTCTAGGGGTATTGAAAATATTAAGTGGTCTTTTTTAAAAATTCCAGTATTCTAAAATTGTCGTCATTTTTTGCATATGAATGAGAGCTTTTAGTTATGTCTTCCCTTGTCGATATTTATATCGGGCGCCAGCCTATTTTTGATCATTCTGCTGAAGTATGGGCTTATGAATTGCTGTTTCGTTCGGGTGATGGGCAAAATAGCGCCCAAATTCTAGGAGGCGACCATGCTACTGCGCAAGTAATGTTAAATTTATTTGGCGATATGGGATTAAAAAATGTTGTTGGAGACCATAAAGCCTTTATTAACTTTACCGAAGGTTTGTTGTTGAGTGAAAATCAGCCTTTCTTTCCACATAATCAAGTGGTGATTGAAGTATTGGAAGATGTTAAGGTTTCTGAGGAAATGATCGAAAGTTTAAAGAAACTTCGAAAATCAGGTTATAAAATTGCATTAGATGATTATATTTTCAATCCCGAATTAGCAGAATTTGAAGCCTGTGCTGACTATATCAAGGTAGACATCTTGGATGTAGGGCCTAAAAAACTTCAAGAACATGTTGGACGGCTCAAAGACCAGGGGATCAAACTCTTAGCAGAAAAAGTGGAGACACGGGAGCAATTTGAGTTTTGCAAAAAGATCGGTTTTGACTTGTTTCAGGGGTATTTTTTCGCCAAACCTCAAATTTTGAAAGGACACAGTTTACCTTCTAACAAGCTGGCCATCATTCAATTGTTATCTCATGTCTATGATCCTGAAATTGATATGACCGTGTTAAGTGCGACGATTAGCCAAGACGTCGCGTTAAGTCAGAAATTATTAAAATTTGTCTCTGCGGTGGACAGTCGGTTTCAATTAAGCTCGATTCATGATGCCGTCATGCGGTTTGGTTTAAAGCGTTTACAGAGCTGGGCGAGTATGTTGGTTTTGTCAAAAGCCGACGATAAGCCAATGGAACTGTTTAAAACGTCTTTAATCCGAGCCAAGTTTTGTGAATTGGTGGGGGCTCAGGTCGGCGATCATTCGAAAGACAGTTATTTCACGGTAGGGTTGTTTTCGACTTTGGATGCATTAATGGATAAATCTCTGCAAGAACTGTTAGCGGAGTTGAATTTTGATGACATCATTAAACAGGCTTTGCTGGAGCAGTCTGGGAGTTTAGGCACGACCTTGGTGGCTGTCAAAGGTATTGAGCAAGGTCGAACAGACTTTGAATTACCACAAAAAATTTGCGCATCAGAGTTATCAAAATGTTACTTGGAAGCGATGGAATTCGCGAATAAGGTGGATTTAGGATAACGTTAATGTGACAGAAAAGGTTTATAAAAAAAGCCCGAATGATTCGGGCTTTTTTGCGTGTGGTTATACTGAGTGCTTGCTTAAGAAAATACCTTATTTATGGTATTTAGGACTCAATTCGGTCACCGCTTTGATAAAGGCTCCGGCATGTTCCGGGTCAATTTCAGGGTGGATGCCATGACCCAAGTTAAAGACATGACCTGTTCCTTGGCCGTATTTCTCCAAAATGGTTGCGACTTCTTCACGAATTCTGGCTGGGGATGCATATAAAACACTTGGGTCCATATTACCTTGCAGTGCAACTTTATCTCCTACACGGGCACGAGCTTCATCAATATCCGTTGTCCAATCCAAGCCAAGGGCATCACAGCCTGTTTCTGCCATGGATTCTAGCCATTGACCGCCGCCTTTTGTGAACAGGATGACAGGAACCTTACGGCCATCATTTTCACGCTTCAGACCATCAACGATTTTGGCCATGTAGTTTAATGAGAATTCTTTGTAATCACGAGGGGTCAATACACCGCCCCACGTATCAAAAATTTGTACCGCTTGTGCACCGGCTTCAATTTGTGCGTTTAAATAAGCAATAACCGAGTCAGCTAAAACATCTAAAATATGGTGAAGCGTGGCCGGCTCATCGTACATCATGGCTTTGATTTTGGCGAAGGTTTTGCTGGAGCCGCCTTCCACCATATAAGTCGCTAATGTCCAAGGGCTACCTGAAAAGCCGATCAGAGGAACGCGGCCATCTAATGCTTTTCGAATGGTGCTGACGGCATCCATGACATATCCTAGCTCTGACGCCATGTCCGGAACAAATAGTTTTTTCGCATCAGACATGCTTTTGATTGGTTTATCAAAAATAGGGCCTTCACCTGGTTGGAAACGTAGTTCCAATCCCATTGCGTCAGGAATCGTTAGGATGTCCGAAAACAAAATAGCGGCATCTAACGGATAACGTTCTAGAGGTTGCAAGGTGACTTCGCACGCCAGTTCCTTATTACGGCATAAATCCATAAAAGAACCTGCTTGCTTTCGGGTAGCGCGGTACTCTGGTAAATAGCGGCCTGCTTGGCGCATCATCCAAACCGGAGTCTGATCAACGGGTTCTTTGAGTAGGGCACGTAGGAAACGGTCGTTTTGTAGCTCCGCCATAAGGAATCCTTTCTTATATTTAACTAATACGGTTTAAAGTGAGAAGGCTGGTTGTGGCAGCACGAAGTCTCAAAAAATTTAAGAGGTTATTTTAACGGTTGAAGACCAGAAAATGTCATAAAAAGTGTGTTAAATCTTATCGTCCCGTTATTGATTGACAGGGTTGAGTCGATCAATCGCATAAGGAGAGTGTATTTTGACAAACATAGCGCCTTGAAATAAGAAACCATACCCGCGTGCTTCAATGACTTTTCCCTCTAGCGCTTCGAGTTGATCGTAATCAAAATGTTCCCAGTCAGCCTTCCGAATTCGGATGCCTGTTGTGTCCATATTGAGGATATAGTTGTTTGAACTTTTGTCGACTTTGACAATCTTGCCTTTAAAAATATGATAACCCTCGTCATCGGTCGTGATATTAGAAGACGGCGCAATCGGATAATTGAGATCTGGGCGTTTTTCTACGAGGCTCCATAAAGCGATTTTGTTTTGTCTGGCCGTTTTTTCAGCCTGATAATAGCATTTCTGGTGTAAATTATTTGGTGGTTCTGACTGAGCCAATGCCAACCCGCTTTCAAGCATCAATTTTTGTAAATTAATGATTTTATTGCCCTCTTTCACATAAAGATGAACATAGGTTCGATAGAATTCGTCAGAACGTTTTTGATCGTATTCGACACCAACACGTAAATTATGGTTGGCCAAAATCGTATTCAGTTTTTTTTGTGATTGTTTTGCCAGAGGCTGCCCATTGGTATAGAACTTTTGTTTCTTTTCAATTTGAGGGGCTTCAACGCCGATTAGACGGTATTGTTTATTTTGAATAATGACGGTATCCCCACTCAAAGCGAAGCTGGCTTTGACCCAAACATCAATTTTTTTCGGAGCGCAGTCGTCAGCATGCGTTATAAACGGTATACAGAGTAGGGCACTGGTAAAAAACAGCCGAGTAAAGGGTCTTGAGATAAATGAGTTCATAGAGAGTATTGTATAGCCTTTTGTTTGTATTTGGAAAGCTAAAAGCAAACGTTACGCCACTATACTAATGTTGTGCTGAGAAAGGAGAGGGACAGAAAATTGGGGGTAGAAAATAAAAAAGGCCGAAAAGACGGCCTTTTTTGAATATTTTGTAAATTTTACAAAATAGTAAAGTGAAGTACTTACTTGCGCATACCGTATTTTTGACGGAATTTTTCAACACGTCCTTCTGTATCCACAAGTGATTGCTTACCTGTGAAGAAAGGATGTGATGCACTAGAAACTTCGATACGAACTAGTGGGTATTCTTTACCGTCTAAAGTAATGGTGTCGCCAGAAGTCTTTTCAATCGTTGAACGAGTTAAAAAGGTTTCACCAGTAGAGATATCCTGGAAAACAACTTCATTATATTCTGGATGAATGCCTGCTTGCATGATGACGGTCCATTGTATTATGTAGCTTTCAATTTACCCTTTATCATTTTTGCTGAGTGATTAGGTTGGTAACCAACTTAAGTGAATCACTTGCAATCAGGCAAAGCTGAATAGCCACTATGTTTAAAAAAGAAAGCGAAATTATAGAACTAAAAAACTAAATTGCAAGAAAAATCATCAATTAATTAATGAATTTACTGCAAATTTTTCCTGCTAAGCACCTTTCAACGCGATTAGCAGGCTTTATGAGACGATTATCGTTTCATCGCCGTAAAGAGCTCTTCATTCGTTTTGGTTACTTTTAGTTGATCAATTAAGGTTTCAATTGCTTCAACTTCATTGTTTAAGCCTTGTAAGAAACGGCGCAAAATCCAGATGTTTTGTAACTCATCCGGTGTGGTGAGTAGCTCTTCTTTACGCGTCCCCGACTTCTCAATATTGATGGCAGGGAAAGTACGTTTCTCCGCAATGCTACGAGACAAGTGAAGCTCCATGTTACCTGTTCCTTTGAATTCCTCAAAGATCACTTCATCCATTTTCGATCCGGTATCAACCAGTGCAGTTGCGATAATGGTGAGAGAACCGCCTTCTTCGATGTTTCGAGCGGCACCAAAGAAGCGTTTAGGGCGATGAAGTGCATTGGCATCCACCCCACCGGTCAAGATTTTCCCTGAAGACGGTACAACCGTATTATAGGCTCGGGCCAGGCGTGTAATGGAATCCAGTAAAATCACCACATCTGTTTTGTGCTCTACCAAACGCTTCGCTTTCTCGATGACCATTTCAGCAACCTGAACGTGACGTGTCGCAGGTTCATCGAAAGTTGACGAAATCACTTCCCCTTTAACGGTTCTTTGCATTTCAGTCACTTCCTCTGGACGCTCGTCAATCAGCAGCACAATTAAGTAAGCTTCAGGGTGGTTTTCAGCAATCGATTGGGCGATTTGCTGCAGAATAACCGTTTTACCGGATTTCGGCGGTGCCACAATCAAGCCACGTTGCCCCTTACCAAAAGGCGCTGCGATGTCTATGATTCGAGTGGTAATGTCTTCGGTACTGCCATTGCCCAATTCCATTTTCAAGCGTTCTTGGGCATGCAATGGGGTTAGGTTTTCAAATGCGATTTTCTTACGCGCAACATCTGGATCTTCAAAGTTGATACGCTCTACTTTTAACAGGGCAAA
The DNA here is from genome assembly GCF_004786015.1 of Hydrogenovibrio crunogenus. Lineage (NCBI taxonomy): Bacteria > Pseudomonadati > Pseudomonadota > Gammaproteobacteria > Thiotrichales > Piscirickettsiaceae > Hydrogenovibrio > Hydrogenovibrio crunogenus. The sequence continues at coordinate 142,238 of NZ_CP032096.1, forward strand.
ATAACGCTCGCTGTCCTTCGGTGGGCGAATCTTTCCTTGAATGGTGTCCCCTTTACGGAGTCCAAAACGTCTGATTTGACTTGGAGAGACATATAAATCATCCGGTCCAGCTAAGTAAGAGCCATCTCCTGATCTCAGAAACCCAAACCCATCCGGCAGGATTTCTAAGACGCCTTCACCATAGATGTCTTCCCCACTTTTTGCATGTGCTTTCAGGATGGCGAAGATAATGTCTTGTTTTTTTAGTCGGGCTAGATTTTCTAGGCCTTTTTCAGCTGCGATGTCTAAAAGAGCGGCGGCTGACATTTTTTTGAGATCGTTTAAATTCATAAATTTGTAACTGTCTTTGAGTTAATTGAATTGGGTTTGGAGATTTTTTAGAGAAATGAATTGGATGATTTAGATTTATGGCGTCCTTTGGAAAGGACGCCCCATGCTTTAAGGACGAAGATTATAGGTTTCCGTCTAAGAAAGCACACAACTGTGATTTTGATAAAGCGCCAACTTGCGTTGCATCGACTTCACCATTTTTAAACAGCACTAATGTTGGGATGCCTCTCACACCATACTTTGGTGGTGTGGCTGGATTTTCATCAATGTTTAGTTTAGCGACTTTGATTTTACCAGCATATTCGCCTGCAACTTCGTCTAGGATTGGGGCAATCATTTTACAAGGCCCACACCATTCAGCCCAGAAATCCACTAATACTGGAAGGTCAGACTGTAGTACTTCACTGTCAAAATTTGCATCTGATGTCGCGATCATGTTGTCACTCATTAGCTAGTAACTCCTTAAAATTTGTTTTTCTCACTCTAACGCCTACACGAATACCCGAATAAGTTTGAGGGAGTCGTATGGGAAGAAGCCAGAATCGAGATAAGATATTTCACCTAGAAATATGGAAGGGAATTTGTAGACAAACACCCAGTTCATTGTATGGTGAACGTTGAATTTTTGAAATTTCGATAATTATTACATTGTTTTTACCCGTAATGCAAGAAAAATTTGAAAATAGTTTTTGTTTTTCGGTCAAAAATAACATAAAGCCGCTTAGAGCTTGATGAAACGGCCTTTTATCCGCCTCTTGCTTGGCAAAATAGGATGCCGAGAGAGGAATAAAAGATGCTCAAAATCATAAAATCCCTTAGGATATGCGCTAATAAAACGATAACAGTTTGGTTCAAGTTTGAATGGATATTTCACATATATTAAACGACTTAAATGATGCACAACGTGAAGCCGTGACGGTGGACGATCAACATGCGTTGATTTTAGCAGGCGCTGGCAGTGGTAAAACGCGGGTTTTGGTGCATCGCATTGCCTGGTTGACTCAGGTAATGGGATTTTCCGCTTACAACATTCTGGCGGTCACTTTTACCAATAAAGCCGCCAGTGAAATGCGTGGCCGTGTCGAGGCGTTGATCGGCAACCAATCACAAGGTATGACGATGGGGACTTTTCATGGCATCGCCTACCGGTTGCTACGCACCCATTATAAAGAAGTCGGGCTACCACAGAGTTTCCAGATTCTCGATTCGGATGACCAGAAACGAGTGATTAAACGTCTGTTAAAAGCGTTAGAGCTGGATGAGGCGCAATGGCCTCACAAGCAAGTGCAAGCCTTTATTAATGGTGAGAAGGAAGAAGGGCGACGTCCACATCATATTGATCCGGGTCATAACCCTTATGTGCGTCAAATGGTACAAATTTATCAAGCCTATGAGGAGCAGTGTAAACGGGCAGGCCTGGTCGATTTTGCAGAACTTTTATTGCGAGCGCATGAACTTTGGTTAAAAAATCCACAAGTATTGGCGCATTACCAAGCGCGGTTTCGGCATATTTTGGTGGACGAGTTTCAAGACACCAACAGCTTACAATATGCTTGGCTTCGGGTATTGGCCGGCGCCAGTGGCCGATTATTCATTGTCGGAGATGACGACCAGTCGATTTATGGGTGGCGTGGGGCTAAAATTGAAAACATTCGTCGCTTTGATGAAGATTTTTCTGACGTCAAAACCGTTCGTTTGGAGCAAAACTATCGTTCCACCGGCACGATTCTGAAAGCGGCTAATGGCCTGATTGCGTTCAACCAGGACCGGATGGGGAAAAATCTTTGGAGTGCCGGTGAGGAAGGTGAGCCGATTCGCATCTATGAAGCTTTCAATGAGTTGGACGAAGCCCGTTATGTGTGTAACCAAATTGAAGGTTGGTGTGAGCAAGGAGGGAGTCGTTCCGAAGTTGCGGTTTTGTATCGTTCCAATGCGCAATCTCGTGTGATGGAGCAAGCCCTGTTGCAAGCACAGATTCCATATCGCGTGTATGGTGGTCTACGCTTCTATGATCGTGCTGAAATAAAAGATGTGTTGGCGTATTTACGCTTACTGGTCAATACCGAAGATGATGCCGCTTTTGAGCGGGTTTATAATCATCCGCCGCGAGGAATCGGGAATAAAACAGCCGACCAGATTCGAGAAGTGGCCCGCATGCAGGAAATTTCATTATGGCAAGCCGCTTCACAAATGGCGCAGGATGGTTTGACCGCACGCGCAAAAACAGCCGTAAATGGATTTTTATCTTTAATCGAGTCGCTAAAAGACAGCACGGCCGAATTAAGTTTACAAGATCAGGTTATTCAGGTGATTTCACGTTCTGGCTTGCAATTGCATTTTGAAAAAGACACCTCTGAACAAGGTCAAAGCCGGCTTGAAAACCTAGATGAGCTGATTAATGCCGTGAGTGTGTTTAAACCGGCGCAAAATAATGAAACCGTGGAGGGCGTTGCGCCGGAAGAGGCGGTGATGACCAAAGCGTTTGATCAACCTAATTTTGAAAACCTCTTGGCGGAGTTCTTGGCACAAGCTGCTTTGGAAGCGGGTGAACAACAAGCGGACCAGTGGGAATCTTCGGTTCAGCTGATGACGTTACACGCGGCGAAAGGGCTTGAATTTCCGCTGGTGTTTATGATTGGCTTGGAGGAAGGGCTTTTTCCCTCTCAACAATCACAGGAAGACCCTTATCGTTTAGAAGAAGAACGTCGCCTGGCCTATGTTGGGGTAACGCGAGCGGAAAAACAGTTAATGATTTCTTTTGCCAATCGACGTCGAATGCATGGCTCGGAATTTTATCCGTTGCCTTCACGCTTCATTAAAGAAATCCCGGATGACTGTGTTCAAATGGTACGTTTAAGTGGTTCGGTTAAGCATTATGGCGACACAACATCCTCTGCCAATCAAGGGTTTGCATTACCGAACGAGTCAGGCTTTTCTGTTGGCGAAAATGTTTTTCATCAAAAGTTTGGTGAAGGCACGGTGCTCGGAACCGAAGGGGCGGGCGACCATGCCCGTGTTCAAGTCAACTTTACGCATGCCGGCACGAAATGGTTAGTGGCGGCGTTTGCCAAACTTGAGAAGCGTTAAATGTTTCAAGTCGATACTCTTTCAAAACGTCCATTTTTAAATCCGGTTTCTTTTTCCTTGGCGGTTAATGAGGTGTTGGTCGTTTCCGGCGTTTCAGGTTCTGGAAAGTCGGTTTTGCTGCGCGCGTTGGCCGATTTAGACCCTCATGAAGGACGTGTGTTCTTGGATGAGAAAGAGCAAGCAGACTGGAAAGCGACCAAGTGGCGTAAAAAAGTGATGTGGTTTCCCGCAGAAACCGCTTGGTGGGAAGATTCCGTTGCGGCCCATTTTCCGGAAAGCAATCCAAAAAATACCCAGGCCTGGTGGTCTTCAGCAATCGAAAAACTGTCTTTGCCTGCCAGTATTTTAAGGCAGTCGGTTGATAAGCTTTCCAGTGGGGAAAAGCAACGCTTGGCACTGATTCGAGGGTTGATTGAAAAGCCACAGGTTTTGTTGTTGGATGAAATTACAGCGAATCTTGACCCCCAATCCACCTTAGCGGTCGAAGCGTTGATTTTAGAGTATTTATCTGAACATCAGGCGTGTGCCGTTTGGGTAACGCATGATCCGCAACAGGCAGAACGCGTTGCCAGCCAGAAAATTGAACTGGGTCGTGAGAGCGACTAAGCACCTTAAATTGAAGAATATCGAGGTCTAATGTCAACTTCATCTGCTTGTTCTAACGGCTCAAAATTCACACCTAAGCTTGAGCGTGCGCAAATTACCTGGTCTGAGGAAGGTGTGCCCGTATCGACCATGTTTGACGATGTGTATTACTCCAGATTAGATGGGTTAGCGGAAGTGGATTATATTTTCTTGGAGCATAATCAGCTTGCCCCGCGATTTGAAGACTTATCTCCTAACAGTCGGTTTTGCATTATGGAAACAGGGTTTGGCGCGGGGCTGAACTTTCTAAAAACCTGTCAGCTTTGGTTGGAAAAAGCGCCAGCTGATGCGCATCTGCATTTTATTTCATTTGAAAAATTTCCATTGACGCAATCTGAGTTGGCAAAAGCGCATCAAGTGTTTGGAGAATTAACAGAGCTTTCTAGTGCGTTATTAAATGTTTATCCGCTTCCTTTACCCGGTTGGCATGATGTGTTCATGTCTGACCCGCGCATTAGATTAACGCTTTGGTTTGGCGATTTGATGAAGGGGTTGCCGGAGTTTGATGGTCCAGTGGATGCTTGGTTTTTGGATGGGTTTACGCCGCGAAAGAATCCAGGTATGTGGCAAGCGGAATTGTTTTTACAGATGGCTCGTTTGAGTGATGAACACACAACCTATGCTACTTTTACCGCAGCGGGAGAAGTGAGAAGAGGGCTGGAAAAACATGGGTTTGAAGTTGAAAAAGCCCCTGGCTATGCGCAAAAGCGGGAAATGTGTTTTGGGCGTTACGTGCACCCACGGCCATTTTCTTCCAAAACGCCTTGGTTCGAAAAACCTAAAAATATCAACCCTTCTCCCAAAAAAGCGATTGTAATCGGTGCCGGGTTGGCCGGTGCAACGGTGGCGTACCAGTTAGCCACTCAAGGACTGTCGGTGACGGTCTTGGAGCAAGAAGCCGTTGTTTCGCAGCAAGCTTCCGGTAATCTGGCCGGTGCGATTCACCCTTTGGTGACGGCAGACTGGAATCTACGCAGTCAGTTTTATTTGAAAGGTTTCGAAAGCAGTTTGCGTTGGCTAAAGCCTTGGTTTGAATCAAACCATATTGTGGGTCAGCAAAATGGATTGATGCAATTGGCCATGACTGAAACCATGCACCAACGCTTACAAGAAGCGTTACAAAGGGTCGGTTTGCCGGAGTCTTTTGCCTACTGGTGTAACTCGGAACAAGCCAGTGATTTGATTGGTCAAAAAACCGATCATGAAGGGCTTTTTTTTCCAGAAGCTGGCTGGGTTCAGCCGGCTTCGGTGGTGGCTCAGTGTTTGGCACACGAAGCGATTGACTTAAACCTGGAAGAAACAGTGGTTGACATGCAACCACTAAAAACTCAAAACAGCCAGGCCTGGCAAGTTTCGACAATCCGTGCCGCTTACCAAGCCGATGTCGTCGTCGTGGCGACGGGTGCTTTAAATGAAATTTTGAACAATCAATTGAATTTACCCATTCGTCCAGTAAAAGGGCAGGTGTCTCATTTTGAACCAGAAGATTTGAAAGGCATGTTAAAGACAACGGTAACGCATCGCGGTTATTCTGTTTGTGGTGATTTTGGCGCACAATCGCCCTACACGGCAATCAGTGGAGCAACTTTTGAAGCCCCTGATCGGTCGCCGACAATGTCTGAAGCCTCTCATGTAGAGAACCAGCGTTTGGCAAAAGAAGCTTTGCCGGAATGGTTGGCAGATTCTACCGTGACAGCGGGTAAAGTGGGGTTTCGTCCCACAACGCCGGATCATCTGCCCGTGATTGGAGCTGTGCCTGATTTCGAATGGATGAAAAAGGCCTATTTTGAGCAGTCTCATACTCATGCGGTGTATCGTTATGCTGAACAGCAGTATCAGCCTGGGTTGTATGTTTCGAATGGGCATGGTGCACGCGGCTTGATGTCTGTGTTTCTGGCAGCAGAAATCATTGGCGCGATGGTATCGGGGAATGCGCAGGTAATGCCAAAAAGTTTGTATCATGCCGTGCACCCAGCCCGTTTTGCAATTCGACATTGGCGAAGCGGAAAAGGGATGCTGTAAAGAGCATTTTTAATAAATTAAGATTTTTAAGACTGTTTCCAATATTCTCATGGTTGGAATCGCATAAAATAATCACCATAAAATGTATTTTAAAGTATCGTTTAGGTAAACTACCCTTACTATCGTCATCTTTTATAAGGAATCTGTATGAAAATTGTTTTGATACTCGCAGGGGTCATCATCTTAGCCATTATGTTTGATTGGTTTGGTAGTCGGGAGATTATCAGTTCAGGTCTGGAGTCGACACAATCAGCCTTCGATAAAGTTCAGGAGACTGGAGATGGTATTTCAGAATCCGTAGAAAGAATCAGTAATGCGCAAAAAGGAGCAGAGTAAGTATGAAATTGTTTAAGCAGTTACGTAAATGTATGTTAATCGTCGGGATGGGTTCTCTTTCAATGGGGGCTTATGCGATTGAAGGGAATGCCGGTCTGGATTTATCGCTGTCTAATGATGCCGGGAATATTGGACTTTATTCTTTGCGTGAAACCCCTCATGAATTGACGAATCTGGGGGCGGATTTTCTGTTTAACAGTAAAAGCGATCGTTTTTTAGATATATACGGAAGTTTGGCTAGAAAAGGCTTGCTAGGAAATAAAAATCTTGAGTTAGGTTTAAAAGGTAAGTTGTTTTATATTGATGAAGATAAAAACAATCGAGATGGTTACGGTCTGATGATCGGTGGGTTGGGTCGTTATTGGATGCCGACTGAAATTCCAGCAGCGGTTGCGATGGAATACCTTTATGCGCCGGCTATTGTCACGTCTGGAGACGCTGATACGGCTTCAGAATTCAATGCCCGTGTTGAAATGAGAATTTTGCCAAGTGCGGTTGGTTATGTCGGTTATAGAAAACTTAATATGGAATTCAACAACACTAACTATGAAGTGGATGACAGTTTTCATATTGGTGTGAGAGTGGCTTTTCAGTAAGATTTGATGTGTTTTAAAAAGGCTCCTTAAAGGAGCCTTTTTTATTTTTGACGTTCGGATTAACTTTCTTCAAACCCAGGGATCTGACTGTGATCTACTTCATCAATCTGTTCGGGGGTCAGGTAAGCCTTGGCATAGGTCAGATAGACTTTTTCTCTAATGAACAGGTTGAATAAATCCGGGTCTATGTGTCCTTCTTGTTTCATGAACCCTAAAATTCGTAGGCTTTCAGAAAGGGTCTTGGCTTTCTTATAAGGGCGGTCGCCGGCAGATAAAGCCTCGAAAATATCGGCAATACCCATGATTCTGGCAGGGATTGAAAGTTCTTCTCGTGTCAGTTGGTTCGGGTAGCCTTTACCATCCATTCTTTCATGATGGCCGCCAGCGTATTCGGATACGCGCTGTAATTCCTTAGGGAAAGGCAAAATATCCAACATGTGAATCGACATAGCGGCGTGATCCTGCATGATAGTCCGCTCTTCATCATTGAGGGTGCCTCGGCTAATATTGAGGTTAAGAAATTCATTCTCGCTCAGCATGGGGTTTTCAGTACCTTCCAGTGTTTGGAAAGTTTCAGATTGAACGGTTTCTAAAAATGTTGCGGATGCTTCTGTGAAGAACTCTTTGCCTATATTGATGTCTTGGATCCGTTGGTAGAGTTCATAATATTTTTTTTGCGAGGCTTTGATCTCTTCTAGAGGAATGTTGTGTTGCTTGACCAATGATTGAAAAGCTTTTAAATTTAAGCGGGTTTTAATGAGCTCAATGCGGTCGAATACAGTTTCAAGTTTAGTGGATTTATCCATAATGTATTCAGGCGTGGTTAATTTGCCGCAATCATGGAGCCAGGCAGCGGTTTCCAATTCAAAAAAATCACTTTCATCCATCTGAAAATCTTTGAAATCAGGATGGTTTGAATTGGAAGCTGCTTCCGCCAACATCATAGTAATTACCGGAACTCTTTGACAGTGTTCACCAGTGTAAGGAGATTTTTTATCAATCGCATCGGCAACCATCTTGCTGAAGGCTTCAAAAAGTTGCTTATGTTCATTAATCAGTTGACGGTTGGTCAGTGCGACAGAGGCTTGTGAAGCCAAAGATCGCGCTAAGCTTTCCGATTCCTTTGAGAAAGGGATAACCTTCCCTTCTTTGTCGGTCGCATTGACCAGTTGTAATACACCGATGACGTCTTGGTCGAAGTTCTTCAGAGGAATGGTAAGCATCGATTGTGTGCGGTAATGAAATTGCTGGTCAAATGCTAAGGCGCCAGAGAAATCAAAGTCCTGTGCAGTGTAGATATCTTTCAGGTTAACCGTTTCACCCTTAATTGCGACATAGCTGGAAACGGTTGTTAGATTTTCGTTACCCGAGGACAGTGTTAAGGGAATTGCTGAAAACGTAATCGGCTCAGAATGATTCCCGCCAAGCCGAATACCAAGAGAGGTATTCTGAACCACATCAAAATGGAGCATGTTTTGATCGATTATGCGGTATAGCGTTCCTCCATCAGCATGCGTTAAAGTCTGGGCACTGGTTAATATTTGTTGTAACAGCGTGGGAGTGTCGCTTTCAGCTGAGAGTGCGATGCCGACTTGATTGAGTTGTTCAATCTTTTCGAGTAAAGAGGCGTTCATTGGAAACCTTTTGAAAACGGTAGCTCAGTTTGACATAAATTATTTATAATGTAAATTGTGTTAGAAGGCGTCTATTGCGTCAAATTATGGCTCATAATAATCCAGGTTACTGAGAATGCAGTTACGAATTTTAGGGTGTAGTGGCGGCATTTCGCCAGGACAAGGAACCACTGCGTTTTTAGTGGACCAGACATTGTTGGTGGATGCCGGAACAGGTGTGGAATCTCTGACTTATGAAGAGATGCAGCAAATCGAGGCGATTGTTTTAACACACAGTCATTTAGATCATATTTCTCATCTGCCTTTCTTACTGAAGAATCTTATTGGCAGCACGCATCAAACCCTTCAGGTTTATGCGCTGAGCCATACTGTTGATGCGCTTAAAAATCATATTTTTAATGATGTGATTTGGCCAGATTTTACCGTATTGCCATCACATGACAGCCCTTGTGTACAGTTAAACATCGTAAAATATGGCGATGTCCTGTCATTAGCAGATAAGCAGGTGGTGGTTTTGCCTGCTTATCATTCTGTACCCACAGCAGGATATTGGATCGGAAATGAGGACGCAGCGTTTGCCTTTAGTGGTGATTGTTTTCAGAACGATGATTTTTGGCGTGCTTTAAACAATTTACCTTCCGTCGATATGTTGATTATGGATAGTCAGTTTTCGAAAAAGGATAAGGCGCTTAGTGAATTAGCCAAGCATTATTACCCTAGTGCACTCAAATTAGACCTAGAAAAATTGGATTATCGACCTCCGGTGTTTATCTCGCACTTGCCTGTGACGAATAAAGAAAAGCTGTTAACAGAAATCCGAACAGAACTTGCGCGCTGGACGCCGGAAGTGCTGGAAGCGAATCACGTTTATAATGTGACAAAAACAGAAACATAGCGATTGTTAGGAGTCGTTGCAGAATGGAATCATTTAAAATTTTGCTGGTAGAGGATAACCTGGTTAACCAAAAAGTGGCGGTCGCACTGTTAGAAAAAATGGGGTATCAGGCTGATATCACCGCCAATGGACAAGAAGCTCTGGAGGCACTGGCTCAAACCCCCTATGATTTGATTTTAATGGATTGTCAAATGCCGGTGAAAGATGGGTATGAGACTACGCGTGCCATTAGAGCTCTGGACAATCCTTTGTCAGACATTCCCATTATTGCAATGACGGCTAATGCGATGGCTGGCGATGATGAGAAATGTTATGAAGCGGGTATGAATGACTATATGACCAAGCCTATTAACTCTAAGCTCATGGCGGAAAAAATAGACGCTTTCGCAAAACGAAAAAATGCTGCGAAACAGGTGAATAAACATTGTTGAATGAAAGCAGGGTAAACGAGAAAAACATGGATCAAAAAATCGGTTTGTTGATTATTGGAGACGAAGTGTTGTCAGGCAAGCGGCAAGATAAGCACTTGAGCCAAGCCAATACCTTATTAAGACCCAGAGGGCTGGAGCTGGCGTGGGTCAAAATCGTAGGAGATGAACCCGGTTTCTTGGTGGATACGCTCCAAGCCAGTTTTGAATCGGGAGATATCGTGTTTTCATTTGGCGGAATTGGCGCGACACCGGATGACAGAACCCGCCAAGCAGCGGCAAAAGCATTAGGGCTACCGATTGAGCGACACCCGGAAGGGGTTAAAGAAATTGAAGCTCAGTTTGGAGAAGACGCTTATCCTCAACGTATTCGAATGGCGGAATATCCAAAGGGGGCGACAATCATCCCTAATTTTTATAATCGAGTACCCGGCTTTTCAATTCGGCATCACCACTTTATGCCAGGGTTTCCAATGATGGCTAAGCCGATGATGGAATGGGTATTGAATCAATATTATCCGCATCTAAAACTGGAACCTAAAGTGGAAAAAACCATTCGATTGATTGATGGGCATGAATCAGAGTGGGTCACCTTTATGGAGGCGTTTGAAATCGAGTTTCCGACTTTGCGTCTATTCAGTTTGCCAAGTATTTCAGAACAAGGTGACCGGACAATTGAACTTGGGGTGGAAGGGTATGAAGCCGACGCTCAAAAAGGATTGGATGCTTTGATCTGTGAAGCCAATAAGCGAGAAGCTTCGTTTGAACTTATTTAGAGAATGCGGTTGAAGACGAATACCACGGATGTGCTGATTATTGGTGCCGGCGCATCGGGATTGATGTGCGCTGCCACTGCGGGTTATCGTGGACGAAAGGTCTGGGTATTGGATCATGCCCCTAAAGCGGCGGCGAAAATTCGAATTTCCGGCGGTGGGAAGTGTAATTTTACCAATCAGGTGGTTACGCCGAATGAGTTTATTTGCCAAAATCCGCACTTTGTAAAAAGTGCATTAGCCCGCTATCAGCCTCAGGATTTTATCGATTTGGTTGATCGGCATGGGCTGGAATATGAGGAGCGGGAGCTTGGGAAGTTGTTTTGCTGCCATCGCGCTGGAGATTTAATTCACATTTTGAAAACCGAATGTGATTGGGCGGGCGTGACCCTGCAATTAAAGACCTCAGTGAAGTCTATTGCAAAATTAACACCTAAAACGCCTGATGAAGCCGCATTTCGAATTGAAACCAATGAGTGCTTTATTGAATGTCAATCGTTGGTGATTGCCACTGGTGCACTGTCTTTTCCCAAGCTTAAAGCCAGCAATTTTGGTTATCAGGTCGCAGAACAGTTTGGCTTAAGGCAAGTGCCTGTCCGACCGGGGTTAGTGCCGTTAACTTTAAAAGGGAAATGGCGAGACTTTTGTCAAAAGCTGAGTGGGATTGCGCTGGATGTTAAAATCAGTACCTACAATGAACAGACTGAAAAATCGTTTGAAGAAGCCCTGCTGTTTACCCATCAGGGCATCAGTGGGCCAGGCGTGCTACAGATTTCCAATTATTGGCAACCGGGTCAAGCCATTGAAATTAACTTGTTGCCAAACGTAGATGTTCTGGCGGAGTTGATGCAGTTAAAGCAAAGTAATGCGTCATTAATACGTTGGCTTCAACAATTCTGGACGAAGAAATTTACCCAGGCCTGGCTGGAAATGTATCCGATTGCAACCAAGTTGGCTGACTTACCTAACGAAGAAATTGAGCGTTTTGCGCAACAGATAACACACTGGATACTGTATCCCAGTGATACTGCTGGTTATGACAAGGCAGAAGTGACTTTAGGGGGCGTCGATACCGATGAAGTATCGTCTAAGAATTTTGAAGTCAAAAATGTGCCCGGCCTTTACTTTATTGGTGAAGTGTTGGATGTAACAGGTCATCTCGGGGGGTATAACTTTCAATGGGCCTGGTCATCAGGGTTTGCGGCTGGTCAAACAGTGTAGTAGTTATAATAAGTAACAAGATTTAACAGAGAAAAGACATGAATTTATTAGATTTAAAACCAGAGACACGTGATCCTTTTTCCAAAACAGTTCAGACGCTGATTCAGAAGCATAAGATGGATCCCAATGAGATTTTTATGAACGTCTTGGAAAGCCAAGAAGCACCTGAAATGAATTACTGGATGATGAAGGTATTGATCCAAGAGCATTTTGTGTCGCCTCAACAAGAAGTGGCTAAGGATGCAGAAGGGGTATCGGTCAAGCCTTTGCAAGCCGCTTGTTTGTTAGGGAATGTTGGCGCGCTTGCAGCCTTATTGGAAGCCAATGCTTTTTCAGGCGAGGTGACAGGGCATGAGTTTCAACTGGCTGCACGAATCGCTTCAAAGCAGGAAGATCAAGCTTTGTTGGGGGTGATTATGAAGTACGCCCAAGAAACGGGTAGCTTGGAATTGTTTATGCGTGAATTGCAATCTGCTCCTATGCAATAATGGGATTGACCGTCATTCATGACTAATGATAGTTAAAAGCTATCATTTTGGTTAAAACAATTAATTTTACTTATTTATGTTTTCACATAGAATGGGCTTTGTATTCAACATTAACTGTTTTTAAAAACTTAGCGTTTACTTTAAAAGCGGCTAAGTCCTTAACTAAGGAGAAAAGTATGTCTCAAGCATTAGAAAACAAAGAAGGTCAAGCTGTTCCAAGTGTTGTCTGGCCAACACGTCAAAACAATGAGTGGGTCAATGTAAAAAGTGATGATATTTTCAAAGGCCGCACGGTTGTTGTGTTCTCTTTGCCGGGAGCCTTTACGCCAACGTGTTCATCTTCTCATTTACCTCGTTATAACGAACTTGCGCCGGTTTTCTTTGAAAACGGTGTAGATGAAATTGTATGTCTATCTGTTAATGATACGTTTGTTATGAATGAGTGGGCAAAAGATCAAGAGTCCACGAATGTGACTTTGATTCCAGATGGGAATGGCGAGTTTACAGAAGGCATGGGCATGCTGGTTGATAAAGCAGACTTAGGATTTGGTAAGCGTTCATGGCGTTATTCAATGCTGGTGAAAGACGGCGTTGTTGAAAAGATGTTTATCGAGCCGAATGTACCTGGTGACCCATTCGAAGTATCGGATGCGGATACCATGTTGAAATACATCAATCCGAACGCTCAACCTAAGAAAGTGGCGACTATCTTTACCAAGCCAGGTTGTCCTTTCTGTGCGAAAGCGAAAGCCGCGTTGGAAGATGCTGGAGTTGAGTATGAAGAAATTACGGTTTCTCATGCGGATGTAACGTCACGTACATTACGTGCCGTCGCCAATGCAGATACGGTTCCGCAAGTCTTTATTGAAGGACAGCATATTGGCGGATCTGACGATTTGGAAGCGTATTTAGCTAAATAATCGATCGTCCTTTAGAGATAAAGAAACCACCAGGCCTGGTGGTTTTTTTTATTAAAATGAATTTTTTAGAAGAATAACTATTTATCCAAATAACACAAAGATAAATAGCTATTTTTAGAAGAGGAAGACACATGCAATATGATTATGATCTGATTGCCATTGGGGCAGGAAGTGGTGGCTTATCCGTTGTGGAAAGAGCGGTTGAATATGGCAAAAAATGTGCAGTGGTTGAAGCCAAAAAAATGGGTGGCACTTGCGTAAACATTGGATGTGTTCCTAAAAAGGTCATGTGGTTCGGTGCGCATATCGCCGAGTCTTTAAGAGATGCGCCCGACTTTGGGTTCCACGTGGAACGAAAAGGATTTGATTGGTCGGAACTGGTAAAACGCCGTGAGCAATATATCTCGAATATCACCACTTGGTATGGTGGCTACTTCAAAGAGTTAGGCATTGACGTACTAGAAGGCTGGGGCAGCTTTGTTGATGAGCATACGGTGTCAGTCGATGGGAAGTTGGTGACGGCAGAAACCATCGTGATTGCACCTGGCGGCACGCCCTTTATTCCTAATGAAACAGAAAATGCCGACCTGGGGATTACGTCCGATGGTTTTTTTGCATTAACAGAACAGCCTAACAAAGTCGCGGTCATCGGTAGTGGTTATATCGCCGTTGAAATTGCCGGGGTTTTACAGGCACTGGGCACTCAAACTACGCTTATCAGTCGAAAAGACCTTGTGTTAAGAGGGTTCGACGATATGGTGCGCGAAACGTTAACCGATGCCATGATTGAAAGCGGCATTCACAAAGAATACCACTTCAAAGTGAAAAAGCTGATGAAAGCCGATGATGGCACTTTGACAATCGAATCTGAGGACGGTCAGCATTTAGAAGGCTTTGACGAAGTTATCTGGGCCGTGGGGCGTGAAACTTTGACCGAACCGTTGGCATTAGATAAGGTCGGTATTTCGGCCAATGGACGAGGTTTTATTGATGTGAATGATTATCACCAAACCCAAGTGCCGAATATCTATGCGATTGGTGATGTGACAGGACAGGCTCAATTGACGCCGGTCGCGATTCGCGCCGGTCGTTATTTAGCGGAGCGTTTGTATAATAACCAGCCCGAGTTGAAGATGGATCTATCGAAAGTTCCGACGGTGGTTTTCTCTCATCCACCTGTCGGGGTGATTGGGTTGGCAGAACATGATGCCCGTAAACAGTATGGGCATGATAATGTACAGGTTTATAGTTCTGTTTTTACACCCATGCGCTATGCCTTTACAGAACATCAGATTAAAACGGCTTTGAAGCTGGTCTGTGTCGGAGAGGAGCAAAAAGTGGTCGGTATTCATATTGTAGGCGATGGGGCAGATGAGATGTTGCAAGGGTTTGCCGTTGCGGTTCAGATGGGGGCAACCAAAGCTGATTTGGATGCCACGATTGCTATCCACCCTTCCTCTTCGGAAGAGCTGGTGACCATGCGCCCGATGATTTTGAAATAAAAGCATATTCTGCTTCATGTTCCATGTGAAGCACATGTTTTATTAATCAATCGTTTAATGCACTGTGCTGTGATTAGACGGTATTTTCTTTAAGGTGCCCAAGTTGGTGATGGCTGTCTGGTCATCAATCAGGGTATATCGCATGGTCATGCCTTTGGCCATGCCTTCTAAATAGGTCACCAGAACATCCTTTCCTTCAATTTTATAACGTACTTTTTCGACGACGCCTTTTGCTTCAGTTTCACCAGGGCGAAAGCTGACGGTCATGTCGACCTGTCCTGTGAGTTGCCATTTGCCTGCTAAAGGTCCTGGATCTGAAGTATTGGAACAGGCGGAGAGGGTAACCAAAAACAAGCTCAAGATAATGGTGTAAAAAGGTTTCATATAAAATCCATTTTGTAGAATAATTTAAGTATTTTAAACTCATTTGAAAGCATTAATCGTATTTTATGACAAAGAAAGCTTTTGGATGCTGTCAAATATCCAAGCCGTATCAGGCAGAAGTGTTTCATCATGGGGTTTGAATTTCCCTGTGCGAACCAGTGCTGCCTGCAAGCCGGCATTGATGGCACCTTCAACATCCCCGCGGACATCATCTCCAATCATTAAACATTGATTAGCAGGCACGCCTGTCGAAGCCACGACCTCGTCAAAAAAAGTTTTATCCGGCTTTCCTGTAATAATGGCACGCGTATCACTGGCCCATTCCAAGGCATGAATAAAGGCACCTGCATCCAGCTTGAACCCTTCAGGATCTTTGTAATATTTATTGTTGCCGATGCCAATTAAAGGATAACCCTGTTCCAGCAAATTAAAGGCTCTGTTCAAGTTTTGATAAGTCAGATCATCCTGCGCATCGCCTAGCAATACACAATTTGGGTCTGTTTGATCAATATCTTCGAATTCAGGTTTTAAAAGGGTATGAATTAAGCAGTATGGTCGCAATTGATGGTGTAAAAGGTACTGTTTGGCAGCCCTTGGTGCGGTAAACAGTTCCGTTTCGTTTACATCAAACCCCAGCTGAATCAGTTGTTGCAAAATCATTTCACTGGGTTGGCTGGCCGTATTGGTGACAAATCGCAGAATAAAGCCTTGCTGTTTCAAGTGATGAACCGTTTCAACTGCTCCGGGGAGGGCTTTCGTCCCGATATAGAGAACACCACTGAGATCTAAAAACACGGCTTTAATATTGGGGTTGGAAGGGGAATCCATAATCATCACCTTTCAGAATAAGAAGTTTAATCTTAGCAAAAAGGCAGGATGAAACGAAATATCTTATTGCTCGTTTGATTGCCCAGTTATCATGTCCAAATGTAGCAAGGGTTCTTTGCGATGTCCAAGGTTGGACTGATATTGTAATTGGAGTGATTCGCTCTGAGTAAACCACTGATGCATTTGGTGTTTGGCTTGCTGGACAGCGGTGGCCAAGTCTTGACCTTGAGCAAGGAAAGTGGCAATGGCGGATGCAAAACTACACCCGGTGCCATGCGTATGAGAGGTTTGAATGCGTGGGCTTGAAAAGGGCATCGGAGGGTAATTCGGTT
Organism: Hydrogenovibrio crunogenus; assembly: GCF_004786015.1. Classification (NCBI taxonomy): domain Bacteria; kingdom Pseudomonadati; phylum Pseudomonadota; class Gammaproteobacteria; order Thiotrichales; family Piscirickettsiaceae; genus Hydrogenovibrio; species Hydrogenovibrio crunogenus. Next base: position 158,659 of record NZ_CP032096.1, read on the forward strand.
GAAGCAGCACATCAGTGGCAAGGTCTGACTCGGAACCATGTCCTCCCTTTGCCACTACCGCTTGAGCACCCAGTTTAAAAAAAGCATCACGGATTGTGTCAATCTTTGGTTCGATGTTATGAAAATCTTTGTCCAAGAGGTGATTGATCTCAGGTAAATTGGGCGTAATAATCGTGGCGATGGGAAAGAGTCGCTCTATTAAACAGTCAACGGCGCTTTCTTCCAAGAGAGGGTGGCCACTGGAGCTTATGAGAACGGTGTCTAACACGATATTTTTGAGCGAGTACTGTGCGATTTTGTCAGCGACAACGTTAATTAATTCTGCATTAGCGAGCATACCGATTTTGACAGCATCTACCTTGATGTCTTGCAATAAGGTATCCAGCTGATGGCTTAAAGTCTGAGCCGAGGTCGCAACAACGTGTGCAACGCCTTGAGAGTTCTGTGCAGTGAGAGCGGTAATGCAGGTCAACGCATAGCCTCCTAAGGCATGGATGCTTTTTAAGTCCGCTTGAATACCGGCACCGCCATAAGGATCAGACCCTGCAATGCTCAACACGGTGGGCGTGTGGTTAGACATAAGACAACGCTCTTGTTTGATAGGCTTCATCAAATATGTGTATGAGATTTTTTACACTTTCCATCGCCGTACAGCCTGGCTGGTTGAGTCCATTTATCATGGCGATACCGTTCGCACCTGCTTGTATGACATTTTTAAGATTATGCCGCTGAATCCCCCCAATGGCAACCACTGGAACATCCAATGTTTCTACCCAGTGCTGCAGATTCTTTAAACCGATTGTTGGATAAGATAATTGTTTGCTCTGGGTTTCGAAAATGGGTCCGATCGCAAGGTAAGAGGGCTGTATTGTTAATGCCGAATCAATTTCTGCTGGGGTATGTGTGCTGACGCCCAATCGGATTCCCGCCTGATGGATTGCAGGTAGGTCGGCATCGAGCACATCTTCTTGTCCTAGGTGCACACCATAACTGTTGAGTTGGAGCGCCATTTTCCAGTAGTCATTGATGAACAGTCTGGCTTGATAGGACTTTGCAACAGTATCGGCTTGTATCAATTCCTGCTCCAGTCGCTGGCCGGCTAAATCTTTGATACGAATTTGTGCGGTAGTAATACCTGCCTCAAAAAGGCGTTTTAATTTATCGGCGCGATCGACCAACGGGTAAATGCCCAGTGGTTCTTCAGGAGAGTGACAGGATCGAAATTGCATGATAGTTCCTTAAAACGGCCAGGCCTGGTTAATTTTGGTGCCAAAAAGGTGTGCCAAGCACCGGGGTTGAAGGCGATGCCAAATCCCTTTCCTGCATGGTTCCAGCATCAAATGCATACACGCCCGCTTCAACAGCGGACTTGAATGCTTTTCCCATATTCACAGGGTTGGGTGATAATGCCACGGCTGAATTCAGCAGAATACCGTCATAACCCATTTCCAGCGCTTGAACGGCGTGAGACGGTTTGCCAATGCCGGCATCGACGATGAGTGTTAATTCGGGAAATCGCTGTCGGATTGCGTTCAGGTTGTAAGGATTCATCAGCCCTTTGCCCGAACCGATTGGCGAGCCCCAAGGCATTAAAATATTACATCCTGCGTCTACTAAGCGTTGGGCTAAGACTAAGTCGTCTGTTGTGTAGGGAAAGACTTCAAAGCCTTCATTTACTAAAGTTTCAGTGGCTTTCAGTAATTCGAAAGGGTCCGGTTGCAGGTTGTACTGGTCGCCAATCACTTCCAATTTGATCCAGTTGGTTTCAAACACTTCACGTGCCATTTGAGCGGTGGTAATGGCTTCTTTGGCCGAATGACAACCTGCCGTATTGGGCAGAACATGGCAGTTTAAAGACTTGATCATGTTCCAAAACGTTTTTCCGGCTTGATCTCCTGCTGATTGCCGACGTAATGAGACAGTGACAATTTCAGCACCAGAGGCTTCAATCGCTCCTTGCATGGCTTGAGGAGAGGAGTAAAGGGCCGAGCCAATTAATAAACGGCTATTCAGAGTTTTTCCGCCCACCGTCCATGACATGGGAGACGATTTTTGAGAATGTTCAGACATCTGGTTCATTTAACCTCCTTGCATGGGTGCGACAATTTCGATGCGATCATCGGCTTGTACGCATGTGTTTTTATACTGACTGCGGGGGACGAAAGCTTCATTGATGGCAACTGCAAAATTGTGTTCCTGATAGCCCAAATGAATTAACAGATCGGTCAAAGACAACGAGGCCGGAATGGCCTTTATCTCATCATTGATCTGAACAGTAATGGTGGTCATGTGTCTTTCCTTGTAAGTAAGGCTAAGCCGCAGAATCAGACATGAAAGGGATTTCGTTTAAAGCTTGTTCAACCACGGCAGGGGCTAATAGATAGCCATGGCGATATAAGCCATTAATACGGGTGGTTTTATTTTCATGCAGGATTCGCGGTAAATTATCTTTTAATGCCGGGCGACAGTTAGTGAGCATTTTCACAATGCGCGCTTCTCCAAACCCGGAATGTACGCTGTAAACGGCTGAAAGCAACTCCAAACTGGAGCGCACAGACATGTCACTTTGATCTTCGCTTTCAATTTCAGTGGCGCCCACCACATAACGATGGTTGGGACGTGGCACAATGTAAATTCGATAACGCGGGTGCATTAAACGCACCGGTCGAGAAAGGGATACATCCGGTGCGTCGAGCCAAAAAACCTCCCCTCTGACACCACGAAGATCGGCAATATCGGGCTTAGCGCCCAAGCCTCGGGCATCAAAGACCCAATCGAAATCAACACAGGTTTCATTGGTTTCGATTTGACCGTCCGATACTCGGGACACAACTTGATGAGTTTTCCATTGAACAGAGGGGTGTTCCTGTAAGAAAAGCGTGCTTTTTTCCATGAACTGCTGCGCATTGACTTGCGCTTCCGTCGGCAGAAAAAATGCTTTTCTGTGCTGAGCGAGATCCGGTTCCAAAGCCGCAATTCCTGTTTGATCCAATGTCTCTATCGAGGCGGCAGCTGGAATTTTTGACTGTAATTGGGTAATAAAGTGCATTAACTCAGGCATGTCCGATCGATGAGCCGTGATTAAGCTGCCCTGTTTTTGAAACGCCTGCGGAATCTTTATCTGTGTCAACAGGTCAGGCCAAAGCTGAATGGATCGCAGGCCGGCATCAAATATGGCGGACTCGGCCGTTTCAAGTTCGGCAAAAGGCGCCAACATGCCTGCAGCCACCAACCCGGCCGCATTTTCAGACGCATACGAATCTTTTTCAAATAAGGTTACTTTGTGACCTGATTTGACTAAGTTCAACGCTAAAATACGACCGACAAGTCCTGCCCCGGCAATGCCGATGGTGTGTGTTGTCATAATCAACTCCTCGCGTTGCGACAATAAGCGCCGCAACGATCTGAATAATCGAGATTAAGAACCTGTTTTGGTGATATCTTCGACGTTAACGTATACTTCACTGCCTTGGTTTTTAAAGGTTTGAGACATTTCTTCCATCCCTTTATTAACGGCATCTTCAGTCGATAATCCTTGCTTGTCCGCATAGTCACGCACTTCCTGTGAGATTTTCATCGAACAGAATTTTGGACCACACATTGAACAGAAATGCGCCACTTTAGCCGAATCTCTCGGTAAGGTTTCATCATGGAATGCACGCGCCTTTTCAGGGTCTAGTCCTAGGTTGAACTGATCTTCCCAACGGAATTCAAAGCGGGCCTGACTGAGCGCATCGTCTCTTGATCGTGCACCTGGATGGCCTTTAGCAATGTCTGCCGCATGAGCAGCCAGTTTGTAGGTGATCAGCCCTTCTTTCACATCATCTCGGTTAGGCAAGCCAAGGTGTTCTTTGGGTGTCACATAACACAGCATGGCGGTTCCAAACCAACCGATCATGGCCGCGCCAATCCCTGAGGTGATATGGTCATAACCAGGGGCGATGTCCGTTGTTAAAGGGCCTAACGTGTAAAAAGGCGCTTCATGACAATATTCCAATTGTTTGTCCATGTTCTCTTTGATCATATGCATCGGTACATGCCCAGGCCCTTCAATGATGACTTGAACGTCATGTTTCCAGGCTATTTGAGTCAGCTCACCTAGGGTTTTGAGTTCAGAAATTTGTGCTTCGTCGTTGGCATCTGCGACAGATCCTGGACGAAGTCCGTCGCCTAATGAGAAAGACACGTCATATTGCTTTAAAATTTCACAGATATCTTCAAAGTGGGTGTATAAGAAGTTTTCCTTGTGGTGGGCAATACACCATTTCGCCATAATCGAGCCGCCTCGAGACACAATACCGGTGACGCGTTTCGCTGTCATCGGAACGTAGCGTAAAAGCACACCGGCATGGATGGTGAAGTAATCGACTCCTTGTTCCGCTTGTTCAATCAAGGTGTCTCGGAATATTTCCCAGGTTAGGTCTTCAGCAACCCCATTGACCTTTTCCAAAGCCTGATAAATCGGTACGGTGCCAATGGGCACAGGCGCATTGCGTAAAATCCAGTCACGAGTGGTGTGAATGTTTTGTCCAGTAGATAAGTCCATGACGGTATCGGCGCCCCAACGCGTAGCCCAAACCATTTTTTCAACTTCTTCGCCAATGGAAGATGTGGTGGCGGAATTTCCGATATTGGCATTTACTTTTACCAGAAAGTTGCGACCGATAATCATCGGCTCAGATTCCGGGTGATTGACGTTGGCTGGAATGACGGCACGGCCTTCGGCTACTTCTTTCCGAACAAATTCAGGGGTGATGTCTTCTAGTAAATTGGCGCCGAAATTTTCGCCTTTTAAGCGGGCTTCGCGTTCAGGGTCATTGAGATAACGACGGGTCATGTCGCGGCGTTGGTTTTCGCGGATAGCAATAAACTCCATTTCAGGTGTGACAATGCCTTGACGCGCATAGTGCAGTTGGGTCACGTTATGTCCAGGTTTTGCTTTTATTGGTTGACGCATTAAGCTTGAAGCGCCGGCAATGGCGGTTTCCATTTGCGTGCGGTTTTTATAACCATTGTCTTTTGGATCGATAATGCGGCCTTCGTAGGCTTCCACGTCGCCACGGTTGGCAATCCAATCTTTGCGGATTGCTGGAATGCCCTGCGCCACATCAATTTCTATATTTGGGTCGGTATAAGGGCCTGAAGTATCGTAAACGGTTACGATCTCATCGTTTGTTAAGGTAATGGCTCGCATCGGTACTTTGATTTCCGGGTGAATTTCACCAGAAATATAAGTTTTATGGGAAGCCGGTAACGGGTCACGGGTCAGGATGTCATTTGAAGCGGGGAGCGCATTTTTAAAAGTACTCATGTTTTTCTCACTTTTCGTTCGTTCAAAGGATGAAAAAAACAGCGTAAAAAGATGGGCAAAATCTTAGTCATTAAGATCATGCACTTGTCATACCGTTGAAAAGTAGAAAAAGGGACGTGATGATTGCTTTTAAAGTCCCTGTCTCTACTTGATGCGAAAGACTTTTACTAAAAAATCTTCTCGCTCAAAGGTATTTAAAAGCAATCTACAGAAAACAATCGGAGTGTGTTTCCTTAGAATCTTCTCTTCCCTACGCTGGCTTTAACCAGATCAAGTTCAACGGGCCCGACAGCCGGGAAATTGGTTTCCACTTAGTCGTCTCAGCACTTTGGTGTGCACCCCGAGAGATGGAAGATATTGTAACAGAAGCAAAACTAAAAACCGATTAAATAAAAAAGTTCAATTGAATCAATTGCTTGTATTCATTTGTAGTTTGCTTTGATAGATGGGTTTGATTTTGCAAAGCGCTTAGGGTTTAATCATATGAAACATTTTAGAAAGGAAAGACATGAACTGGGAAACGATGATCTTGAGCTCTTTGCATGCGATTGCCGCAGTGATTTGGGTTGGCGGAATGTTCTTTGCATATCGTGTTTTAAGGCCCGCAGCGGCTTCTTTAGAATCAAGAGAACGCCTTATTTTGTGGGAAAAAGTTTTTCGACGTTTTTTTGGCTGGGTTTGGTTTTTCATCTTCGTATTAGTGATTTCAGGGTATTGGGATTGGTTAACGCGTCTCGGGCCGATTGAACAGGCTCCGTTATATCTACAGTTGATGGAATGGATTGGCTGGGTGATGGTTGGTTTGTTTACATGGTTGTTTTTCTGGCCGTTTGCTAAATTCAAAATACGGATGGCACAGTATGAGTTTGCGGAAGCCGGGCATATAATGAATACGAGAATGCGACCAGTGATTGCCATTAATCTGATGCTGGGGGTCATTGCGGTGGTGATTGGTGCATCAGGGCCTTTTTGGCCGGTGATTCCGTTTTAAAAATAGCCAGGCCTGGCTCAATCAATCGCTTTCTAAGTCGTCAGGCCGCATAAATCTCATCAAATAAAGCCGTATATTGGTTTTCATCAATTTTTAAACGCACGCCTACATGGCGTTTGTCTTCTATCTTTAAACAATGCTTGACGGTGGCTTTAAACTGAAAAGCATGAAACCCTTTTTTGTATGAAATATCGAAGTGCACTTCAACTGTGTCGCCTCGCGTTACATCGGCTTGTGTGATAAAGCCAATACCATGTTTTGAAAAATCTGTCATGGTGGCAAAGATACTGGCATCGTTGATGACCATTACCACTGGGCGGTTAGCGGGAATGCGAATGTGTTGGCGTTTTTCATTTTTAACATGTGTGGTCACGGTGTTTCCTTAATCATTGTCTTGAGTGCTTTTAGTATCATCATAGTAATTCTTGACAAGAATTCACAAATCAAAAAATAAGCGCAGGGATAAAAAAACGTTATAACAAAGGGGATGATGAAAGTTAGCTGGTAAAAACCCTTTGATTTTACATGGATTTTTAAAGGTGTCGGTCGGTAGAAGGTTTGAACAAATGTCATTTGATGTGTTGATAGGGTTTTAAAGTCCGACAAAAAAGGTATAGTATTATTTTAATGAGAACTAATGCGTAACATGCTTAACTGCACAAATTAGCGCAATAAGGGGTTAAAAAGAATGTCGATTCGTCGTTATAAAGACTTTACGCCGGAAATCGAAAAAACGGCTTGGGTGGATTCTTCTGCTGTCGTCATTGGTCAATGTCAATTAGCAGAAGATGTCGGCGTTTGGCCAAATGCCACGCTAAGAGGGGATGTAAACGCGATTAAAATCGGTGCCCGCAGTAATATTCAGGATGGCACTGTTTGTCATACAACCCACGACTCTCCTATGACCAAGGGATCGCAGTGCATTGTGGGTGCGGATGTCACGATTGGTCACAATGTGGTGCTTCACGGCTGTGTGATTGAAGATGAATGTCTTATTGGGATGGGATCTGTCGTATTGGATAATGCTGTTGTGCAAAAGCATGTCTTGGTGGGGGCGAACAGTCTAGTGCCTGCTGGAAAAGTCCTGGAATCAGGCTATTTATATGTTGGGTCTCCTGTGAAGCAATTAAGACCGTTAACGGATGACGAGAAGGCCTTCTTTAAATATTCGGCTGAGCATTACGTTAAACTGAAAAACGATTTTCAACAATCGGTTGAAGAGATTTAAAACAGAATGCGATTGAAGAACGTGACTCAACTATTTAAAACGCCGAAGTGTCATTGGCAGGTTTATTTAAGCTATATGTTCGGTGCTTGGTTATTGGTTATTGGGTTGGCGAATATTCAGTTCTTTTTGGTTTATGAAAATTTTGCGCCCAAGCTTTTAATTGTGCCTAGTGTCGTAGGCTTGCTGGTTGGCTTCTTGGTTGCGAAATACCGAATCCTCCGAGATCGCATTGAAGCGAAACAAATGGAGTTCTCTTCCATTGTTGAAATGGCTGAAGAAGTATCTTATTTTCAAAATCTTGATCGAAGTTATCGTTTTATCTCTCCTTCTGTCTTAAAGCTAACGGGTTATGATGTTTCCACTTTTTACAGTATGCCAAACTTATTTTCGGACCTGGTATATGAAGATGACTTCCCAAAGTGGCTGGCGTATGAACGGAGCATTGCCGAAGGCCATTCACCTGACCCTATTGATGTCCGTTTAACCACCAAACATAAAGGGTTGATTTGGATCCGTCATGTGTCCCGCCCAATTTATGAAAAAGATAAATTGATTGCCGTCAGTTCCACCAATACCGACATTACCGATCAGGTCAGTCAAACGGAAGCCATGAAAGAATTGGCTTTAAAAGATGCGTTGACCGGTTTGCCTAACCGCCGAAATTTGAGCTATGAAGCACAAAGAATGCTCGATGCGACTTATCCGTTTGTGTTGATTATGATGGACTTGGACCGCTTTAAAACCATCAACGATTCTCTAGGGCACTCGGTCGGTGATTTGATGTTGCAGAAAATCAAAGATCGGTTTGAGCTGGTGTTGCCGCAAGGCGCGATGCTTTCAAGATTCGGTGGTGATGAATTTGTGTTTATCATTCCTGGAATCCGTGTGGAGCAGGATGTGGAACAAATGATTCGCGACTTTTTAAAAGTGGTGGAGCATCCGATGCATTTAAATGGGTTAAATCTGCATATCTCGGCCAGCTTTGGTTGGGTGTACGCACCGGAAGATGGTCAGGATGTTGAGAGTCTATTGCGATTTGCCGATGTAGCCATGCATATGGCAAAACAGCGCCAAGGCGTTTATTGTCTACGCTATTCGGGGCAAGTGGATCACTACCACCAACGTTTACTCGTGATTGAAAACCGGATACGCACGGCGGTGGAAGAGAAAAAAATTGTGCCTTTTTATCAGCCGATGTTTTCGACCCAGACGGGAGACCTGGTCGGTGTAGAATGTCTCGCTAGGTGGCATGATGAAGAGCTCGGTTGGGTTTCTCCAGAGGAGTTTATTTCCATTGCAGAAGACATTAATTTGATTGGGAAGCTAGGTGAAACCATTCTAGAACAGGCTATTATCACGGCAAAAAAATTATCTGAATTTTGTCCTTATAAGGATGTGTATTTTTCAGTGAATGCCTCGCCATATCAATTATCAGAAATTGGGTTTGTCCAAAAAGTGAAATCATTGTTGGAACAATACGAGTTACCCGCTAAATTATTAAAAATTGAAGTGACCGAGTCGTTGTTTATTGGCGGGAATGAATATGCAATCAATGTGCTCAGTGAATTACGGGCCTTGGGTGTGAGTATTGCGCTGGATGATTTTGGTACCGGGTATTCGGCCTTTGCTGTTTTGCGAGAAGGGTGTATTGATATCTTGAAGGTGGATAAGTCGTTTGTGCAAAATATGGCAGATAATGAACAAGAAAAAGCATTGGTGGCAGAGATTATTCAGATGGCGCATATTATGGATTTGACCGTGGTAGCTGAAGGGGTAGAAACCGAAGCTCAAAGAGCTTTACTGACTGAAATCGGTTGTGATGTGTTACAAGGCTATTTGCTTGCTCGACCGATGTCGGAAGTGGAATTCTGCCCCTATATGAACTGTGCAGGTGCAGCACACTAAGGTATTCTGCACCATCAGTTTCAATGGGTTCAGGCTTGAATTAAGCGACGCACTTCATCAATCACGCTCTGCGTTTGTGGACGCACGCCTCGCCAAATATAGAAAGCTTCGGCTGCTTGCCCAACCAGCATTCCCAATCCATCTCTGGTTTGGCAGGAAGGTTGGTGCTGTTGTGCCCATTGCATGAAAACGGTCGGCTCAGCGCCATACATCATGTCATAAACGAGGCTGTCCTGTCCCAAAATATTCGAATTAATGGGAGGGAGTTTGCCTTCCAAGCTGGCCGAAGTGCCGTTGATGATAATGTCATAAGTCTCGTCAGGAATGCTCTCCCAGTCGCTGCTGGTAATTGGAGAGAGGGTTTCGAATCGTTTCCCAAGCACTTCTGCTCGCTTGGCTGTGCGATTGGCAATGTGGACCAGGCCTGGTTGCTTTTCCAGTAATGGCTGCAAAATACCCTGTACAGCGCCGCCTGCTCCTAGTATTAAAACCTTTTGGTCTTTAAATGGGCGATTGGCATTTTCTTCGATGTCGGTCACTAAGCCAATGCCATCCGTGTTGTCGCCAAAAATTTTACCGTCCTCAAAACTGAAAGTGTTCACGGCATGTGCCACCTCAGCACGAGGGCTTAACTCATCGGCCAATTCAAACGCATCCAGTTTAAAAGGGACGGTAATGTTGATTCCTTTGTAGCCTCTTGCAATCAGATCGGAAATAGCAAACTGAAAGGTGGTGTCTTCCGTATCGATCAGTAACGCTTCATAAACCAGATCCTGATCGGTTTGTTCGGCAAATAAACGATGGATCAGAGGCGACTTTGAATGGGCAATCGGGTTGCCCACTACGGCGTATAAATCTGTCATGGCATTATTTTTCCGCTAACCATTGCGCGACGACCTTGGCGTAATAGGTCAGGATGCCGTCTGCCCCTGCACGTTTACAGCTTAATAAGGTCTCCAAAACGACGTCTTTTTCGTTGATCCAACCATTTAAAGCGGCTGCTTTGAGCATGGCATATTCACCACTAACATGGTAGACAAATGTGGGGGCTTGGAATTCTTGTTTCACACGATAAACAATATCAAGATATGGCAGGCCGGGCTTGACCATGACCATGTCTGCGCCTTCGTTAATATCCATCGCGACCTCGTGCAATGCTTCGTTGCTGTTCGTTGGGTCCATTTGATAAGTGTGTTTATTGCCAGCGCCTAAATTGCCCGCCGAACCGACTGCATCTCGGAATGGCCCATAATACGACGAAGCGTACTTCGCCGAGTAAGCCATGATACGGGTATGGATATGACCGTGCTCTTCCAAATGTTCACGAATTTCTATGATTCGACCATCCATCATGTCTGATGGCGCTACAACATCTGCCCCAGCTTCAGCGTGTGATATGGCTTGTTGCATGAGTACATCAATGGTGTCGTCATTCAGGACATAACCATTTTCATCAATAATACCGTCTTGACCATGTGTCGTGTAGGGATCTAGGGCAATGTCCGTCATAATGCCCATGTCTGGAATGGCTTCCTTAAGGGCACGAACGGCTCTTTGAGCTAATCCATCCGGATTGTAAGCTTCTGCTGCATCCAGAGACTTGGTTTCTGGATCTGGCACTGGAAAAAGCGCAATCATTGGGATGCCAAGTTCAAAAAGTTCTTGAGCTTCAGTAATCAATAGATCTATACTCAAGCGTTCAATGTCCGGCATGGATTTAACCGGCTCGCGACGGTTATGTCCCTCTATGACAAACATCGGATAAATTAGATCATTCGTCGTTAAAACATGTTCGCGCATAAGTCGACGAGAAAAGGGATCTTTTCGCATGCGGCGCATACGGGTAATGGGAAACTGGCGTTCGATCATGAAGAGCTCCTGATGTTTGTGATGGAAGAATGATACTCTTGTCGCTCCAAAAAATAAAGCGAAGTCGAATGGGTCGGAGATGGCCGAAAAGGACGATTTAAGCGCGACTAAAAGGGATAACGATGTTAGAAAACTTTGAATATACATTTTTTGATGCACCTGTCGCCCAAAAATTTTGTGAACAGGTCCACGCGCTCGGTCTTAATACCGAAATAAAGCAAGAAGAGTCAGGCAGTGGAGAGGTGTCTTTTGAGGTCATGATTAAAGGACAAATATCCGATGCGCAGGCAGAGCAGATTGAAGACCTTTATGGAGAGTTGTTATTTGGAGAACAAGCAGCTCAAATTGAAGGGAATGAATCGGGTGCAGTGGCCGATGCTTGCGGTGTGCAAATTCAGTTAGCATCCGGTGAGTATACAACGGTGGCTGTTCACCCTCATATTATGAATAAAATCTTATCGGTTTTAACCATAGAAGAAGTGCAGAAATTCTTAAGCCAGGTAGCTGAAGATATTGAAAACCCGAAAGCGGGTCCAATTTGTCGTCGTGAAAACTTACCGCAATTTTAAGTAATATAGAATTTAATCACAGTGGCATAAAAAAATTATATCAGCAAATCCTAATTTTTAAGTGTCAAAAACTTGAAGTCACGGCGCATAAAACATATTATTACAGGTTAGCAAAACTGTGCTTAGCTCTGCTCGTGCAGTGGAGTTAATAAAAATAAGCTACTATTAAATAGTTAAACTCTTGAATCTGAGGTGTTTTTTAGAAAAATGCCAATCAAGGAGCAATAAATGACAGATAAAATCGTTGAAAAGGTTGCAGTTCAGTCTGATGAAAGTCGCAACCAAGGCCGTCGTGCTTTCCTAAAAGGAAGCGCGGCTGTTGCCGGTGGGGTTCTTTTTACAAAAGCCGCATCAGCAGCAGAAGGTGCTAAATATGATCCTGCTAAAGCGGTTGCGCCTTATGCTGGAAAAGAAGAAATGACAGACGTCCTAGATGTGCAAGCAGCACGTAAATCTTTAGGGTTTGGTGTTCGTAAATATCCTTATGGTATGCCTTCTCCGTATGAGAAAGAAGTGCAACGTCGTACATTAGAGTGGTTAACGCCTGACTCTATGGCTTCTATTACCATGACGCCATTACAAAGCCTACACGGTATCATTACCCCTAACGGTCTTCACTTTGAGCGTTTCCACGGTGGTGTGCCAACTATCGATCCAGATAAGCATCGTTTAGTTATCCACGGTTTGGTTGAACGTCCTCTTATTTTCACAATGGACGACCTAAAGCGCTTCCCATCAATTTCTCGAATTCACTTTGTTGAGTGTCCTGCGAATGGTGCGATGGAGTGGAAAGGGGGTTCAGTTGAACTCTGTTCAGTGGACACACGGTATGATGTCTTGTGTGGAATACACGGGTGTGCGTTTATCTGACCTTCTAAAAGAAGCAGGTATCAAGCCTGAAGGTAAGTGGATCCTTCCAGAAGGTGCAGATGCATCTGGTATGTCACGTTCAATTCCAGTTGATCTAGCAATGGATGATTGTTTTGTTGCTTACGCACAAAACGGTGAAGCGCTACGTCGTGAGCAAGGTTATCCGATTCGTTTAGTTGTTCCTGGTTGTGAAGCAAACATGTGGGTTAAATACCTACGTCGTATCTATGTACACGATGTGCCTATGCAGCACCGTGAAGAAACATCTAAGTACACTGAATTGATGCCTGATGGAACAGCACAGCGTTTCTCATGGTACATGGAAGCTAACTCTGTTATCACTTACCCATCTCCTGACTTCAAAATGCAAGGTCCTGGTAAGTACTTTGTACGTGGTTTGGCATGGTCTGGTCGCGGTAAAGTGGCTCATGTTGATGTGTCTTTTGACGGTGGTAAAAACTGGAAAGAAGCGCATTTCACTTCACCTGTACTAGATAAAGCTTGGACTCGCTTTGAAGTTGAGTGGGATTGGGATGGCTCAGAAGCCTTTATGATGAGCCGTGTAACTGATGAAACTGGTTACGTTCAGCCACCTATGCCTCAAATGCGTAAATTAGAAGGTACGAACAACGTTTACCACCGTACTGCGATGGTTACTTGGCGTATCCATGCTTGGGATGGCGGCAAAAACGGAGGTATGATTGAAAATGTTCAGTACTAATAAAACAATCCTAGCGGCAGGTCTTGCACTTGCGACAACTGGTTCAGCTTTCGCAATGAGCGGAATGCCAGGAAGCGAATCTGATGGTAAGTATGCTTCTAACTATGCTGAAATCATTAAAGAAAATGATGGTAAATATCTTGATTCTAAAGTGATTGAAGCAATTTTAGGAAAAGATGCCACTCATGGTCGTGCTGGTCTAGAAGGAAAATTGGATCCAGCTAATCCATATTCTTTTGAAGTTGATGACAGCATTGATGGTGGTAACCATGGTAATGCTCAATGTAAAATTCCTGCGGCGTTCGTTGAAGTTCACGAGAGCGCTGACAAAAACTACTACAACGATGCTGATTTCGTTGCAAATGGTTTTGGTACGCCAATCGCAGAAGCTGCATTAGCTAAGTGGAATATCACTGTTGATGGTGATGGTAAAGGCTTACCAGATCCTTCAGTCGGGATGACTGTTGAAGAAGGTGCACGTGTTTATGTACAGTTCTGTGCAATGTGTCATGGTGAGTTTGGTGAAGGGGCAAAAGGGTATCTGCCATTAGCGGTTGATGAAAACCTTGTTACTTCTGACTTCCGTGATCCTGCACCAATGAAAACTGTTGGTAACTACTGGCCATATGCTGTGACGTTCTTTGATTACATTCGTCGTACAATGCCTTTCTGGACGCCTAATGCACCATTCATCGGTGACAAAGGTTACATGGGGATGACAGGTTACATCATGCAGTCTAACTACATTCCAATTGGTCTTGATGAAAATGGAGATCCAATTGAGCTAGAAGACGATGCTTTCTATAACTCTGAATTGCTGATGAAGCAAAACAAGTTCATGAAAAACCAAGGTAACTTCTTCTGTGATCACCGTCCGGTTATTCATAACGAGCGTTGCATGAAAGACTGTCCTGATGTGATGGTTGGTGATGGTAAAGGAAACGTGAACAACTTCGTTCAAGCGCGTCGTTTACCAGATGGAACACCTCAGTATAACGTTCCACAACGTATGCATGAAGATCCACCAGGTGTAGGTCACGCTGGTATGTAATATTAAGCTTGTCTTAATATGAAAATAAAACCCGCCTTGTGCGGGTTTTTTTATGTTCTGATTTTGTCATAACCCCTTTATATTCAAGGGTTTTATCCCATAAAAAGTTTAAAACGATGCTTGCTTTTACAATTAAAAAAAGTAGAATATACCGTTATTCCCAAATGGATATAACGGTATGGCATTAATAGATCCTTTCAATCGCAAAATTGATTACTTAAGAGTCTCAGTCACGGATAAGTGTAACTACCGATGCGGGTATTGTATGCCTGAACAAGGAGCGCATCCAGAAGGGCGTCATACAGAGTATTTAGACTATGATGAATTGGCTCGTATCATCAAGGCATTTGTGGAACTGGGGGTGACCAAAGTTCGTATCACAGGAGGTGAACCTTTAGTACGCAAAGGTTTGCCTGGCTTTATTGAAGAGATCCAGCCTTATGATGGATTGGAAGAAATAGCATTATCAACTAATGCTCATCATTTGGATAAACATGCGGTGGCATTGAAGAAAGCCGGGCTTTCACGTGCCAATGTCTCCATTGATTCTTTACAGCCAGAGAAATTTAATAAAATTACTCGTGGTGGGAACCTTGAAAAAGTATTGGCAGGGGTTGATGCAGGGTTGTCAGCCGGATTGAACCCTATAAAGTTCAACATGGTAGTCATGAAAGGAACGAACGACGACGAGATTGAAGCCATGGTAGATTATGGCATCGAGAAAGGCGTTGAAGTACGTTTTATTGAAACCATGCCGATTGGAGAAGCGGGCATCAGCTTGATGGATCAGCATTATCCAATGGAAAAAATTATGGCGAGAGTGAGGGCGCATGTCGGAACGGATTTAATCCCAGCTACCGGTAAAAGCCATGATGGTCCATCCAAAAACTTTCATATTAAAGGAACAGACGCCAAAATTGGTGTGATATCAGCGGTTTCACAGCATTTCTGTGAATCTTGTAACCGGGTGAGGCTGACGGCAAGAGGGGTGTTGGCCTTGTGCTTGGGTCAAGAGGACTCCGTGGATTTGAGAACCCCAATACGAGATGGCATTTCAGATGAAGCGCTGAAACAAATGATTGTCGATGCCATGTTGAAGAAACCGGAGAAGCATTTCTTTAATGAAAATGTGCATAATATTGAATTTAGACAAATGGTTTCTTTAGGCGGTTAATTAGGGTAGTAGTTGTCTTTTTAGACATTTTTGGAGATAAAAAATGTTAGAAATTTTATATTTTGCAAGTTTTAGAGAAGTTTTAGGGAAGGCGCAAGAGCAATTGCCCGTAGAAAATTATAAAACAGTTGAGTGTGTCCTCAAGGATTTAGCGAGCCGTGGCGAAGCTTGGCAACAAGCATTGAAAGATAATGCTAACTTACAGATTGCTGTAAACCACAGTGTTGCAACACGCCAAACACCATTGAATCCAGGGGATGAAATTGCATTCTTCCCGCCTGTCACGGGAGGATAGCAATTGAGCTCATATCCCTTTGTTAAGGTGCAAAAAGAAGATTTTGATTTAAGCACAGAAATTAAAACTTTAAGAGCAGGCCATAAAGACATTGGTGCGGTGGTGTCATTTGTTGGGACAGTACGGGATATTAATGAAGGCGATGATATTTCGGTATTGGAGCTCGAACATTACCCTGGCATGACTGAAAAAGCATTGGAGGCAATTCGCCTTGAAGCCCATGAACGTTGGCCGTTGCAAAGCAGTTTGATTATTCATCGGATTGGTGAAATGCAACCTTGCGACCAAATTGTACTGGTTGCCGTCACGTCACGGCACAGAGAAGCTGCTTTTGAGGCGGCGCATTTTATTATGGATTACTTAAAAACCAACGCCCCTTTTTGGAAGAAAGAAACTTTTCCGAATGGGGAGACCCGTTGGGTCGATGCGCGCGTTACGGATAAAGAAGCCGAAGCACGCTGGTTAAAATAAATTAACGATTATTATCTGTCACATTTCCCCGCACCCGCGGGGATTTTTTTTGAGAGTTGAACCATGAAAACATTTGATGAAGCCTTATCCTACTTAGTCAGTCAGGCTAAAAAAACACAGAAAACTCAAATCTTGCCCATTCAAGAAGCGCTAGGCAAAGTTTTAGCCTCACCCGTTGTTTCAGACGTCAATGTCCCCCCGCATGACAACAGTCAAATGGACGGGTATGCCATTAATTTATTGGACTTAACACATGAAGATACGTTTCATGTCAGCCAGCGTATTCCAGCAGGATCAGAACCTGCATCACTGGAGTTGGGAACCGTCGCTAGAATTTTTACAGGCGCGCCAATTCCTGCCGAAGCGAATGCGGTCATTATGCAAGAAGAAACTGAGCAGGTAGGGGATAAGGTTAAGATTACGGCAAAAGCAACCAGGCCTGGGCAAAATATTCGTCACATAGGAGAAGACATTGAGGTTGGGCGAGTTGTCTTTGAGAAAGGGCATCGTTTACGCGCAGAAGATTTAGGGTTGATTGCTTCAATCGGCATTCGCGAGGTGAGTGTTTATCAGCCATTGAAAATTGCCACCTTTACCACAGGTGACGAATTGCTGGAACCAGGTGACCGCCCTGAAAAAGGAAAAATTTATAATGCCAATCGCTATGTGTTAGCGGGTGCCGTTCCACAACTAGGGTTTGAGCTGATTGATTTAGGACGGGTTAAAGATACCTTGGAAGATACCATCGAAGCGATGAAGCAAGCTGCAAAAGTCGGCGATGTGGTGATGACCACTGGCGGAGTTTCTGTCGGTGAAGAAGACCATATCAAGCCAGCCATCGAATCACTTGGCAAGCTGGATATGTGGAAAGTAAAAATGAAGCCCGGTAAACCCCTGGCTTTTGGTGATATTGAAGGTACACCCTTTATCGGTTTGCCAGGCAATCCTGTTTCCGCCTTTGCGACATTCAATTTATTTGCACGTTCTTATCTACTTCGCATGCAGGGCGTTAAAGAGATTTGCATAACCCCCCTTTGGCTTGAAGCCGATTTTGATTGGCCAAAAGCCAACTTTCGTCGTGAGTTCGCACGTGCTAAATTAAAAGTGGATGAAACTCAGAACAAAACAGTCGTAGAGTTGTTTCCGAATCAGGGGTCCGGTGTGTTAACGTCAGCAGTTTGGGCGGAAGGTTTTGCGGTGATTCCGGAAGACACGACGATTACGAAAGGGGACAAAGTCGCCTTTTACGCATTTAACGATATGATTTAAGACAGGGCATAATTATGCAAGACAAACAGAAGTTAACGCATTTAGATGAAAAAGGGCAGGCCCGTATGGTCGATGTGAGCGAAAAATCTCACACAGAGCGAGAAGCTCGTGCAATGGCTGTCATAACCATGTTACCAGAGACATTAAAAATGATTGTGGAAGGGAAACACAAGAAGGGAGATGTCATGGCAACGGCGCGCATTGCAGGAATCATGGCTGCTAAGCGTACGCCCGACCTGATTCCAATGTGTCACCCTTTAATGTTGACGTCAGTTAAAGTGGATTTGGTCCCTAATGAAGAAAAAAGCTGTGTTGAGATCGTGGCAATCTGCAAGCTTGTCGGTCAAACAGGCGTGGAAATGGAAGCTCTGACTGCCGCATCCACTGCCGCTCTAACATTGTATGATATGTGTAAAGCGGTTGATAAAGGAATGACGATCAACCAAGTCCAATTGCTAGAGAAAAAAGGCGGCAAAAGTGGCTATTGGAAAAAAGAAGCGCTTTAAAGAGAGCGCTTAGATCTTTTCACTCACTTTCTGACTTGTGGGTAGTATTGCAACGCTTCGGGTCCTTCTGGGTCCATAATCAGCTCCAGACCTTTTTCAGGGTAAAACCAGTGGTCAAGCCCATCAGATTGCTTTTCAATGCGCTGAGGTGCACCAAATCGCATTTTAACGGCTCTTTCCGTTAAGTGTTTCTTAGGAAGTAATGTTACTTGCTTAATCGGTCGCTGTAATAGAAATTCAATGTTTTCGGTGTTGGGGGTCACTTGGCGGTTGCCGGTCTGAGTGACAGTTGTCTGAATGCCTTGACTGTAAATTTCCTCTAACTTGTCTGTATTAACATCCAGCGATAATGCAATCGCGCCACGAATGGTGCCAATATGAACGGACGGGAAGTATACTTCAGCCGTTTTGCTGGATTCATCCTTGTGCGAGAACAACTTAACTTCAACATCATCGCCAAAAATGGTTTTGGCATCATTCGGCGTACTTTGATTCACAATCAAGCCTAATGCTTCCAGTTGGTTGTGTGTATTAAAGTGGCTATTCCAGGGTAATAGCTGGTCCTTTACTTCCTCTCTGTGAGGCGGTATCAGGATGAAAATAATTGTTAGACCAATGGCTAAAGCAAGAACAACTAGAGAGGTTGGAAAGCTTTTTTTTGCAGGGCGTGTTGAATTCATGCGTCAGAGTTGTCCGTTTCTTTTGAGTTGAGTTGTTTTTTTCCTTTATGGTGCACCTCATCATCCCCTTCACCTATTTCAGCGTTAGAATCACTATTACGCGATAAGACTTTTTCAATTTTAGGGTCAATAATGCCTTTCCCTGCGTCGTAAACAGAGATACCGGTTTGAAGAAAGGTGATCAGCACTGCTAGGAAGATGACCAATGCGGCAAATCGAATGGTGATGATTTCACCGAGGTTGGTTTGTGTGCCTTCAGCGGAAAAGTCATTCATGGAAAAGCCACCGGGAAATAACGTGTCAATCAATACGTAAAGCAAGACCATGACTAAGGCAATGCCATAGCTGATTAACAGGGTTTTACTTCGCTGCCAAGCCAATGCCCAGTGGGCAGACACAAACCAAGACCCTTTTTGCTGCACCTTTTTACCATGAAAGTATATGTAGGCAAGCACCAGGCTTGATAAAAAAGGAATCACCAGTAACGTCACAGTGCTTCCAATTTCGAGGATGATCATCGATATAAATAAATGTGTAATGATGATGTTGATGTTGAATATATGGTGAGGGTTCTTAGCTAGATGGGTTTCTTGGTCGGTCACTTGGTAATGCATGCGATGTCTCTACAGTTGGCTAAAATGGTTGATTGAATGCTGTAAAAAACGAATCACTTTGTCGGTTTCGTCTTCCACTTGTTTTAACAGACTCTCTTGTCCTTGAGTAATGCCTTCTCTTCCTTTGGTTTCAAGCGCCAAGCATAAATCAGGCAATGTGGTCGCCCCAATATTCGCCGAGCTACCTTTTAATGTGTGCGCTTGATGCCTTAAAGCCTCCGGGTCTTCTTCATCAATAGCGGCTTTAATACCCTTTAACGTCTCGGGTGCAATATCCAAAAAGGTTTGTAAAATATCTTTTAAATCTTCTCCAATCAGTGCTTTTAACTGACTTAAATTCTCTGTATCAACCGGATCAGACATAAATTTTTTTCCTATTCTAGTGAACCTATTATAGCTTACTAAGGCGTTTTCTGAGATTTAAGATACTGTTGAAATTCATCAGCAGGCATCGGCTTGCCGAACATAAAGCCTTGGAAAATATCACAGTTCTTATTTTGAAGGAAAGAGACATGGAATTCTTCTTCAATCCCTTCTGCAACCACTTTGAGGCTCAAACTGTCGGCCATGGCTAAGATGGTGCGGACAATAGCCTGTCCTTCCTGACTTTCCAAGTTATCGATAAAAGAACGGTCGATTTTAATGGCATCAATTGGAAAGCTATGTAGATAGGCGAGAGAAGAATAGCCTGTTCCAAAGTCGTCAATGGACAATGAAACCCCCATGGCTTTCAGTCCTTTTAGGATGCTGATATTGTGATCGGCGTTGCTCATAGCCAAGCTTTCTGTGATTTCCAGATCAAGATACTTCGCAGGCAGAGTTGTGTTTTGCAACACTTCCTGTACTTCTTTGATTAAGTTTGAGCTGGAAAATTGCCGACCTGACAAGTTAACAGCGATACGCATTTCATCAAATCCATTCGCATGCCAATTTTCGGCTTCTTTGATGGCATTTTCTAAAACAAATCGACCAATGTTGACAATCATCCCATTGCTTTCTGCCATAGGTATAAAGACACCGGGTGAAATAGTCCCTTCGGTTGGGTGTTTCCAACGCACCAAAGCTTCAGCGCCATAAGGTTTTAAAGAGTGACCATCAATCTGAGGCTGGTAGTAAACTTCAATCTCATTGCGATCAAGGGCTTTTCTTAAATCATTTTCCAGCATCAGCTGTTCTTTTGATTCGGCATTCATTTCCGCTTGATAGAATAAAAACTGATTGCCGCCATTGAGTTTGGCCTGACTTCGAGCGATATTGGCATGCGCAATCAGCTCGCTGGCTTGATCTCCATCCTGGTTGATGATGCTGATGCCGATCGAGAAAGTGATAAACAATTCTTGATCTTTAACGTTATAGGCTTTCGAAATATCATGAAAAATACGACTGAGAGATAAGTTTAATTCTTGGGCGTCCTCGGCATTCTTAATCAAGATAGCAAATTCATCACTACCTAAGCGGGCCACGAAATCATCTTCTCGCGTGACTTTCTTTAAGCGTTGAGCAACGGTGCGAAGTAGCGCATCCCCATTTTCCTGTCCTAAGTTATCATTGATTTTTTTGAAGCGGTCAATGTCAAGAATCACGGTTGCGCTGTATTTGTCAGGATTGGTTTCTTTTATAAAATTCATTAGGTTTTTATTAAAGAAAGAACGGTTAGCCAAATCCGTCAGTTTGTCATGGCTGGATTGGTAATCGATCAGAGTTTCCGCTTTATGCAAACGACTGATATCCTGGGCCGACCCTGTAATCTTTGAGATGTCTCCATGTTCATCAAAGCTGACTTCCCCTAAACAATCCACATGAGATAATGAGCTATCATGATGCAGAACACGGAAACTGACTTGAATATCATTATAGCCTTGGCTGGCATCGGCAATGGCTTGTTGAATTAATGGCAGGTCTTTCGGAATAATATTGGAAAAGAATTGCTCTAAGGTGACATCTGCCTGATTCGGAATACCGAAAAGCTCAAAGGCTGAACTCGTGCCCGTCACCTGGTCTGCTTTTGCATCCCACTCCCAATAGCCCAGTTTTGCCAGTTTTTGGGCATACATAAGTTGAGACTGACTGGCTCTCAGCTGATCTTCGATTAAAGAAGAGTTAATGGCGTATTTAACTCGCTGACTGAGCAAAGACCAATTAATCGGTTTGGTGATAAAATCTGTCGCGCCACTGGTAAAGGCATGGTCAATTGACCCCATATCATCCTGCGATGTTAGCATTAAGATAGGGACGGCACGGCTCTTTTCATAGTTCCGGATGGCTTCAGTGGCTGCATACCCATCCATTATGGGCATCATCACATCCATTAAAATTAAGCAGGGTGACTCGTTGATAAATTTTGAAAAGCCCTCTTGACCATTTTTGGCATCGATGACTTTAAATCCGGATTTGGTTAGGACTTTATTTAGGGTCAAACGGGTGGTATCGTCGTCCTCAACTACGAGGATTAAAGAGGGATCAATCTGCTTAGAGCTTGTCTCAGAAAGTGGCATGAGAGTTCGTATCACCATTAATTGTTTGGCTAAGTGTAGCCGCTTTTTGTCGAAATTAAAACCTTTATGCCTTATGAAGATGTTAGGTTTCAAGCCAAAAGGTTACAGGCCCATCATTAATTAAACTGACTTGCATGTTGGCACCGAATTTTCCTGTTTGAGGGGAGCCAAACTTCTCGGTAATTAAGGTGACAAATTGCTTAAAAAGGTCGTGTGCCAAGTCCGGCGAAGCCGAGGTGTGAAAGCTGGGACGTAGTCCCTTTTTCGTATCGGCTGCTAAGGTAAATTGCGGCACCAGCAGTAATTCACCGCCTTGACCATTGAAGGCTTGTTGCAGATTGAGGTTCATTTTGTCATCTTCATCACTGAAAACACGGTAATGTAGGAGTTTATGAGCCATCTTTTCTAAGGATTCGGTTGAATCATGTGGTTGAAATCCGCATAAAACAACCAAACCCGATGAAATCTGCCCGATGATTTCATCTGAAACCGATACACTTCCTTGAGTCACTCTTTGCAATAAACAAATCATATTAAGGAGAGATGTCGCCATCAAGATAGAGTTGATCGGTCGCAGCCACCAGCGCTTGAGCAATTTCCAGCTCAAGGGCAGAGTGCCCTGCATGGTCGCATATAATCAGTTGAGCGTTTGGCATGGCTTGTGATAACGCATAGGCTTGATTGACCGGGCAAACCATGTCGTAACGACCTTGAATAATTTGGGTTGGAATTTTTCGAATATAGCCAATATTAGCTAAAATTTGGTTCGGTTCGATAAAGGCGTTGTATTTAAAATAATGACATTCGATGCGCGCCATAGCCAGTGCATGAAAGGGATCACCAAAATGATTCACTAGGTCCTTATCGGCTTTGAGTGTGGAGGTTCTTCCTTCCCAGACAGACCAAGCTTCAGCCGCACTCATTCGAGCAATTTCATTTTCACTGGTCAGGAGTTCGTAGTAGGCGCCAATCATATCGTTTCGTTTTTCTTCAGGAACCGGGGCAATAAAATCCTGCCAGTAATTCGGGTAAAATCGGTTGGCACCTTCTTGATAAAACCAACGAGTGTCTTCATCCCGGCATAAGAAAATGCCGCGTAACACCATAGAAATGACACGCTCTGGGTAGGCTTCAGCATAGAGTAAACTCAACGTTGACCCCCAGGAGCCACCAAACAATATCCAACGATCAATCTCTAAATGCCGTCGAATTTTTTCGATGTCTTCAATCAAGTGAGCCGTGGTATTGTTGGTTAAACAGGCATGAGGGCGGGATTTTCCGCACCCACGCTGATCAAATAAGATAATACGATATTCATCCGGATTGAAAAAGCGGCGTTGCATTGGGGTGGTGCCCCCACCGGGGCCACCATGGATAAACAAGACTGGCAGACCGAGGGGATTACCGCTTTCTTCGATGTAAAGCGAATGCGTGTTATCAACCTGTAAGCTATGTTCGCTATACGGCTTGATGGGCGGGTACAAGATCTGTTCTAAAGTCATCATAATGCAATTTTAGCCTAAACCGAACGGAAGACCAAAAGAATCTTTTTCAGAAAGCATAAACGAAAAAAGCCCCTAAAAAGTAACCAGGCCTGGTCATTTTTAGGGGCTTTTAATTTAAGCAGAGAGAAGCTTATAACTTGCTGCGGCCTGCTTTTTTACGTTCGTTTTCAGTCAATAATTTTTTACGAATACGGACGTGATGTGGGGTGACTTCAACCAGCTCGTCATCATCGATAAATTCAAGCGCTTGTTCCAGCGAGAAAATAATCGGTGGTGTCAAGGTTAGAGCTTCATCCGTTCCTGATGCACGCATATTCGTTAACTGTTTCCCCTTCAAAGGATTGACGGTTAAGTCATTGGCGCGACTGTGTAGCCCGATGATCATGCCTTCATACACTTCTTCCCCGTGACCGATATATAAACGCCCACGGTCTTGCAAGTTGAATAGGGCAAACGCTAAAGCTTTCCCTTGACCAATTGAGATCAATACACCGTTGTTACGCTCACCCAATGTGCCTGAGAATTTCGGACCATAATGAGAGAAGCTCGAGAAGATCAATCCGTTTCCTTGAGTCGCTGTCATGAACTCAGTACGGAACCCAATCAAGCCGCGAGAAGGAATGATGAAGTCGATACGTACACGACCATGTCCATCTGGCACCATGTCTTGCATTTCGGCTTTACGCTCACCCAATTTTTCCATGATGGCACCTTGTGCTTCTTCTGGCACATCTACCGTTAGGTTTTCGTAAGGTTCTTGCGTTTCACCATCAATTTCTCTGAAGATTACTTCTGGACGAGAAATCCCCATTTCAAAGCCTTCACGACGCATGGTTTCAATCAGAACGGATAAATGTAGTTCACCACGACCGGAAACTCGGAATTTGTTGGCGTCATCCGTTTCTTCAACGCGCAAGGCAACGTTGGTTAATAATTCTTTATCCAAACGCTCACGAATTTGACGAGAGGTTAGCAACTTACCATCCTGACCGACGAAAGGAGAGTCGTTGACTTGGAATGTCATGCTGACCGTTGGTTCATCAACCGTCAAGGCTGGTAAAGCTTCAACATGGTTCGGATCACATAACGTATCTGAAATGTTCAAAGGATCTAGCCCTGTGAATGCAACGATGTCACCGGCGTGTGCTTCTTCAACACTGACACGCTCAAGACCGTGGTAACCGAACAATTCACCCATTTTACCTTTACGTTCTTTTCCTTCGGCATCAATGATCACAATTGGCATTCCGGTTTGAACGGCCCCACGTTTGATACGGCCTGTTCCGATAACCCCTTTATAAGTGTCATAATCCAATGAGATACATTGCAACTGGAATGGTCCGCCCAAATCAACATCTGGTGCAGGTACGTTTTCCGTGATGATCTTGAAAATCGGTGTCATGTCACCTTCGCGAACATCTTCATCCAACCCAGCAAAACCATTTAGACCGGATGCATAAATCACATCAAAATCCATCTGTTCATCAGTGGCACCTAGACGGTCAAACAAATCAAATGTCTGGTCTAAAACCCAGTCAGGACGTGCGCCTGGACGGTCAATTTTATTGATGACAACAATCGGTTTTAGGCCTTGCTTCAATGCTTTTTCCGTCACAAAACGTGTTTGTGGCATCGGTCCTTCCACGGAATCGACCAAAAGCAATACCGAATCAACCATCGATAAAATACGTTCAACCTCACCACCGAAATCAGCATGGCCCGGAGTATCAACGATATTGATACGGAAATCGTTCCATTTGACGGCGGTGTTTTTAGACAGGATCGTGATACCACGTTCTTTTTCTAGATCATTGGAGTCCATCATACGATCCCCCATGTCTTTACGGATATCGTCAAAGGTGCCAGATTGTCTTAGAAGTTGGTCAACCAACGTGGTTTTACCGTGGTCAACGTGCGCAATAATGGCAATGTTGCGAATATGATCTGTGTTCATGCGGGGGACTCTCAATTTTTCAAAAAAACGTATTATACTGGAATGACAATAGAAGTTTGTGTAATCTGATGAAATGATTAAGATTTATTGCAGAAAGTCATGCAAAAATGGAAGTAAAGCCCGATATTGTGCGGGAGAGAGATTTTGAGCCAGCGAATTTTGCGTTGCTGACTTTCATCTCTCAGGGGGTTAAGCTGGCTTCTTACGAGTTAGATGTGGTTTTTTGAGCCTTTTCGAGACGAATGTAGCTTTGTAAAATGCCATAAGCCATCGTTCCGATCAGTAAGCCGATCAATGCAAAAATACCTGCAATTTTTCCTTCTCCAATCATGGCAGGGATGGTGCCTGGGCAGGAAGCCGTCATGCCCCAACCAATCCCAAATAACATGGCACCAGCGATTAACCCTTTCTGATAAGGTTTTTTAACAAAATCCACTTCTGCGCCGGTTGCAACGGCTGTGACATGAAA
The DNA here is from genome assembly GCF_004786015.1 of Hydrogenovibrio crunogenus. Taxonomy (NCBI): domain Bacteria; kingdom Pseudomonadati; phylum Pseudomonadota; class Gammaproteobacteria; order Thiotrichales; family Piscirickettsiaceae; genus Hydrogenovibrio; species Hydrogenovibrio crunogenus. The sequence goes on from NZ_CP032096.1 coordinate 184,606, forward strand.
TTTTTTCATCAGGGTGACCCCAATCATGGCGATGACCACAGCCATGGCAATGACAATCAGTAATTGGAAGTCCTGAAACAAGAACATCTTGGCATGGTAATCATAGGTGGTTGCGCCCGCATGACTCATAAAAAAACCAAAGGCAATTCCCATTAACAAGCCGAAAAAGTTATTGCGATAGACAAAGCTAAAAGAAACCAGGTATAGCCGAATGCTTTTTAAAATCGGTAGCTTATGCATTTTGAAATCCCTTTAGGTTCCGAATAATAAGTGAGTGGTAAAGAATGCGCTCATAAAGAACACTGCCCCTGCCAATAAGCTAGGAGGGTTGAGCATGGCACCGCCGACTAATGCGTGACCTGTTGTACATGCGCCCGCTAATCGTGCGCCGAAGCCAAGGAGGGCACCACCAAAGATTAGCCAAATGGCTTTACCGGCCAACGTTTGGGGTAGAATGTCGTTGTACATACCCATGTCAAAACTAAAATGCCAAGGCTCAGGGGAACCGAGAGCACTGATGAGTCCTCCTATAGGAATACCTAACAAAAACCAAAGGCGTGAATTGTTTATGTTTTTGTATTCACCTGTTCGAAAATATTCGACATTTTTGAACATCATGCCACAAAAGTTCCCATACCCAGTTGAGCACCCCGCAGGCTTGCCCATTAACCAGAAATGAAAAATAACAAATAAGCCCATGGCTATACCGGCTATCCAAGCGCTCCAAACAACAACTTCCATGATTTATCCTAGAATAAATTTGTTTAATTAATGGTATTTTTAAACAATGAAAACACAGAGTCAAAAAGAGGTTTTTTGTTAAGCTATAGAAAAATTTTATGGAATATAAAAAATATGAATCAATAAGGTTCGAAAGAGTAAGTAATTGTTATTAAAGAATAATTGAATTTAGCTTGGCTCTGATTGCTTTTCCCTTGGTATAGAAAGCATCGAAAGAAATATTTTTCAAGGCATAAAAATAATTATCGCTGTCGGTCAGCAGAAATACTTCGGATAAAAAATAAGCTGTGATATTCTAACAACCAATCTTTTAATTTCAGTCACTTATGTCAAATAATGATTTTTTTATAGGCCGACAGCCCATTCTAGATGGCAACAGTCAAGTGTATGGGTATGAACTTCTTTTCAGAGGTGGTTTTGACCCTAATGAAGCCGAGTTCGACTCTGCAGAAGGTGCAACGGCGACAGTTTTACATAACGCTATGATGAACCTGGGGCTCGAAACGATCGTGGGTGACAGAAAAGCGTTTATCAATTTTCCTCAAAGTTTTTTTTGCATCCATGATGAACCTAGTTTTTCTAATAATATTATTGTGATTGAGATGCTTGAAGATGTTGAGCCTACCGAAGAAGTGATTACCGGTGTGATGTCGCTTAAAGAAAAAGGTTATACCATCGCGCTAGATGACTTTATCTTCAAACAAAAATTGGTGCCTCTGATCAAGTTAGCCGATCTGATTAAGTTTGACGTTCAGTATGTCAAATTAGAGAATTTACCGGTCTTGTTTAATAAAGTTAAAACGGTGACCCGAGCAAAAATCGTGGCTGAGCGGGTAGAGACCAAAGAAATGTTTGCTGCTTGTAAAGAGGCGGGAGCTGATTATTTTCAAGGGTACTTCTTTGCCAAACCGGAAATTATCACGGGGCAGCAACTTAGTGTGAATCAATTGAATTTGATGCAATTGCTCGAAAAAATTGCGGATGAAGACATTAGCTTGGATGACTTGGTCAATGTCATTGAAAAAGATGTGGGGCTGTCGCACAAGTTAATGAAGTTTGCCGAGCAATACCGTAACGCCCGGATGCCAACCTTTTCAAGTTTAAAAGAAGTGATGAGTTTATTTGGATTAAAGCGGGTGCAGTCGTGGGCGACGATGTTATCGCTGGCCGCATTAAATGATGTCTTACCTGAAGTGTTTAACCTTGCAAGAGTGCGAGCGATTTTTATGCGCCGATTAGCTCAAAATAAAGGCTTAACGAATGTTGACAGTTATTATTTAGCCGGGCTCTTTTCGTTGCTGGATACTCTGATGGGAAAAGCGTTAGAAGAGCTTTTGTCACAGTTACCCATTAATGATGCAATAAAAATAGGTCTTGTTGAAGGGCAAGGAGTGTACGGAGATCTCTTGGCGACGGCTCAGCGATATGAAAATATCGCTGTAGACATTGAAGAACCTGGGGTGGCAGCGCTTTATTTTGAGGCGATTGCTGAAGCTTCAAAACAAGCGATTTAACCTAGGAAGGTATTTAGAGAGGTTAGGTTAATTGGCAAAATCTTCTGGATCATATCCCAAGTTCGGTGCCAGCCACTTCTCAGTTTCTTCAATTGACCAGCCTTTACGAACTGCATAGTCTTCCACTTGATCTCGGCCAATTGATCCGACGCCGAAATAGCGAGATTCTGGGTGGGCGAAATAGGTTCCGGAAACCGCAGCCGTTGGCGTCATCGCAAAACTTTCGGTGATTTCCAACCCAATTGTCTCATCTGGTTTGATTAAATCCCAGAGAATGCCTTTTTCAGTATGATCTGGGCAGGCTGGGTAACCCGCTGCCGGGCGAATGCCTTGATACCGTTCACGAATGATGTCTTCGTTTTCAAGCTGTTCATCGGGCGCATAGCCCCAATCTTCCTTACGAACCATTTCATGCAATGTTTCGGCAAAGGCCTCAGCAAAACGATCTGCCAATGCTTTCAGCATGATCGCATGGTAATCATCATGTTCCTTTTCAAAGCGCTCGACATGTTCATCGATGCCAATACCCGCTGTCACGGCAAAGAAGCCAATGTAGTCAGCGACGCCACTTTCTTTCGGAGCAATAAAATCGGACAGACAGTTGTTCGCTCCACCGCGTTTTTTCTCCGCTTGTTGACGTAAATGATGGAAGGTATGAAGCACTTCAGTTCGGCTTTCATCTGTGTAGACTTCAATATCATCCCCAACTCGATTGGCAGGATAGAATCCGTATACGGCTTTTGCTGTCAGCCAATTTTCATCAATGATTTTGGTCAGCATGGCTTGAGCATCGGCAAACACTTTGCGCGCTTCTTCTCCCACCACTTTGTCGTCTAAAATTCTTGGATAAAGACCATGCAACTCCCAAGACTGGAAGAAAGGGGACCAATCAAAGCGTTCCAGTAGTTTGTCTAATGGAAAATTCTCAAGCACTTTGGTGCCGAGGAAGCTTGGCTTAATAGGTGTGTAATTCTCCCAGGCCTGGTCGTTCAAAGCAGGGTTTAAGCGCGCTTGTTTAATCGGGATGCGCTTGACCTGCTTGGCGCGTGCTTTACGTTCCTCTCGGACTTGTTCGTATTCGGCTTTGATTTTGGCGGCAAATGTCTCTTTCAAGTCGTTTGAAATTAAGCTTTGCGCGACCCCAACCGCACGTGAGGCATCTTTGACATAAACCACCGGATGATCGTATTGCGGTTCGATTTTAACCGCCGTATGTGCTTTGGAAGTAGTGGCGCCACCAATCAGCAATGGAAGGTTCATGCCACGCTCTTGCATCAATTTGGCGACATTGACCATTTCTTCAAGAGACGGTGTGATGAGGCCTGATAGCCCGATGACATTGGCATTTTGCTCAATGGCGGTATCGAGGATTTTTTCGGCAGGCACCATGACCCCCAAGTCGATGACTTCAAAGTTATTACATTGCAGCACGACGCCGACAATGTTTTTACCGATATCATGTACATCCCCTTTCACGGTGGCCATGACAATTTTACCTTGCACCTGTCCTTCTGATTTTTCTGCTTCCAGATAAGGATCAAGATACGCCACTGCGCGTTTCATGACGCGTGCCGATTTCACCACCTGAGGAAGAAACATTTTCCCGGAACCGAATAAATCTCCGACGACATTCATGCCGTCCATTAAAGGGCCTTCAATGACATTAATCGGTGCACCTAGCTTTTGATAGGCTTCTTCGGTATCTGCTTCAATATAGTCGGTGATGCCTTTCACCAAAGAGTGTTCCAGTCGTTTTTCAACCGTCGTCTCTCGCCAGGCGGTATCAGCCACTTTAGTGGCAGCCTGACCGTCGCCACGATATTCTTCGGCCACTTCCAATAAGCGTTCGCCTGCCTCAGGGTCTTTATTGAGGATGACGTCTTCAACCGCCACACGCAGTTTTTCGGGAAGATCATCATAAATCGCCATTTGACCGGCATTCACAATCCCCATGTCCATGCCTTCTTTGATGGCATAGTATAAAAAGACCGAGTGGATGGCTTCACGTACCGGGTTATTGCCTCGGAAGGAGAAAGAGACGTTGGACACCCCGCCGGATACTTTGGCATAAGGCAGATTTTGTTTGATCCAGGTGACGGCATTGATGAAATCTAGACCATAATTATTGTGCTCTTCAATTCCCGTCGCCACGGCGAAGATGTTAGGGTCAAAAATGATGTCTTGTGGCAAGAAGCCTACTTTTTGAGTCAAGACGTTATAAGAGCGTTCACAAATTTCGATTTTTCGTGCTAAGGTGTCGGCTTGGCCGTCCTCATCAAAAGCCATTACAATGGCGGCGGCACCATATTTTTTGACCAGTTTGGCCTGTTTGATAAAAGCGTCTTCTCCCTCTTTCAAAGAGATGGAGTTCACCACGCCTTTGCCCTGGATACATTTCAGGCCAGCCTCGATGACTTCCCACTTAGAAGAGTCAATCATAATCGGAACACGGGAGGCTTCCGGCTCAGAGGCCAGCAGGTTCAAAAACTTCACCATGCAGGCTTTCGCATCCAGCATCCCCTCATCCATATTGACATCGATGATTTGAGCGCCGTCTTCTACTTGTTTCACTGCGATATCAATCGCTTCGTTGTAGTTTTCTTCAATGATAAGACGCTTGAACTTCGCAGAGCCGGTGACATTGTTACGCTCACCCACATTAACAAACAAACTGCTGTCATCAATGTTCAGCGGTTCTAAACCGGATAGGCGACAGGCTGGCGAAATTGCAGGCAAGGTTCGAGCCGGGTGTGCCAATGCGGCATGGGCCATGGCTTCAACATGATCCGGAGTGGTACCACAACAGCCGCCAATAATGTTTAACCACCCTTTTTCGGCCCAAACGGCGATTTCTTTTGCCATTTGCTCAGGAGTTTCATCATATTCTCCAAATTCATTCGGTAACCCGGCGTTTGGATGCACAGAGACGTAGGCTTCACAGACTCGACTCAGCTCTTCAACATATTGACGAAGTTCCTCTGGGCCTAAGGCGCAGTTTAATCCGATGGAAAGCGGTTGTGCATGGGCGACTGCATTGTAGAATGCTTCGGTGGTTTGGCCTGACAAGGTACGTCCGGAGGCATCCGTGATGGTGCCTGAGAGCATAATCGGGACTTCATACCCGATTTCTTCTTCAACCTCTTTCACTGCAAAAATAGCGGCTTTAGCATTCAGTGTGTCGAAAATGGTTTCAATCAGAATGACATCTGCGCCGCCTTTTAATAAGGCATGGGTCGCTTGCTTGTAAGCCGTGACCAGCTCATCAAAGTGGGTATTTCGTTTGCCGGGATCATTTACATCTGGCGAAATCGACGCGGTTCGATTGGTTGGCCCAAGCACACCCGCCACAAAACGGGGTTTGCCATCTTCTTTTTCGGCGATTTCACACGCTTCGCGTGCCACGGTAGCTGCCGCAATATTGAGCTCGGTGACGATGTCTTGCATGTCATAATCCGCTTGAGCGATGGTGGTGGCATTGAATGAATTGGTTTCAATGAGGTCCGCCCCTTGGCGTAGAAAAGCCAAGTGAATGTCTCGAATCATTGCCGGTTGTGTCATCGCCAAGATATCATTATTGCCTTTGATATCCATGTGATAGTCGGTAAAGCGTTCTCCTCGAAAATCTTCTTCACTGAGGGTGAGGTCTTGTACCATTGTTCCCATTGCACCATCCAGCACCACGATGCGCTGACTCAGTAAGCTTCTTAATTGAGCAATTCTTGTAGGACGATTTTCAAATTCGGACATAACACTTCTTCTAAGGCAATGAAAAAAGCGATATTTTAACATAATTGAAAGGATGGCATCATAAGGAGTCAATGACTTTAAAGTCATTGCTTTAGTCTGGTTTTTTAATAAAAAATAGCCAGGCCTGGCTCGTTTTGAAGAAAATGACGCAAAAGGGTATCCCAGGTGTTAATCTCGTTACGCTAGGATAAATCATTGAGTCGATTTATTGTTTCGGTGCGGTTTGTTATACTTTGTCGCTAATATCATGCCTTTTATCAATATAAGAAATCATAAAACATGTTGTGTCAAACCTATCCTGAGACTTATGCGGAGCAATTCGCAGAGAAAACCCTTCGTTTAAAACAGTTACTGGGAGAGCTGCCTAATTTTGAAGCGTTTGCTTCCGATCCTGAACATTATCGCGCTCGCGCCGAGTTTAGAGTTTGGCATGAAGGTGATCAAACCGATTACATTATGTTTGATCAACAAAGCAAAGAAAAGGTAGCCATTCATCATTGTCCGATGGCGTTAGAATCCATCGCAACCCTCATGCCTAAATTAATGGCACACATTGTGCAGATACCGGTCTTAAGACAAAAATTATTTCAGGTGGATTTTCTGGCAACCTTTAGCGGGGAAATGTTGGTGACGCTCATTTATCGAAAGTCTTTACAAACCAAAACGGAGACGGGGGTGGAAAACGATGCTGCTTGGATTGCAGCGGCGAATGCCCTGCGAGGTGAATTGCCAATCACCCATATTATTGGGCGAGCTCGTAAACAAAAGATCTGTTTAGATAAGGATTATGTGATTGAAAAACTTCAAGTCGATCAACAAACCTTTATTTATCAACAGATTGAAAACAGTTTTACCCAGCCGAATGCGAAAATGGCACAGAATATGTTGCATTGGGCACGAAAGATGGCAGCAAAAGCCAATCCTGATAAAGAGAAGGACCTCATTGAACTGTATTGCGGAAATGGGCACTTTTCAATTGCGTTGTCTGACCAGTTTCATCGGGTATTAGCGACAGAGATTTCCAAAACCTCCGTGGCCTCAGCGCAGTTTAATATTGAAGCCAATCAGGTTGATAATGTTACCGTTGTGAAAATGGCCGCGGAAGAAATTTCTGCCGCCTTACAAGGTGAGACTTTTTTCCGGTTAAAAGACATTGATTTGAACACCTATGCGTTTAATACCATTTTTGTTGACCCGCCTCGTTCTGGTTTGGATGATTTAACCCGTCAAATGGTCACCGAATTCGATCATATTATTTATATTTCTTGTAATCCAGAAACGCTGGCGACGGATTTGGAAGCGATTCAACAAACCCATGATATTTTGGAAACGGCGTTATTTGACCAGTTCCCTTATACTCATCATATTGAAAGTGGCGTATTTTTAAAAAGGAAACCTAAATGATTTTAGCTTGGATTGGAGCTCTCTTTATTGGCTTAAGCCTTGGTTTGTTAGGTTCGGGCGGTTCAATTTTAACCGTGCCGGTATTGGTTTATGTGGTGGGGCAAGATCCTAAAATCGCCATTGCCGGCTCTTTGATGATTGTCGGTATCATCAGCGTTTTTTCTGCGTTGCCTTACGCTCGACAAGGACTGGTGAAATGGCGAACCGTTTTTATTTTTGGGATACCCGGTATGTTAGGCGCCTTTTTGGGTGCTTGGGGCGCACACTATGTTTCAAACGCTATTCAGATGCTGATTTTTGCGGCCTTGTTGCTGTCAGCAGCTTACTTGATGTTTCGGCCGGTTAAATTGGATGCAGAAACTCCAACTCAAGAACGTGCCATATATAAAATTGCTTTAGATGGGTTGGCAGTGGGGGCCGTGACTGGGCTTGTTGGTGTTGGCGGTGGTTTTTTGATTATTCCAGCGCTGGTATTGCTGGGTGGACTGTCCATGCGGTTGGCAGTGGGGACCAGCTTGGTGATTATTGCCGCGAAGTCTTTTGTCGGGTTTTACGAATATCTGCATGTTCTGGAGTCGTTGTCGTTATCAATTGACTGGCATATTATTGGTATTTTTTCCGCCATAGGCGTCGTTGGTGGTTGGCTAGGGCATCGAGTAAGCAGTCATGTTGATCAGGCTTTGTTGAAACGGATTTTTGCGTTTTTCCTGGTTATTATGGGCGCGTATATCTTGTATAAAAACATGCCTTCTCTTTTCTAGTTGAGTTTGTAGATGAATTGGCGAGTGCTCATTTTTTGGTTCGGTTTCACTGGTACCTCATTGGTCTCAGCCGGCCAAATCAATGTTCAACTGGATAATGACGTTGTGTTTGGTACGGACCGTCAATATACCGGTGGGTTTGAGGTTCGTTGGACAGAGGATCAAATCCCTGTGGTGGACGCACTGCTGTCTCCTTTTGAGTCGTTTTTGCCAAGTAAAAATATTTCTGGTTTCAAGCAGGTTGACCAACTTGCGGTGTGTACAGAACTCTATACCTTGCAACAAAAAACCGAACACGGTAATGAAGCCGTCAGTAACTCGGCTTGGACGCATATCGATTGGCGTCGTTTTTATTGGTATGGTAAAAACCAATCTATTTTGGACTTTCGTGCTGGATGGATTGGACCGAGCAGTGGCGGGCGGCAAATTCAAGATGGTGTTCATTCCTTAATAGGAAATGACAATGCGTCGGGATGGGATAAACAGGTTCCAGACCAACCGACTTTACAGGTCGGCTTTGAAAATAGGCATAGGTTTTTCAGTTCTGAAAATCAGCATTTTAAAGTAGGTCATTCCTTGTCTGGAGCGGTTGGGTCTCCACAAATTTATGCAGCAGCAGGCATCGGTATGCAATACGGTGTTGATATGGAAGCGGTGATGAGTTTTAATCGTTTAAACCACCTGATAGTCCCTGAAAAAGGATTTGGTTGGTTGGTCTTCATCGATGCTTCTGTTCGTTACGAAGCTTACAATGCCTTTCGGGATGGACGTTTGTTTGTCAATGAAAGAACCTCATTGAAACCAGCGAATGACTTTATTCCCTCTGTTCAGTATGGTGCCGGGTTTGTTTATAATAAAGTCTCAGTCGTTTTGTCGGGCAGCTCTTTTGGTAAGTTTTACCGTGAACAAACCGAAGACGTCTTTCGTTTTGCCTCTTTGATTGTGTCCTTTCCCGTATAGCTTTTCTTTAATCCAGCAATTTGATTCCACCATTCTTTAAACCATCCTGACCGACCCAAAACAGCAAGTTTGACTCTTGGTTCAGCCTGTTAACAACAAGTGCTTCAGGCTTGCCGAGGGGGCGATCCAGTGTTTTTAGGTAAGGAAGCGGTGTTAAGTGAGCTTTACCGTTCCATACATGAACATGGTAAACATTGGGTATGTTGTTGACGGGGCCTGATAGTAAATAGAGTTTGTCTTCGAAAGCAACCATGTCTCGAATACCCAATCCCCCTAAATTAACCAGCTTTAGTTTAGGCGTTTTCACAGAGAATTTTTTGTCCTTAAGTGTCAACTTCAATATCGGAACCAGATTGCCTCTTAAAACCGGCCCTCTGAAACCGATATATAAATGGTTTTCGCTGACGGCTATCCCTTCAATGTCGATGCCGTTCTCTTTACCTGGCAATGCTGTAAAGGGCTCGAGAATAGGGGTATCTTGTATAATAGGCATGAGTGAAAAAGCTTTTATTTGCCGGGCGTTTAGCCGATTATCGAGCTGGATTTGAAACAGCTGGTTGCGCGCAGGTTCATCATGAATGAGCGTGAGGCGTTTGATATTTTGTTTATTAGAGGCGTCTGATTTTATCTTTTTTCGTTTTTTAGCGTGTGATCCCACGGCATAGAGATAAGGCGCTTGCCAAGCCAGTCCTTCAATATCCAGTTCGTCTTTTCCCGGAGTGAGTGTGATTTTATTTCTGGGCAAAGCTATAAATTCATTTCCTTGGCGCGCTAAAACTTGAATGGCGGTGCCTTCATCGGTTGCCAACGCCATGAAATTTTCTGTGATGACCATGCCACTAATATTGTCAGGGTCAATAGAAAGTTTTCCTTTGATAGAAATATCAGTAGATGATGCCGAACCCAAGCCTGGAATGAAAAGCCCGAGCACCAAGAAAATAACCATTGAAGGGAAAGTCATTGTAATAGGACCTTTGAGAGAGTCGTTCGTATGAAAAATGATAGAGATTATAGCGGGAAATATGCGATAGGGTGTGTGTTGTGTGTACAAAAAAAGTAGGTGCTCAACACTCACAGGAGTGAGGTTGAGCAGAGCAGTTAGTCTTTTATAAAGCGCAAATAATTATCCATGATATGCAATTGCTGTCCTGGTTGACCATTGAAACCAAGCATTTCGGCTTTGCTGATGATTTTTCCAAACAATACTTCTTCTTCATGTTGTTCGGCAATAAACCACTCAATAAAGTTAAAGGTCGTATAATCTTGCAGCTCAAACGCCGTCTTCGCAAGATGGTTAATCATTTCCGTGACTTTTAACTCATGTTGGTAAGCAGCCTGAATGACATCCATTAAGGTATCGAATTCACTAGGCGGCTCTTCAATAGAACCAATTTTGACAGGAATACTGCATTCGGACATATAATCAAATATCTTGTCCATATGGGTTCGTTCTTCCATGCTGTGACCACGAAAGAAAAGTGCAGCCCCTTCCAGTCCAGCATTTTCACACCAGGCACTGAGCTGTAGATAGACACTTGAGGCATAATACTCAGCATTCACTTGCTTGTTCAATAGTGTTGCAATTTCAGGTTTAAGCATGATCTTGCCTCCTGTTGTTTTGCGATGAGGGTTATTTCAGAATTAAAATACCGCTAAATTCATTATAGAAGACACTTAGGGTCAATTTCAAATGGAATCAACACTTTGATTTTTAAAAGAAAATACTTTTTTGATTTGTTCGGGTTCTAATGGATAAGCTTGTCCAAATCCTTTGACGTAAAGCCCCGATACAGGGTGAAGTTGGAACAAGTGAAAGTCTGGAAGGGAGCGTAAAGTCTGGATGATTTCACCAAAGTGTGATTCAAATGTATCCAGTGTCGATTGCCAGAGAGCTTCCTCCCGCGAAATAGGATGGGATTTCATTTGTAGCTGGATTCGCTGTCGAGCAAAAATGGTTTCCGCCTTTTCTTCCGGTTCCATGATCAAGACACTGGCTTGAGGGTGATTCAGTAAGTTTGAAGTGTGCTGCGCTAATGCTGAAACAAAAATATAAAGGGTTTCTTGAGACAGAATAAAAGGTGCATAGCTGGCATGCGGCGTCTTTGGATCACTAAGTGTCGATAATAGAAGACTTTGCTGAGAGTGTATTAATCTAGCACACTGTTGATAAGTGCTTGTCGACCAGTTAGGCGATTTAAGTTGCGGCATAAGCTTTCCTAAGCATAATAAAGTCAAAAGCCATTCTATGATAGAGGATTCTATTAGACGTGTAAAAGGGTAGAATGGTCTTTAATTTTTTAACTTCAGCAACAAGAGTGTTTTATTTTGAATAGGCGTTATCAACCGCTTTCCGTTTTGCTTGGATTAAGCATCCTGTTAAGTGTCATCGGGTTTTATGCATTGAGCATTGGGCCGATTGAAATTTCTTTTGGGGATCTATTGAAAAGCCTTGTTGGCACGCCGGGATCAATGCAAGTCGATTTGGTGATTTTTGAAATACGACTTCCACGAATTCTATTGGGTATATTGGTTGGCACCGGTTTAGGGGTTGCAGGCGCTGCCATGCAAGGGCTGTTTCGAAACCCGTTGGCCGATCCGGCGTTGGTGGGTGTCTCTAGTGGAGCTGCGTTAGCGGCTGTCACGGTGATTGTGTTAGGTCATTCTTTTCTAAAAGAATGGGTGGGGGTTTTTCAAGGTGCTGCGGTTCCTGCGGCGGCTTTTTTGGGTGGACTTCTGGTTAGCTGGATTATTTATCGGGTCGCGACTAAAAATGATCACACCGATGTTGGGTTAATGCTGTTGACGGGGGTTGCCGTGAATGCGATTGCTGCTTCGGCAACGGGTTTTCTCACCTATCTGGCGACAGATGAAGCACTTCGAAATCTCACTTTTTGGACGATGGGATCAATATCTGGAGCGACTTGGCAGGACTTACTGATGGTCTTTCTGCCAATTTTGGTGGCGTTAATCGGTCTGCCTTATTTTGCTCGCGGATTGAATGCGTTTTCTATGGGGGAAGCGGTATCGAACCACATGGGCTTTCAGGTGAATCGGCTAAAGTGGGGCGTGATTAGCTTGAGCGCTTTAGCGGTGGGTGCAGCCGTGTCTGTCAGTGGTATTATTGGCTTTGTCGGCTTGGTTGCCCCGCACTTAGTGCGACTACTATTGGGACCGGATCATCGCTGGTTATTATCTGGTAGTGCTCTAATGGGCGCGATGTTAGTTGTATTGTCCGATTTGTTAGCACGTACTTTGCTGTCTCCAGCGGAAATTCCGATTGGTATTGTGATGTCTGCTATCGGTGGGCCTTTTTTCTTATGGCTGCTGTTACAACGCCGTTCACGAGTCGGTCTTTGAGGGGGCCTATGTTAACAGCTAACAAACTATGTGTTGAGCGCCTAGGACATCGTATCTTATCGGATGTGTCCGTTGAGATTTCCCCAGGACAGGTTGTCGCTATTTTAGGGGCAAATGGTGCTGGGAAATCGACACTTTTGCATTGCTTAAGTGGTGACCTGAACGAAGCAAAACAACACGTATTGCTAAACGGAAAAAACTTAGAATCATACACCGCTCAAACTTTGGCGACGGTTAGAGCCGTTATGCCTCAAAGCGTGCAAATGGATTTCGCCTTTTTAGTCTCTGAACTGGTTGAAATGGGGGTGTGGCAAATCACTCGACAATCAGAGAAACAACAACGAGTGGATGATGCCTTAGCATTATTTGGTATTGAGGCCTTGAAGTCGCGTGATTATCAAACGTTATCGGGCGGCGAGCAGCAACGAGTGCAGTTAGCTCGGGTGGTTGCTCAAGTACTCGCTCCTATTACTCAAGCTGATGCCCCACGTTATTTGTTGCTAGATGAATGCACAGCCAATTTAGACTTTGCCCATCAACATCAAGTATTTGAAGTGGTTAAAAAATTAGCAGATAGTTATCAAATAGGCATTGTCGTGGTTTTGCATGATATGAATTTAGCGGCGCAATACGCAGACCACTTAATATTGCTCAAACAGGGAAAAGTGTTGGATCAGGGGTCGGTTGAAACCATGCTGGTTCCGTCCAAAATAGAAGAACTGTATGATTTTCCTGTTCAAGTTTTATCACATCCGAAGGGGTGGCCGATGGTTGTTCCAGCTTAATCTTAAACCGTAAAAGACTTTAGGAGGCTCATATGCAGGTTGTTTCGGTGAATGTCGGCCAAATTCAATCTTATCCATGGCGGGGAGGAACGCGCTCGGCCATCCATAAAACACCAGTCGACTCTGCTGTGTTAGTGACAGAAAACGGGTTAGAAGACGATCATCAGGCCGACCTCAAAAATCACGGCGGAGAGGATAAAGCGGTATTAATCATTCCGACGGCAAACTATGTCCTTCACGGCGTCAGTCAGCATGCTTTTGGTTTCTTGGGAGAAAATATTTCGCTTTCCGGAGTGGATGAAACCCAAGTCAAGGTTGGAGACCGGTTTCAAATCGATGATGTGATATTAGAAGTGACTCAGCCTCGTTCTCCTTGTTGGAAACTGGGTGAAATTAACCATTCACAATCGTTTGTTCAAAAATACAGCGAGTCGGGCCGAGTGGGTTTTTATTGTCGAGTGTTGAACTCAGGAAACATTCAAGCTTCCATGCCTGTTAGACACTTAAGCGCTGGGAGAGGAGCGAATATTCAGGCATTATTTTTAGCAAAGTTAAAAGCGTCGACTCTGGAAGCACATAATATCTTGCAAGAAGCATTGGAAAACCCGGCCCTATCGGATGCTTGGAGTCAAGCCATTAGGCGGAGACTGACTCGTAGGAGCAAAGATCATTGATCCAAGTATTAATTTCCTGCTAAAACGGTTGAGCGTGTAAAATATGTATCATAGTTGTTAATAAAGAACCAAAGTAATTCATGTCAAAAATTGAACACACCCCCGAAAATTCTGCCGCATTGGTTGAAGGCATTGCCAGCGACTTAGTGAATACATCGAAAAAGAAAAAAGATTGGATTAAACCACCTAAATCTATCTTGAAATTGGTGGGGCGGGCAGTGGCGCAATACCAGATGATTCGTGAAGGCGACCGGATCTTATTAGGATTGTCGGGCGGAAAAGATTCGATGGCATTGCTGGTTGTTTTAAAACATTTGCAGCGCCATTCGCCAGTCAAGTTTGAGCTGGCCGCGTGTACGATTGATCCAGAAATTCCCGGCTTTGATCCATCGCCATTGAAAGAGTGGGTTGCCTCGATGGAGGTGCCTTATTTTTATGAATCTGAGGATTTAGTGGCTTTAGCCGATGCCCATATGAAAGGCGACTCTTTCTGTAGTTTTTGCGCGCGCCATAAACGGGGCAAACTTTATACGGTTTGTCGCCGAGAAGGTTATAACGTGTTGGCTCTGGCTCAGCATTTGGATGATTTGGCAGAGAGTCTTTTGATGTCGGCGTTTAATGCAGGAGAGCTTCGTACGATGAAAGCGCATTACTTGAATAATGAAAAAGATATTCGGATTATTCGTCCGTTGGTTCGGGTTCGAGAAAGCCAGACACGTGCCTTTTCAGAAGCCGCAGAGTTGCCGATTATTCAAGATAACTGCCCAGCTTGCTATTCCAAGCCTCAAGAGCGTCAGCGTATGAAAGAGCTGTTGCTTGAACAAGAAACGCATAATAAACACCTGTACGCTAATTTGTGGCGTGCCATGCAACCATTGGTGGCAGATGACAACCATGCTGGTGAAGCAAATTTAAAGTAGGGTGATATGGCAGCTCAATCAGAACAACGCTGGCAAGGCAAAGTCTTTATCGGGCTACTGAAATTTTTTTCTTGGTGGTCTTTGCCAATCAATCATGCCATGGGAAAAGCCATCGGCTATTTATTGTGGTGGTTTCCCTCTTCTCCCAAACGGATTTCCGAGATTAATTTAAAAATCGCTTTTCCTGAATTGTCTGAAACGGAACGACAAGCCTATTTGAAACAAAGTTTACTTGAGCTGGGAAAAACCACGACAGAGCTCGGACCGATATGGTTATGGGATGCAAATCGTGTGTTTGAACTTATTCAGTCGGTACACGGAGCAGAGCTTGTTGATGCCGCTTTTAAACAGGAAAAAGGGGTGATTATTTTATCGCCTCATATTGGCGCTTGGGAGGTGATGGGGATTTACCTTTCTCGCCATTATCCGATGACAACCCTATATCGTCCGCCGAATATTCGCTCGATAGAATCCTTTATGCGACAAGTGAGGCAGCGTTCCGGTTCTACCTTGGTTCCGACGGATTTATCCGGTGTTAAGGCCCTGCGCAAGGCGTTGAATCACAATGAGATGATAGGCATCTTGCCGGATCAAGATCCTGGAAAGAATGGCAGTACTTATGCTCCATTTTTCGGTCATCCTGCGCGTACGATGGTATTGGTCTCGAAGCTGGCATCCAAATCCAAAAGTGCCGTGTTTTTCGCTTATGCTAAGCGGCTATCCAAAGGGAAAGGGTATGAGATTTACTTTATTCCGGCAGATGAACAGGTCGCCGCTTCAGATGAGTTGATGGCAACAACGGCTTTAAATGAAGGTGTTGAGCTGTGTGCTAAGGCATTACCTTCGCAATATCAATGGAATTACAAACGCTATAAACATCCACCAGAAGGGCGTGAGGATGTGTACAAAAAAGTTCAAAAATAGCCAGGCCTGGTCATTTTTAACGGTCTGAAAGGAGAGGCGTGATGCGAACTTTTTTTGCTGTGCCTGTAAATGAAGCTCTGCAAAAGGTTTTGATGGAGCAGATTGAAAGTCTAAAATCGCTCCCTTGGGCATCAGATGTTCGATGGACGCCAGTGAAAAACTGGCATTTAACATTAAAGTTCTTAGGAGAGCTCCCAACCGAACAAGTGGATGCCATTGAAAGATCAATGCAAAACTGGTTTGCCGAAGGCATGAGCTATTTTGAAGCCGAAGTGTCCGCTATCAAAGGATTTCCTTTATCCCAATCGGGCCCTTTTATCGTCGCGACTCTGGATGCCACCTTGCTTTTACAATCATTGGTTCGAGAGATCGAGCAGCAATTGCGCTGTTTTGAGATTCCTAAAGATAAGCGGGCATTTCGACCTCATATCACTTTAGGTAAGTGGTTAGGAGAGCAAGCTGGTTTTCCTGCACTTGACATGCCTCTTGAAGCGGCATGGTTGCGAGTGGATCGGTTGAATTTGTATGAAAGTATTCAAGCAGAAGGGAGCCATCAATATAAGCCTTTAGCGACCCACGCATTAGAAACGTATGATTAAGCTTTTTTCATTTATTGACGTTTGACTGGCCGCTTTGTCGCCAGAAGCCAAGCATACCGGTTCTTCGTTTGTGCGTTATCCGCAAGCCAGCCTTCTCCATAAACATTGATTTCAAAATCGCGCCAGCTAGGTTCGGTTTTTGGTAACTGGTTTAACTCTCCTGTCTGAAGATAAAAATACGGATTGTTTGGCGCATTTTCTTGAACCGGGGCCAAAAAAGTTTGAATCAATACTTTGCCATTGGGTTTGAGAGCTTGGGCAATTTGAGGCCAAAGAGCGCGGTTTAAATAACGGCTGATCACTATCACATCGTATTGCTGATAAGGAAACAGCATTTGCTCAAAATCACAGATAGTCGGCGTGATCGGCAACCGGTTCACGGCTGCCCAGTTATTGAGGTGAGTAAGCGCAGTATCGGAAATATCCCACGCATCCACCGTGAGACCGCATTGCGCTAAAAAACGCGCATTACCCCCTAAGCCACAAGCCAAATCAAGTGCTTTGCCTGTGAGGGGCAGTTGATGGAGATGTTGCTTCAGAGCCCATGCAGGGAGCACCGGTTTTTTAGGATCAATATCGGCATACTTCTGATCCCATTTTTCAGCTAAAGAAAGGGACATTATTTTCTCCAGAAGCTAGAGGTAAAGAGGACCAGTAATGTGAATATTTCCAAACGGCCCAATAGCATTGTGAAGGTTAAAACCCACTTAACAGGGTCAGACAAGCTCTGGTAATTGGCGGCAGCTTGCCCTAAGGCGGGCCCTAAGTTGTTAATGGTCGCGGCGACAGTCGAGAAAGCGGTGGTTTGGTCCAAGCCGAGTGCCATTAACAGTAGCATAATGCCGACGAACGAAACGACATACAGTGAAAAGAACCCCCAAACAGAGGTAATGATTTTATCTGGGATGGGCTTGCCATTTAATTTAACCGGCATCAAGGCGTTCGGGTGCAGCAGGCGTCGGATTTCGCGACTTCCTTGTTTCGCCAATAAGATAAAGCGGATAACCTTCATTCCCCCGGCGGTCGACCCAGCTGATCCTCCAATAAAACTCATCATAATCAACATGAAAGGAATGAATATCGGCCATAATGAAAAGTCTGCGTTGGCAAACCCGGTTGTAGAGGCGAATGAAATGGTTTGAAAGGCCCCATATCGGAAAGCATCTTGCCAGGTTAAATAGACTTCATGGTAATACAAATAGAAACTGCTAATGACAATGCCAACCAATATCAGCACGGAGAAAACCTTAAATTCAGGGTCTAAAGTGTAGGGGCGTGTTGATAAGTTCCGAAAGGCGGTGAAATGTAATGCAAAATTGATGGCAGCCAGGAACATAAAGATCATCGCTATGATTTCGATATGGACATCATCAAAGTGGGCGATGCTGGCATCATGCGTTGAAAACCCACCAATAGCAACGGTTGAAAAACTATGGGCAAACGCATCAAACCAGTCCATTCCGGCCAGCCAGTAACCGAGCGCACAAGCAATGGTTAACCCTAGATAAATATACCAGAGCGCTTTCGCAGTTTCGGAAATGCGCGGTGCCAGTTTATTGTCTTTGATAGGGCCGGGGGTTTCCGCTCGATAGAGTTGCATTCCTCCAATGCCCAGCATCGGTAATATGGCCACCGCCAGAACGATAATCCCCATGCCTCCCAACCATTGCAGTTGTTGACGGTACCATAACATGGAGTGAGGGAGTGCATCCAGACCGTTGATTACGGTCGCTCCGGTCGTCGTCAGCCCTGAAAATGATTCAAAAATCGCGTCCGTTAAAGAAATATAAATTGTGGAAGCAAAGTACATCGGGACAGCACCTGCAAACCCGAGTACCGTCCAGAACATGACGACAATTAAAAAGCCGTCTCGAATTTTTAAGTCATGATGACTTTTTCGAGAAGGAAACCAAAGTAAAAATCCAGTGATAAAAAGCCCAATGGCTGAAAGACCAAAGTCAGACATACCGCCATCTTGGTAAATTAAGGCCATGATAAAGGGCGGAATCAGCGTTAAGCTGAACACCATCAATAAAATGCCCAGAACTTTTAAAATAATTTTACTGTGCATAAGGTCGAGACTGTTTAAAAATTAAAACCAACTTCTTTTTTCCTTTGGCGTAAAGAGTTCTGTAATTTCTGCCGCTTGACTGGGGTCATTCAAGAAAAGAATGACATGATCTTCCGCTTCAATCGTCAGGTCACGATGTGAAAATAGGACTTCATTTTCACGCACAATACATCCAATGGTGATGCTGGTTGGCCATTGAATTTCACCGATGGTTTTGCCAATAATTTCAGAGGAGTTTTCACTTCCATGCACAATCACTTCCATGGCCTCTGCAGCGCCTCGCCGCAACGTAAATGCTTTGACGGTATCCCCTTGGCGCATGTAGTGCAATAAACGACTGGTGGTAATCTGGTCTGCCGAGATGGCAACATCGATACTGTTGAGCTGAATTAAGTCCACATAAGACTGGTTGTTTACCAGGGCAATGACACGGCGTACTCCTAACTTCTTGGCCAGCATGCCTGAAATAATGTTGGCTTCATCGGAGTTCGTCAGTGCCAAAAACAAATCGATTTCATCAATATTTTCTTCAATGAGTAGAGATTTATCAGAGACATCTCCTCTGATGACAATGGCTTGTTCCAATTGCTCTGAAATTTTCCGAGCTTGCGTCATATTGTGGTCAATGATTTTAACCTGGTGTTCTTTTTCTAACTCTTTGGCCAGGTTAAAACCGATATTACCTCCCCCTGCGATCATAATGTTTCTGGAAGGGCGGAGTTTATCGCGTCGTAATTCTTGAACAATTTTTGGGATATTAAAGGGTTCGGCAAGAAAGAAAACTTCATCACCAACTTGAATGGTGACATTACCCGTCGGGATAACGATTTCATCTCGTCGGTAAATCGCAACAATTCGATGATGGACACCATCCGGTAAATGCTGCTTAATTTCTCGAATTTTTTTGCCCACAATCATGCCGCCTGAGTGAGCTCGGATAGCAACCAGTCGCACCTTACCTTCTGAAAAGTCGACCACTTGGAGAGAGCCTGGGTAGTTGATCAGCTGAAGAATATAGTTTTTAACCAATGTTTCCGGGCTGATAAGCACATTGATAGGAATTGCATCCGTATTCTGCTGTCGATCAAACAATTCAGGGTGGTTCAAGTAACTTTGGCTTCTAACGCGGGCAATCTTAGTAGGCGTTTTATGCATGATTTGGGCAAGTTGACAGGCCACGATGTTGGTGTCATCTTGATGAGTGGCAGCAATTAACATATCCGCTTCTTCCAGCCCTGCCTGATTCAGGACATCCGGGTTAGAGGCGTGCCCATTCACCGTTCGAATGTCCAAACGGTCTTGTAACCGTTGAAGGTTGGTTCGATCAAGATCAACCACAGTGACATCATTGTTTTCGATGGCAAGCAGTTCTGCAAGGGATGTACCGACTTGTCCGGCACCAAGAATAATTATGTTCATAAGGGCGCGTTATTTAAATTTTCCTTAGAAGCTGTCTAAGCATTTTAAATGGTGTTACCTGCACTTTCCAAGTAACAAACTGACTGCAATTCATTTCTTACTGCTACGTATTCTACGCTGGATTAAACCTGAAATTAACCCTAATTATTGCTTTTATTACAACCGACAAAGCCCTTAAAAGAGGTTGAATAAACCTATCGGGTTATTTTGGGTTTTTCGGGTCAATCTTGAGGGCTTTTAATTTGCGATATAAATTGGTTCGTTCTACACCTGATAAACGTGCAGTTTCTGTAACGTTACCACCCGTTTCACGGAGTAGCTGACTCAAATAGGCGGCTTCAAATTGTTCTTTGGCCTGTTTTAAGTTAACAGAGGTATTTATGCTAGAAAAAGACACGGTATCGGCATTTTTAGTGTTTTCAAGTGCACGGCGGATTTCGTCATCATTGACTTCTCCCTCTCCCAGTATCAAGAGGCGTTGGACCAAGTTTTGAAGTTCTCTGTAGTTGCCTGGCCAACTATATTGTCGAAGCACGTTTTTGGCGCCGACATTAAATTCACGATATTCCAACCCTTCATGCATAAGAAAGTAATCCAGAAAATAATCAATTAAATCTGGAATATCCTCTGTGTGCTGACGTAAAGAAGGGATTTCCAAAGGCATAACATTTAAACGCTGAAACAAGTCTTTTCTAAAATGACCACTGTGAGCTAAATCATCTAAGCCAATTTTTGTTAAAGCAATGATACGGACATCCAAGGCAATTTTTTTGTTCGAACCTGGACGAACAAAAGAACCGTCAAATAAAAGTTGGCTTAAAAAGTTTTGGCCCTTGGTGCTGAGTTGCTCGATATCCGAAATAATCAAAGTACCACCAGAAGCATGTATCAACTCACCTGGAAAGGTGTTTTGCTCTGTTTCCAAACCGAGAATGAGCTCTTCTTGTTCATCAAAATCGGGTGCATGGATTTCGAACAACGGCTGTTCTTTGCGCTCCCCCAGTTTGTGAATGGCTTCGGCTAAACGGTGTTTACCAGTACCCGGTTCTCCTTTTACCAGAATCGGCATGGAATATTTGGCGAGGCGATTAATCGAGTCTCTCAGTTCGACAATGAGTTTACTTTTGCCGATCGGTAGGATCTGATCTGGTAATTTTTGTTTTAAATGACGGTTTTCGCTATGAAGGTGGAGGTGTTCCATCGCGCGCTCAGCTGTAATGAGAAGTTTCGCAAGCGAGAGCGGTTTTTCTAAAAAATCATACGCACCGAGTTTTGTCGCTTCGATAGCAGTCTCAATCGTACCGTGCCCAGACATCATAATGACACTGCTGTGATCGAGAACATTTTCAGCAATCATTTCTTTCAGAAGCGAAATGCCATCAATATCGGGCATCCATATGTCTAGAAAAATTAAGTCGGGCGCTTTGTTTCGCCAAATGTCTTGCGCTTGTTGCCCATTGGCAGCAACCATGACTTCATACCCCTCTTCAGAAAAAATTTCCTGCATGAGGCTACGAATGTCCTTTTCATCATCAACGATCAGTAATTTGCCTGGTTTCATAGTAGGGTCATTTTATTAGACAGCTATACTTTAGTATGTTGCGGTAAGTTTATTATAAAGCAGGTTCCTTGTTCGAGTTCCGATTCTACATGAATTTGTCCTTGATGTTCGTCGACAATTTTTTTCACGATCGCTAACCCCAATCCAGTTCCTTTCGGTTTATCAGTGGAATAAGGTTCAAATATCCAGTTTTTTGCTTTTTCGGGAATCCCCGGTCCATTATCACAAATAGAAAAATTAATCTCATCTTGTGCACAATCGGTTCGAACTTCAATGCGTGTGTCTGGTCTTTCACCACAGGCTTCAATCGCATTCTTAATCAAGTTATGTAGCAACTGTCTTAGTTTTGAAGCGTCCGCTGTGATTTTTGGGCATTGTGGGTCTATTTTGTAAGAGACCTTCCAATTTGCTTTAGGGTCTTTATACATACTCACCACATCCTTGATAAGGGTGTTCAAGTTGAGTTGACTCAGTTCAATTTCAGGGGTATCTGCATACTCGGTAAATGCTTGAACCAAGTTTTGCATGGCTCCAACCTGTTCAATGATGGTATCAGTCATTCTTTTAAGGAGCTGTTGGTCAGAAGGCGTCAGCTTATTGTTGAGCTTATAATGTAGTCGTTCTGCAGAAAGCTGGATGGGCGTTAGCGGGTTTTTGATTTCATGGGCTAAGCGTTGAGCAACGTCACTCCACGCCGCATGCAATTGTGCTTGTACCAGCTGAGTGATGTCTTCAATGACAATAACAAATCCGCCTACTTTCTGATCAAGGCTGGGCAGTGTTGAGCCATGAACCAGTAATATTTTTTGACCTTCTTTACAATCAAAGGTAAGTTGTTCGCTCCAAGGTTTGGCGTCGTTTCGGAATAAAGGAAAAATGGTGTCAAAAAACTGTTTTAAATGCTGGCTCTCAGGTTGTTTCAAGATTTCATTCAGTGGTTTTCCAAGCTGTTTAAACAGGTCGGTATTCAGAATACTGTTGGTGGCGTCATTAATGGTTTTTAATCGTAAGTTCATGTCTAAGGTTAGGACGCCACTATTGAGATTTTTGATAATGGCTTGCAGATAAAGCTTCTGCATTTCAGTTTGCTGGTGCCCAAATTTGATGTCATTTCGTGCTTTTGCAATCTGCTGAATCATGTCGTTAAAAGAGTGAATGAGTTGTCCCATTTCATCTTCTTGAACGACCGGCATGGAAATGGCGTAATCTCCTTTCGCAACGGCTTCTGTTCCGCGTGCTAATGTTCGAATGGGTCGGGTAATGTTTTGAATGGTTTTGATTGTGAAAAGTAGAGCACTGATCATGGTTAATAAGAGCACCATGCTTAAAATCACGGTAAAGCTCGTTTTAAGTGGCCCCTTCAAATAAGACAATTCTTGATATTGGCTAGCCGAAATTCGAACCGTATCGGCTAAGTGGCTTAATTGTTCCGGAATTGAAAAAACGGCTTGTAACGCATAGTGTTTGTTGTTGTGTATATCTGTAATCGGCAACATAATCCGGATGATCTGATAAGACGTATTTAACCCAGATTGCGTTTCAATGGCGGCATAGGTTAATTTTTTTCGGATCTGTTGAAACAGTCTGGGGGCAGGGGATTTAGGCAAAATATTAACATTATCCTGACTGCTGTACGCGATGAGTTGACCATCGCTTTTATAGAGGGCAATTTCTCGAGTATTCAGTTGTTCCCCGAGTTTATTCAGAGTGAGGACGGGCGTAATAAAGAGTTCATCACGATGCAGTTTAAGCGCTTGTTGAGTGTTGTTCAGGTTACGCCGAGTTTGATCATCCAATGTGATTTGAACCAGCTTGACCGCATTAGCTAAGGCCTCTTCTGTTTTGACATCAAACCATTGGTTAATCCCTTGATGGACGAAACTCATGGAAAAATAAAAAATAATGGCAAGTGGGATTCCCAACATAAAGCCAATAACGGTTGTTAATCGAACAGTCAATCTGAGGCCAGGAATATTGGCCTTGTACTGCTTTCGAAGCTTGTGAAGGGTTCGAGCAAGCATTATGATCAATACAATCATGCCGCCAAATGAAATAAACAACAAGGTAGAGTAGGTTTGTGCAAACTGTGAAGCGTTTTGCAGAATCTGGCTCATGACAATCAAGGAAATCAACAAGATGCTGGAAATCGCAATGAGCCAGCCATATTGTTTGAGGAAACGTGATTGTTGATTTGAAGGCATATAAATCTGCTTTAAAAAAGTTAAATAAGTAAAGAATTCAGTCGATTAAGGTTATAACCAACTTTTGGGTGATTGAATTTGGATGTTACTCCAATCACTGTCTAAGTGCCAGTCCGAAGACCATAATGCATCAATAATCAATGGCGTAGGCAGTTGCCATTTATTCAGCGAAACACGCATCTTGATCGCATAAAGTGTATTAGGGTGTAAATCCGCCAAGTCAGTTATTCGGAAGTTAGAGAGCGTTCCCAGGGTGTACAAAGCATCTTTCAAGTTGCTAAAGCTTTGCACCTTTTTGTTACGTTTATTTGAGATGATATACAGTTGGCTGTAACCAAAATATTGCAACTGGGATTGATATTGAATGGTGACACGGTTGCGATGCATATTAAATCCTAATAGCGAATGGACTTCATTCAGTTCTATTTCGGTATTAAACGTTAAGGGAATTTCATGTTGCAACGCGGTGAGAACAGGTTCTTTAAATTGAAAGCGAACGCTAGCATCAAGTACCAGTTGCTGATTATCCTGATAGTCATTTAAATACAGGATTTGGATGGAAGAGGGTGGAGTGTCAGCCGCATAAATGAAAGAACTGAATCCTAATGTAATCACTAAGCTTAGGCGTTTGAAAACTGCAAAGATACCCCTGTCAACACCTAGCATTTTCATGATTTAACAACCTTTCTCAATTAAGCAATAATAAAAGCCGTCCATGCCATCCTGGCCTGGCAGAATCTGTCGCCCGGGGGCGTCTTTAATCGAAATTCCCCAGTCGGCGTCAATAGGGATTTCTTTCGCATCCGGTGTTTGTTGAAGAAATTGTGACACTTGATCCCGATTTTCCTGCGGTAAGACCGAGCAAGTGGCATAGAGTAGTTTTCCGCCCGGTTTTAATCTAGGCCAAATCGACTGTAGGATAGCTGCCTGTAATTCTGTCAATGCCGTAATGTCTTCGGGGGTTCGATGCCATTTGATATCGGGGTGGCGTCGAATAATGCCCGTGGCGGAACAGGGCGCATCCAATAAAATTTTATCAAATTGAATTTCCGGCCACCATTGGTCAGGCTGCGACGCATCGCCAACCTCAATCTCAGCGAACAGGTCTAAGCGATATAAGTTTTCAGACAAACGCTCAATACGCTCGGGCTCCTTTTCTAAGGCAAACACCTTAGCCTGGTTATCACTCAGTTCTAACAGGTGTGTGGTTTTGCCTCCGGGGGCGGCGCAGGCATCGAGAATAAATTCATTCGGCTGGGGCGCTAACAAATAAGCCGCTTGTTGCGCCGCTGCATCCTGCACACTGAATCCCCCCTCATCATAAGTCGGCAGTTGCGTAACGTCTAAACTGTTTTTTAACACGATGCCCTGCGGGGCCTTCGGGTGAATATCCGCCTCCACGTCTTGTTTTGAAAGCAAGTTTAAAAATGCGTCCCGGTTTTGGTGAAGTGGATTGACTCGCAAAGTTAACGGAGCGGGTTCATTGTTAGCCGACAAAATCTGCTCCCAATGGTCAGGGTAGGCGTTGCGAATGGTTTTGGTAAACCATTGTGGGTGTGAATAACGATAAGCCGGTTTTTTATCGACTTCTTCGCAAATGCTGTCTTTGTCCCGAAGAAAAGTTCTTAATACTCCGTTGATGAGACCTCTTGCCCAAGGCTTTTTCAGTGACTTGGTAAGATTAACAGTTTCAGAAACCGCTGCATGCTCCGGGGTATCCATATACAGAATTTGATAGAGTCCTAACAAGATAAGCTGATTAACATCTTCATCCTTGGCCTTTAACGGTTTTTTTAATAAATGGCTTCGAATGGCTTCCAACCGGTCTTGCCAACGTAGCGTACCCAACACCAAGTTTTGAGTAAAAGCGCGTTCTCGTCGATCGCTGAATTGCGCTAAGCCTTCAGC
The DNA here is from genome assembly GCF_004786015.1 of Hydrogenovibrio crunogenus. Lineage (NCBI taxonomy): Bacteria > Pseudomonadati > Pseudomonadota > Gammaproteobacteria > Thiotrichales > Piscirickettsiaceae > Hydrogenovibrio > Hydrogenovibrio crunogenus. Next base: position 210,152 of record NZ_CP032096.1, read on the forward strand.
TAACGATTGGCTTAAAGAACGGCCATGTTCAATGACGGTTAAGCAAATTTTTAAAGCGATATAACGACTGTTAACGGCCATGGTTTATCCTAATGTTTGGCCAATCAGCTGACGCGCTTGCGCAAAGTCATAAGCGGGCATGGCTTTTTTACCTGAAGGTTGCACTTGTTTAATCAATAATGACCCTTTGCCAGTGGCGACTTCCATCCCTGCTTTGCTGACAGAAACGACCAGACCTGGTGATTTTTGGGTTGAAGCATCGCCGATTTCAGCTTGCCAGATACGCAAAGGTTGGCCTTGGTATTGCGTAAACGCAACCGGCCAAGGATTAAAGGCTTGTACTTGACGAGCTAAAGTCTGTGCGGAGGCCTGCCAATCAATCTCGGCCTCCGCTTTATTGAGCTTTTCAGCATAGGTGACTTGGCTTTCATCTTGTTGGACAGGAGACAGGTTGCCGGCTTGTAGGTCATTCAATGTTGTCATCAGTGCGTCACATCCTAGCGCACTTAAACGATCATGTAAGGTTTGTGCGGTATCTTCGGGCATGATGGGGGTTTTTAAGATGGTGAGCATATCTCCAGTATCCAGTCCCACATCCATTTGCATAATGGTCACACCCGTTTCAGCGTCCCCCATTTGAATTGCACGCTGAATGGGGGCCGCACCCCGCCATCGAGGTAAAATCGAGGCGTGAATGTTTAAACAGCCATATTTAGGCATGTCTAAAACGGCTTTGGGAAGTATTAGGCCATACGCCACCACAATCATCACATCGGCCTGAAGCGCTTCTAATTCCGCTTGCGCTTCAGGCGTTTTGAGTGACATAGGTTGGTAAACAGGAATGCCGTGCTCTAACGCGGTCTGTTTCACGGGGCTGGCAGTGAGTTTCCGACCTCGTCCTGCCGGTCGGTCGGGTTGGGTGTAAACCGCCACCACTTCATGCTCGGAGTCAATCAAGGTTTTAAGGGGGGGCACCGAAAAGTCCGGCGTGCCGGCGAAAATGATTCTAAGGGGCTGTGTCATGAGTTTGCTTGTACTGCCATTTCTTTTTTAAATTTTTGAATCGCCCGGGTTCGCTTTAATCCAGAAAGATGATCAATAAACAATTTGCCGTTTAAATGATCAATTTCATGTTGAATGCATACCGCTAACAGTTCGTTGGCTTCGAATTCGATCGTTTTGCCATCTCGATCCATGCCACGAACCAGTATGTCTGAGGGTCGGTCGACTTTTGCATAAATCCCCGGGATAGAAAGACAGCCTTCCTCCCAAGTGATTTTGCCTGCGGTTTTGACGATTTCCGGGTTCAATAAAGCAATGGGTTCGTCTTTGGTTTCAGAGATGTCAACCACAATCAAGCGTTGCTGTACGGCTACTTGAGGCGCGGCTAAGCCGATTCCCGGTGCATCATACATGGTGTAAAACATCTCATCTATGAGCTTGTCCAGTTCGTCTGTCATTTCAGGAACGGGCTTGCAAACCTCTCTTAATCCTTCATCAGGGTAGAGAACAATATCGAGTTTATCCATAATACAAGGTATACTTTTTTAACGTTTTGAATGAATGACCCTAAATTATAGCGGATTGAGTCACCTATGTCTGATTTAGACAACTTGCATGACTGGCTTTTATTACACTTTGCGCGCGTCAATGCAAAGCAATTGCCTCAAATTACATCTTATTTCGGCAGTATCTCACAAGCGATGGCTGCCTCGCAAGCGAGTTGGCAATCGAGTCAATTATTAACGCCTAAACAGCTTGAGCGTTTGTTCGACCCTGGCAATGACGTTCTTATCTCTGAGGCTGTTACTTGGTCACATCAGCCGGAACAAACCATTTTGACGTTAGAAGATGCGAGCTACCCTGAGTTACTGAAACGTATTTCAGACCCACCGATTTTGCTTTATGTCAGAGGGGATGTCAGTTTGCTCTCCGAACCTCAATTGGCGATTGTCGGCAGTCGGAATGCTTCTAAACAGGGACGCTTAACGGCCATGGACTTTGCACAGTATCTGGCCAGTGTCGGGTTAACAATCACCAGTGGGTTGGCGTCGGGTATTGATAAAGCGGCTCATGACGGTGCTTTGCAAGCAGAGGCTTCAAACTCGGACGGGATGCAAGGCACAACGGTCGCGGTGGTTGCAACCGGGCTCGATCGGGTTTACCCAGCAGCAAACCGAGAACTTGCACGTCAAATTGCCCAAAATGGCGCACTTGTATCAGAATACCCTCTGGGCACCAAACCCATGGCCCATTTTTTTCCACAACGTAACCGTATTATTTCCGGACTCAGCGTCGGCACTTTGGTCGTCGAAGCGGCATTGAAAAGTGGGTCGCTGATTACCGCTAGAACCGCTGTTGAACAAGATCGGGAAGTGTTCGCCGTGCCGGGTTCTATTAATAATCCCCAGGCAAAAGGATGTCACCAGTTGATTCGACAAGGAGCAAAATTGGTGGAATCAGGACAAGACATTTTGGAAGAACTATCCGCCATTTTACAATTATCCTTAAATGCTCCCTCTAATGCGCAAGAGGCACCGTATAACGAAAAAAATAAAGAGGAAGAACCGGGGAATCTTTTGCGTTATATTGAATTTGATCCTATCGGCTTGGATGAGTTGGCTGTACTCAGTAAGCTTCCTGTATCGGATATTCAGAGTCAATTGCTGATGTTGGAATTGGATGGTCGAATAGAGGCCTTATCGGCCGGAAGATGGCGTCGTTTGACTTAAATCTTTAACTGGGCGGTTTTGCAGCTGACCTTACGACCACCTTCCGAATATTCCAGTGCGTCAAAACTCAATTTGTTGGCCATCATGATTCCCCGTCCATGGTTATCCATGGCGCGGTCAATGGAGAACTCTAAATATTTTTCATAGTCAAACCCAGTGCCCATATCCGTAATCGTGACCGTCAGGTCAGAATCAGAGTGATCTAAGTCGACTGAGACATACTTTTTCTGGTTTTCCGGTAAGCTGAGTCGATAAGCAATTTCATCGTGCAGGCGTGCTTCATTGATCAACTGAGTTTTTTCGTCGTAGGTAATGCCTAAGTTACCATGCTCAACGGCATTGATCATTAATTCTAAATAACCAATCCCGATGCTATCCGGATCCTTGGTAAGAAACGCGATAAAGTTTGACAGATGTTTGGCTTCATCAAGCGTCTGGAATTGAAAGTGTCCACTTTTCATTAGAGGGAAGGCGGTGTTGATTCCCTCTATGGTGGTAAGCGCTTCCCGATGATTTTTAAAGTCTTTTAAAGCCGCATTAACAACTGAAATTAAGGTTTCTTTGGTAATTGGCTTAATTAGATAGTAGAATGCGCCAGCATTAATCCCGCGTTGAATTTCTGCTTCGCTGTTGGCAGAGGTTTGCAGAATAAACGGAATTTTTTTGTATTCAGGGTCTTCTTTAAGCTCTTCCAGCAACTGAATGCCATCTTTATTTGGCATTAGATAATCGGAAATGATGCAGTGGAAGAAATCTTTAGGTTTTTGGCGAATGAGATGAGAAGCTTCCTCCCCATCATTGGCAATGTATAAATTATAGTTTTCTGTTTTTAGAAAGCTTTGAAGCAGTTTTAAACTGATTAAATCGTCTTCTACAATCAGTAAATTGGCTTGTTTCATTACCTTTTATGCCTTTTTAAAACAATACTATAAGATGGGTTCTATGTCATAAGCTTAACATGTTTATGAATAGCTTCGCTACTCAAAATACAAGCCGAGGCCAAAGACTTGAGAGAAGCGACGGAATGGATTTGTGTACTAGAACTGAAAGAAAATCCGTCATGTTATGTTGCGCGGATTGATTGAAATAAAAGTTTGCAATTATTAGACTTTTTTTGCACTCTTTAAAAAATAAACCGACTGAAATAGAGAATAAAGCATATGACGAATTTGGTGATAGTGGAGTCTCCTGCTAAAGCTAAGACCATTGAAAAATACTTGGGCAAAGGGTTTACCGTTCGTTCAAGCTATGGCCATATCCGTGACATCCAGAAAAAAGGGATGGGGATTGATATTGAAAATGGTTTTATGCCGAATTACGAAATTTCGCCGGATAAAAAGAAGACCGTTACCGAATTGCGCAAACTAACCAAAGAAGCTGAAACTGTTTGGCTGGCAACGGATGAGGACCGCGAAGGGGAAGCCATTGCATGGCACCTAGCGGAAGCCTTAAAGCTAGATGTTAATGATACCAAACGTATTGTGTTTCATGAAATTACCAAAACGGCGATACAAAAAGCCATAGCCGAACCCCGTAAAGTGGATATGGACTTGGTTGAAGCGCAACAAGCCCGTCGTATTCTCGATCGTATCGTCGGGTTTGAGTTATCCCCTATTTTATGGAAAAAAATTCGAACAGGGTTGTCTGCCGGTCGTGTTCAATCTGTCGCTGTGCGTTTGATTGTTGAGAGAGAAAGAGAAATCGATGCATTTGAGTCGGATTATGTGTATCGCCTTCAAGGAACGTTGGATATTTTAGATGACAGCCAACAGGTCGTTGGAACGGTTGAGGTGAAGCGAGGCGCTGCCTTTAAGACGGAAGAAGAAGCGCAAGCCTATTTGGAACAAGCGAAATCGGCGGCATTGACGGTTTCGGCATTGGAAGAAAAACCGGCGAAAAAATCACCGAAAGCTCCTTTTACAACATCCACCCTGCAACAGGAAGCGTCTTCAAAACTGGGCTTTTCTGTCAAGCAGACCATGATGATTGCACAGCGTTTGTACGAGTCCGGGAAGATTACCTATATGCGTACCGACTCAGTCAATCTATCTGAGGAAGCCATTCAGAAGGCACATGATGAAATTGTCTCAGAGTTTGGCAAGTCTTATTCTAAAACGCGTCGCTATAAAACCAAAAATGCCGATGCGCAGGAAGCGCATGAAGCCATTCGACCGACTGATTTTTCAGTCAAGTCAGTGACGGGGGAACGCAATGAACAGCGTCTCTACCAGTTAATTTGGCGACGAGCGATTGCTTCTCAAATGGCAGATGCACAGTTAAAAAGAACCAATGTAGACATTGCTCTTGAAGGCATGCCTGCTGAAAAGCTGGTGGCGAAGGGTGAAGTCATTACGTTTGACGGTTTTCTGAAAGTTTATAACCTGGATGATGATGCTAAGGAAGGGCAATTACCACCATTGAAAGTCGGGCAGGCTTTGAAGTTAGGTGAATTGATTGTGAGACAGAGCTTTTCTAGACCTCCAGCTCGTTATAATGAGGCCAGCTTGGTTCGTACGCTGGAAGAAATGGGAATTGGCCGTCCTTCTACTTATGCGCCAACCATTGATACCATTCAACAGCGGGGATATGTGGTCAAAGAAGATCGGGAAGGGCGACAACGTGAGTATCGTCAATTGTCGCTGACGGCTGATGGTATGGACGTGAATACGCTGACCGAAACGACGGGAACGGAAAAGAATAAGCTCTTTCCAACCGATATCGCCGGGATCGTCACCGACTTTTTGGTGAAACATTTTGGTGATGTACTGGATTATCAGTTTACAGCCTCGGTGGAATCTGAATTCGACATCATTGCGCAGGGCAAAGAGTCTTGGCAGGAGATGTTGACCAAGTTTTACCAGCAGTTCCACCCTCGAGTGGACGCTGCAGAAGATGTTTCCAGAGAAGAAGCGGGGCAGTCGCGTGCTTTAGGAGATGACCCAAAAACCGGTAAACCGATGTTCGTTAAAATCGGACGGTTTGGTCCTTATGTGCAATTAGGCGATGGTGAAAATGAAGAGAAACCGACCTTTGCCAGCTTGATGCCTGGGCAAAAGATGGACACGCTAAAATTAGAAGAAGCATTGGAGCTGTTCAAATTACCGCGTGAAGTCGGTGAGATGCCGGAGTCGTTTTCCGCCAAAGCGGTTGATGGCACTGAGTTTGCCGTTGAAAAAGGGCAAATGATTATTGCCAAACAAGGCCCTTTCGGTCCGTACTTGGAATACGGTCCGAAAAAATATGCGCCAATTAAAGGGTTTGACCCTCTGAGTATTGAACTGGAAGATGCCGTCGCATTGATTGAGTCGAAAATCGTAACTGAAGCGGAAAAAATTATTAAGGTTTTCCCTGGAACCGATGTGAAGATTTTAAAAGGTCGGTGGGGGCCTTATATCACAGATGTGACAACGAAAAAGAACGCGAAAATCAAAAAAGATGAAGAGGCATTGGAACTTAGCCTAGAAGAGTGTCAAAAACGTTTGGACGAAGCGCCAGAACCGAAAAAACGTGGGCGAGCGGCGGCGAAAAAGAAAACGCCTGCTAAAAAAGCTACCGCTAAAAAAACCACCACCAAGAAGCCAGCGGCTAAGAAAAAACCGGCGGCGAAAAAAACGCCTGCTAAAAAACCAGCGCGTAAAACGCCAGCCAAAAAGACGTCTGACTAGTAAAGAGTTTTCTTACATTAGATGAGGGGTGTCATGGCTAAAATCTACCAGGCCTGGTAGATTTTATAACGGCCTTTTCCTGCATTTTTTGCTTGGTACATCGCTTGGTCGGCATGCTTCAGCAAGGTTTCTTTGGTTGAACCGTGATCCGGGAAAAGGGCGATGCCAATACTGGAACCAATTTTAATTTCATGGTCACCAATTTTGAAGGGCTGACTGAGTAGTTGATTGAGATTGTTACCAATTTCATTGAGTTGTTCAGGTGTGGTGTAAGCACGGCACAAAATCACAAATTCATCCCCACCTACACGAGCAAATAATGTGTCTTCGGCGATATGTTCAGCGATGAGTTCGCTCACCGATTTAAGCAGATGATCTCCCGTATCATGTCCCAGAGTATCATTGACAGTTTTGAAGTTATCTAAATCTAAAAACATCAAAGTAAACTTGTTGCCAGAATTCTTAAAGGCTTGCAGCCATTCATCTAGCGCCTGATAAAAGTAATTTCGGTTCGGTAACCCGGTGACAATGTCTGTATTTGCTAAAAAACTCAACTCCTGTTGGGTTTGTTTTAATTCCGTAATATCGGTATAAACCAAAGCATAATGCGTTGTCTGAGTGGTTTGGTGAATGACCTTTTGGCAATCCACCAAACTGGAGCGAGCCAACTCGCCGTTGGTGTGGTGTAGTGTCAATTCACCGCGCCAAGCCAGGTCCTTGTCCACTTGGCTTAAAATGTCCTGTGGTGGTTCGTCCTGTAAATTATCCAACAGATCTTTGAGCGTCATTTTAGCCAAGTCGGACTGCGTTAAGCCAAACGCGTCATGGAAGGCGGGATTCGTACGAATAAAGGATAAGTTTTCATTGGTAATCGCAATGGCTTCCTGAGTGTTTTCAAGTAAGATTTTATCTAGCGTCAGCTCTTCTTCCAATTGTTTTTGTTGAGTGATGTTTAAGCGGACGCAACTTAATTTTTCAACATTGCCGAGCTCATTGGTGATGGTTTGTCCGCGATCATATACCCAAATATACTCTCCATTGACGTCCATGACGCGATGAGTGTCTTCGTAATCGGTTATTTGGTGGCTGAGAAGTTTCAGGAGCTTTTTTTGGACCTGTTCTTGATCCAGCGGATGGATACGGGCTTGCCAGGCGTGTAAGTCTTGCGGAAAGTCATGCTGTGTAAAGCCGATCATGTCTTGCCATAAATCTGAAAAATACGCTTGATTGTTTTTGATGTCCCATTCCCAATACGCTAGGCGCCCACAATCTAAGACGAAAGATAATCGCTTTTTTTCCAATTCATGTTGCCGTTTGAGAGTTCGGAGTTTTTGCTTGGTTTCTTCCGCTTGTCTTAGGGTGTCTTGGTTGAGTTTTTGGAATCGTTTATAGCCGATAAAAGCGAATAAAAAGAATAACGCGATGGCAATTTGAAAGTACAGATTCCAATTAATGTCGACTTCCGTGATCGGGGCAATAGGGTACTGAGAGGCCATAAATAAAAAGCCGAAAACGATCAGAAAAAAAGCAGAAAAGTAGCGAAATGAAGAAGAATTACCTGTCTTCATGTCTTCCAAGCCTGGCAAATTGATAAAAGCATATCACCATTGATAAGTATTTTTTGTAAGTAAATGAGATTATTGAAAAAAAAAAGCCTCATGTAAAGAAGTAATTTGAAATCAATGACTGAGAGAATGTTCGGAAAAATAATGAATTTATCCAGATTTTATCGGATAGTTGGTTTGAGAAAAGGTAAAATATGCGGTTAATTTTAAAGAATCAATAAAGAGATCAGTCAGCATGAAGCACCAAGTTGCAGAAATTTTGTCAGAGGTTATCGATCAGTTCAAACAGGAGGGGATTTTAGATGCCTCATTTCAACCCCGTGTGAACGTAGAGAATACCCGCGATAAGTCGCACGGTGACTTCGCGACAAACCTTGCGATGATGTTGACCAAGGTGGTTGGTAAACCTCCTAGAGAGGTTGCTGAAATGATTGTGGCGCGCTTGCCGACATCCGAAGTGATTGAAAAAGTCGAAATTGCCGGCCCAGGGTTTATTAACTTTTTTGTATTGGACGTGGCCAAGTTTGATGTTTTGTCCTCAATTTTAGAAGCGGGTGACACTTTTGGTGAATGTAATGTCGGGCAAGGACGTTCGGTGTTGGTGGAATATGTTTCGGCAAACCCAACGGGACCTTTGCATGTTGGTCATGGCCGAGGGGCAGCTTATGGTGCCAGTGTTGCCAGCTTATTATCAAAAGCAGGCTTTAGAGTTTCTCGCGAGTATTATGTCAATGATGCCGGGCGTCAAATGGATATCTTGGCCGCTTCAACTTGGCTACGTTACCTTCAACACTGTGGTGAAGAATTAATTTTCCCGAGCAATGGCTATAAAGGGGACTATATCTTTGATATTGCGCAGTCTTTATATGAAGAAAAAGGCGACGCATTGAGACAGTCTGCAGAAAGCGTGTTTGAAGGCGTGGCCGATGATGAAGTGACCAATGCAGAAGGTGAAACCTTAGGCGATAAAGAAAAACATATCGATGACTTGATTGAAAAAGCCAAAGCGTTGCTGGGTGAGGAACATTATCGTGTGGTGTTTGATAAAGCGTTAGAGGCGATTCTGGGAGACATCCGCGAGGACCTAGCCGAGTTCGGCGTCGAGTTTGAAAACTGGTTTTCAGAACGCTCTTTGATGGATTCAGGTGTGATTGATGCGGCTCTTGAAAAATTACAGGCAGCCGGCAAAATCTATGAAAAGAAAGGGGCTTTGTGGTTTAAGTCGTCGGAGTATGGCGATGAAAAAGACCGCGTGGTGGTGCGCGAGAATGGTTTGAAAACGTATTTTGCGTCGGATATCGCTTACCATTTCAACAAGCTTGAAAGAGGCTTTGATGTGTTGATTGATATTTGGGGGTCAGATCACCACGGTTATGTCCCACGCGTGAAAGCAGCGATGCAAGCACTGGATACCAACCCTGACGCTTTAGAAGTACTGCTTGTGCAGTTTGCTGTGCTATACCGTGGCGGTGAAAAGCTTGCCATGTCGACACGCTCAGGACAGTTTGTGACTTTACGTGAACTACGAGATGAAGTCGGGGCTGATGCGGCACGGTTCTTTTATGTGCAACGTAAGTCCGAGCAGCATATGGATTTTGATTTGGATTTGGCAAAATCTAAATCAAATGAGAACCCTGTTTATTATATTCAATATGCCCATGCTCGAATTTGTCAGGTACTGTCTTTGGCAGAAGAACGAGGCTATCAATTAGATACAGAAATGGGGCTGGCTAACCTGAACCGTTTGACACAAGAGCCTGAAGCTGATTTGGCAACCTTGTTGGCCAAGTATCCTGAGATTATTGCTCGGGCCGCATTGGCGTATGAGCCCCATCAAATCGCATATTATTTGAAAGAACTTGCACATGGCCTGCATGCGTATTACAACTCAACCCAGTTTATCGTTGAGTATGAACCTTTAAGAAATGCACGCTTGACCTTAGTTGTTGCGGTGCGCCAAGTGTTACAGAATGGTTTAAAATTACTAAGTGTTGCCGCACCGGAAAAGATGTAAGGAGCTAAAAGCTGTTGAAACAAGGTATTTCAAATAACTGGGTTTTGGTTCTTTGCCAAAAGGAACGGGTATGAAACAGTACACGCGTGATTACCGGCATGGCCATTCATCACGGCAGCCCTTTCAACGCAAATCGCAATTGACGCAAGAGGAAGCCGAGCCGGTTACCTCGGGATCTTCAAAGTGGATTTGGCTTGTTGCTTTAGGGCTGACAATTGCTTTGATTCTTGGTTTTATCACTGTTCAGCACTTTGCACAAAATGGTGTTAAGTCGTCTGAAAAGGCGATTCAATCCTCCGTGACAACAACTCAGACACCGAATTTTAACCCTCAAACGTCTACCGCAAAAGTAGCGCAAGAAAAAGTTGTTTCCGAGCAAAAGCAGCCATTGGTTGTCGAAAGCTTACCTGCGACACCGGAACAGACACAGGAAGAAAAACCGGTGCATTATACTTTTTATGAAGGGTTGGCTGAGACGGAGGTGATTGTGGATGCCGTTCCTATTTCCGTTGCTTTGGCATCTCCTTATTACATTCAAGCGGGAACCTTTGGGTCGAAAGAAGTCGCGCAGAGAGAGAAAAATCGATTAAAGTCGCATGGACAGGATTTGACAATTTCTGTACTGAAACAAGATGACCGGGTTTACTATCGGTTACGCGTTGGGCCTTTCAAGGATCGTTTGGCTATGAATAAAAAGCGAAATGAACTTCGCGCGTTAGGGGTTGATACACTGCTTATTAAAGCGAAATCAAATTAACTTTGACTGAACAATATACTTCAACCAACCAGGCCTGGTTATTTTAGTGGTTTGGCTGTTTCCAGTTCTTCGTCGGTAATGATTCGGTTTCGCCCTTGGTTTTTTGCTTCATAAAGCGCATCATCCGCTCGCTTAATCCATTCATCAAGGGTTTCATGTTCTTCGCCTTTGTAGACGGCAAGCCCAAATGAAGCCGTAATTTTTCCTAATGTTTTCTCTGAGTCTTTACGTTTAAGTTTGGCAATTTCCAAGCTGTGTCGAATCGATTCCGCTCGTTCTTTCGCTTTTTCAAGACTGCTATGGGATAGCAGAATTGCAAACTCTTCCCCGCCATAACGGCAAACGGTTTCTGTATCGTCTCTGGTTTTTTTCATTAAGTTTGCGAAGTATCTGAGAACGCTGTCGCCAACCAGATGGCCAAATGTATCGTTAAAACGCTTGAAATGGTCAATGTCAGTTAAAATCAACACTAAGCTTTGAGGATTGTCTTGGGTGCTGTCCGCTAAGTCTTGAATGGCGTGGTTGAATGCCTTACGGTTTCCAACTTCGGTTAATTCATCGGTTAAGGTTTCTGCCCGCGCTTCAATCAGCTCTTTTCGTAATCGAAGAATTTCCTCGTTACTGTTGAGCATCTCTTGCTGAAATTCTTCACTGGATTGCTTCATGGATGAAGCGGTGTTTAAGACAGAATGGGTCAGTTCTTTCAATGTCTCCGCATCAATATCTTTTGACGCAAGGGAAGTGGTGTATTGATTTAAATCTTGAGTGTGCTTTTCAAGCTTATCGCTCCACACGTTCATCTTTTTGATCACAAGGTTGATCAGGCGTTTGAAGGCACGGTCAAAGTCATTTCCTGAGTGTTCATCTGAAAAATACTCATCATACAGGCGTCGTCCTAAGCGGTCATTGTAGCCAAAAGGATCTTGTAACGCATTGTCCATTTCTTGACGGAATTTGGGATGATCCCCTTTGTAATACTGATACCAGATATAGTAATTCAGGGGTGTCGGATTAATGTCTTGCTCTTCGAAAATATCAATGAGTTGAACGAAAATGCGCTGAGCTTTTTCGGGGACATCTTTAATATCTATCAACATAATCCTTTCCTGTGTTTCATTTAGGGTTGGTGTGCGTCAATGTGATGGAACTAACATATTTATACATTTTAGGCGTAATCCCTCGTCGGTTTCATAGAAAAAAACGAGTAGATAGAGTATAGTAAATTTTTACCATTCTTGCGTTGAATTTGGTTGTTAGGAGAAAAAATGATTAGCCCACAGCAGATTGAATCGATTGTTGAAACCATTAGTCAAACAATCCCACCAGGATTTGGCAAGCTCCCTGAATCGATACAGCTGAATTTAAAGCAAACGTTGGCCAGCACTTTTGAAAAAATGGATTTGGTGTCTCGGCAAGAATTTGATATTCAGGCCGGCGTGTTGGCGAAAACGCGTGCAAAACTCGAAGCGTTGGAAAAGCAGGTTGCCGCTTTAGAATCCCAACAAAAAGATGACTGATTAACGGATATTGCATGGCAAGCTCTCCAGGACAGTATTCGACTCTATTTTCACGAACCGTTTCTGGAGTTCAGGCTCCTGAAGTACAAGTCGAAGTGCACAGCACTAATGGTCTGCCCAGTTTGTCAATTGTCGGGCTTCCTGAAGCATCCGTTAAAGAAAGTCGTGATCGTGTTCGCAGTGCATTGCTCAGCAGCGGGTTTTCTTTACCCCCAAAACGTATTACCATTAATTTAGCGCCAGCCGATATTCCCAAGCAAGGTGGTCGTTATGATCTCCCGATCGCTTTGGGGATATTAAAGGCCACTGGGCAATTAAATGCGGTTCGCTCCTTAGCAGAGTATGAGTTTTTGGGCGAACTGGCTTTGAATGGTGACGTTCGTCCTGTGCCAGGTGTCTTACCTGCCGTGATTCAAGCTAAAAATGTAGCGCGTACTTTGGTTGTCCCGGAATCGAATTTAGAGGAAGCCGGCTTTGTCGATGGTGCCGAAGTTTATGGCGCGACGACGTTGCTGGAGGTCTGCCAGTTTTTGATGTCACCAGAATCCACTTTGTCACGCCCTTCTACGCTAGATATAACCGCTGCAAACTATGCTGAAGATATTTCCGATATTAGAGGGCAAATTCAGGCAAAAAGAGTGTTGGAAGTGTGTGCTTCAGGGGGACACTCTTTGTTAATGATGGGCCCTCCCGGATCGGGTAAAAGTATGTTGGCTTCGCGGTTAGTGACCTTATTGCCTGCGTTAGATTTGAGCCAGGCTATTGATGTTGCGTCAATTCATTCCGTTGCCGGGAAAACAATTTCAACGGATCAGTTTTTTCAAAGAAAACTGGTTCAACCCCACCATACCGCCACGGCAGCGGCAATGGTTGGAGGCGGGACAGGAGGGGTGCCCAAACCGGGCGCGATTTCTTTAGCGCACCACTCCATTTTATTTTTAGATGAATTGCCGGAATTCAATCGTTCTGTACTGGAAGCTTTGCGAGAGCCTCTTGAAACTCGAAGAGTTGAAATCGCCCGGGTCAACCAGAAAGTGACCTACCCGGCTTCTGTGCAATTGGTTTGCGCAATGAACCCAACGCCTTCAGGTTATTTTCAGGATGATCCCTTGGGGCGTTGTTGTCAACTCCAAAATTATTTGATAATTACAAAAATAAATGAGAATCTACAAAATTATTTGAGAATAAGGTTCTGTTTTAATTTGTTTCAAATTTTGCTTCTGTTCAGCCTTTTAAATCAAAGGAGGCTGAGTGGCTGAAAAATTCAAATTAAAAAACTTTGCCGAACAGTGTGAACCAGATAAGTTTTATAGATTAGATATACTGAGGGGCGTTTCTTTTGATGAAGCTTATGACCCTTCAATGCCCTTCCGGACGCTTATAGTCAATTTTTCTTTATATAAACCTTTTTACCAGTCACTAGAAGAAATTAAAGCCATTCCTGCAAAAGATATTTTCAAATCTTTTCAAGTTGAAAATGACGTATTAGAGTTAAAAGTTGATGTCACTAATCAGATATTTTTGAAGCCAGGTACCGTATGGAAAAATGGTTCTCCTGTTTGGGAACCATCTGAATTTTTTAATGTTTCAATTAATCAATCGCAAAGTAAATTTGTAACGTTAAGCTCAGAAAAAAAATCTGGAACGAAGATGCCTTTTATTCAGAATGGGTTGGGTGTTCAGTTCGTAAAATATCCCAATTCAAAAATAAATGGGAATACAGTAGATATTCTTATCCCAACTACAGAAATTATTAGATATTACTTCTCTGGCTCAACTTATTTCACTCAGCAGTTATTTAATGGAGCTTTAAAGTCATTTGAGTATTATCAGCAAGCAAATAAGCTTTTTTATGACTTTAATTTTGATAAAACGACTAAGACGGTTTACATTTGGCTTAAAAGGCATTGCTATGACTCGGATGCAGTACTGATAGCTCGAGCGTTAGCAGATTCTGAGGCAATGAAAGCAATGAGTTATATTTATGCTTCACTGACTAATACCAAGAAAAATTTTAACTTCACAGAAGCATGTCCTAGAACCAACCTACCGTTTTCTGATGGAACTGATATGGAGGTTTTAGGGCAATGGCTCCCTCCAAGGGATGGTGAAGAAGAATTCACGACCTTCATTGTTCGAACAATCGAAAAATGCGAGCATTCTTTTCCATTTCATCGAGTTGAAATTGAATCACTTGATTCCTACAAATCAAGTGGTGCTATTGATAATGAGTCCTCTCCAAAACCATCCTACAAGAAAGAAAGGAAAGATAATTCTGAACAGCCTGAATTAACTCAAGATGAAAAGCCGACAAATGGCATTGAAGCTGAAGAGCTGGAGTTTTATCAACAAAGGTTTAGTCACTTACATGGTGATATGATTACGAAAGTAAAAAAAGTTTCTGAAAAAGAAAAAGTGCGTCGGTTTAAAGAGGAAGAAGACGCTACTGATTCTAATGACGGGAGTTCTTTGCCTGGTGATTATTCAAAAGATAACAATCTTCAAGCTTGGCAAAATCGAATCAATGATGCTGAGCCTATTCCTATTTCAGATCGTATTACATCTGTATCTAATGCTGTATCAATAATCCTTAATAAACGACAGGATTTATCTGCTCAGGAATTACCGGTTGGTTGTACTGATTATTCATCCCCCTTTAGGCTTTATGATTTTGAACGACCAAAGGGAAAATCAGGCAATTATTCTTGGGATACTGTAGTAGGCAGGCAGCGTAAAGCTCTGTTTTTAGCTATTTCAAATCAAAAAGGCCAAACGGTTTATTTATTGGAGATTGAAGGAAAAGAGAAGGTTGGTTTTTCTTTATTCCTTTTTGGCGGGTACCAAGGAAGGAACTTAGATGAGTCAAATGGTGCCCGATCTTTGTTGTTTCAAATAGCGAATAACTCTGGAAATGGTATTGCAAGCAAGGTTCTCAATGACTTTGAATTCATATCCAGCTTGAAACATATCGCTACTGATGATGATAGTTTTGTTGATCGGGTACATAGAGCGATTAATAGTGTATTTAATGATTTAGATGGTAGGGTTTCTTGAGTGCCTGCTAAAACAATAGCCATTGCTGCCATAATTGCAGTCAGTGGTGTCACTAATGACTCTCCAAAGGAGAAAGTCCTTTTTGGTGGCGATATGGACCGTATTGCAACGGAACGCTGCATTGATGATGACAGAGATATTTACAAGGGTTTTACGCTCACATCCGATTATAAACTAGGATATTTTAAGGTTAACTGTCAGATTCTTGAGACAACAACTGGTGATTATTATGCAGCCAAAGGTGTGTATCATAAATACTCGGATATTATGAAAACGTTAATTGTATTATTTGAAAAGCGGTAATTTACGGAGGTTTACAATGTCTAAGAAAAGCACTCATGTGGTACCAAATAAAGAACGTGGTGGTTGGGATATTCGGCAGTCTGGTTCAGAGAGGTCGTCCGGTCATTTTGATACTAAAAAAGAAGCTGAATCTCGTGCAAGAGAAATAAGTCGTAATCAGGAAACTGAATTGATGATTCACAATAAAGATGGAAAAATTGCCGAAAAAGATAGTCATGGCAATGATCCCCATCCTCCGAAAGGATAAAGTTTTATGATGAGTTTTAAAGATTATCTCGCTTGTGATGATGTAAATAAAATTACCGATGTTACTGACCAATTTCATTACGAAGACATTAGTAATGAGCATAGAGATGAGGATAGCCAATTAGTTTCTTGTGGTCAGGATGATTCATATAATGAACTCAAGTATATTTATAATCAACATTTGTCTGTCTATGTTGAGGAAGGAGATATAACTAAGGAACAAGCCATAAAAGCTCTTTGCGAGGTTTGTCATATGTTTGATTCAGAGCGGCGTAATCGTGACGAGTTCTATCATAAGTTGTCTAGACTTCTAGAGGTGGAAGTTCCATTTCCCGGTTGCAGAGGCAGATAGAAAATTTTACATGTTTTATTTTCATCAGTTTTTTATATTCCTTGTTTGGAGTATTGGTTCATTAAATACCTCTGTTGCTTCTGAGAAAAGTTATGGTTCGGTTACTGTGGATGAAGTCACTAGTATTTATGATGGTGATACATTTCGTGTAAACATCCATTCATGGCCTAAAATTGCAGGGAAAAGGATGCCTGTCAGAATAAATGGCATTGATACGCCAGAGTTAAGGGCAAAGTGTCAGTTTGAAAAAGACCTTGCAGTTAAGGCCAAGCAGTTTACTGTTTCAATGCTTAGATCAGCTAATAAGATTGAGTTGATGAATATTAAGCGAGGGAAGTATTTTCGAATTATAGCTGATGTTCTGATTGACAGAAAAGATTTGGCTAAAAGTCTAATTGCAAAAGGTTTAGCTGTTAAATATGACGGTGGTACTAAGGTTGATTGGTGCGAAAAAGACTAAGTTAATTAATGAGTTATTTTAGAATCGAGTTTAATAAAAAATTTTATAGGGTAAGTTTGTGACATTTCATATTCCTGACGAAGGACATCATTTCTTTGATCAAACTGTTGGTAAAGTTAATACTTTGATTTCCAAAAAGGTATGGGCTGAAATTGAAATGCTTTCTTTTAGTGCTTGGTTAAGAAACTTTAAAACAGATGAAGAAAAATATTTTGCAGCTCATCTCTTAGACGCACTGATTTTTCGAAGTAATAAAATGATACATTCCAGTTATTTCGATATTTTCAATCAAAGAATTCCGAAGGCATTAAGAGATAGTGGGCTTCAAAATTTAATAAGAGATTATTCAAATAATTTACGCAGAAATATTGAATTTCCACTAAAGTTTGTAACTGTAGAAAAAAGCTCTCCTGGCGCCAGTGGCGATTTGTTTATACGTTCTTTTAGAAGGCATTTGAGAATTAAACAACATCATGTAATAAGCTTAGATACAGCTGTCCAGCAAGCGGATACGATTGATGTTCTGGTTTTCATTGATGATATTACTGGTACAGGGCGTCAGTTTTCAAAGTGCTTGAATAAGGTGTATGCAAATAGTGATAGAAGTTTGTATGAAATTTTTAGGCATAAACTAATTATTTATTGTCCTCTTATCGGCCACACAAAAGCTATAAACAAAATAGATGCTAACTTTCCTTCAGTTCAAACTTTGCCTGTAGAGATATTAAGTGATGAACATGGATTTTTTTATTCAACAAATGGAAAATTCAGGGATGGGGTAAATTCCATCGATGATGCTAAAAACTTTTATAAAGACATATTTTATAGACGAGGTTTAAATCCAGGTTATACTTTTGGGTATAAAAAGCAGGCATTAACATGCTTTTTTTCAAACTTTTCTTCTCCAAATAATAGCCTGCCAATTTTTTATCATGATGAAGATTTAGATAAATGGAACCCTCTTTTTGGACGATAAATGATGAACGAAAATATCAAAGATGCATTCACAAAAAATCGAGCCGAATACTATCCTGATGATGTATATGGTTTGTTTGCAATCCCTCCATTTGTAAAGAATTATAACTTTATCAATACAAACCAATCATGGCGGATTGTTGGGGCTAGAGGAACTGGCAAAACGATGTTTTTAAAATCACTTTGTCATGCCACGGTCTTCTCGCCGAAAAAAAATGATATTAGTTTGGAGTCAATTAAAAATATTGGTATTTATTGGAGGCCTGACACACAGTTGTGTTCTCTAATTACCGATAACTGGCTAGGTTCGCAATGGAAAATGGCTTTCTTGCATTATTTAACTTTAATTTTATTGGAAGAAATTTATTACTCATTAAAAAGTATTCAGAAATCAAAGCTTGAACTTGATGGAAAGGAATTACTCAAGATAGAACTAGATCCAGTTTTAAGTGAATGTTTTGAGCAAACAATTAAATGTATATCTGATTTAAAAGATTTTTGTAACCAACAAAAACTAAAGCTATCATTTTGGTTGAATAATTATAATAGTGTTGAGCAGCCAAAGTTTCTATCCCCATTTCCTTTAATTCCGACAATTGTTGATGACATTTCTAGGCAAGTAAGTGAGTTGTATGAAATGTCTTATATGGTTTATGTTGATGAATACGAAAATCTTGCTGCTGGTCAGCAAGCATTAATTAATGATTTTATTAAGCATAGCAGACCGAGACTTAGATTCAGTTTTGCTATGAAAAAATACGCCGATATTTGTTGGGAAACAAGTGGTACCGAAAAAATAAGTGAGACCCATGATTTTAGAACAATAGATCTAGATGGCGAAACTTCTAGTGAAGAATTCAAATTAATGGCAGCTGAGTTTGTTGTTTATAGGTTGAGGCATGTCGGAGCAATCGACTCAGATCCAGACTATGATAATCCCGAAATTCTTACAGAAGAAAAGCAATTGAGTTTGAGATTGGATGATTATCGAGTTCAAAAATTTGTTGATATAGCATCAAAAATTTTTCCATCATGTAGCTCTAGCGATGTTGCGGCAGAAATTATTAATGATAAGACTTTGAGAAATAAGGTGTTGAGCATAATAAAGCTAGGCTTGAAAAGTTCTGGCATTCAGGGAAATGCTATTAAACCTCAGGATTTTATTATTGATAGTCAACCAGAAGCATCAATCGTTTCTGCGGCGATCCTTAATAGAAAAAAACAAGATCCGCAGCAGGTATTGAATGATCTTATCGAGTGGGCAGGTGGCAATAAAGAAAACAATCAGTTTAAAGGGTGGATTGAAAATAATATTTTCGGCGTAATTTTTATGATTTACAAATCCTTTCCTAAACGAACTTGTCCCTTGTATGCGGGGTTTGACCGGTTTTGTATTTTGTCTAGAAAAAACATGAGACATTTTCAAGAGTTATGTCATGAAGCACTTATTGAGTCATTATCAGAGTCGGGTACTAAGTTTTCTTCAATACCAATTAACATACAAGCGCATGCAGCTCGTAGAGTTAGTGAAAAGAATTTGATAGAAGTTGTTCCTAGTCTCGGCCAACATGGTGAAAGCCTAAGAAATTTTGTAGCGAGATTGGGGATGATATTTTCCGTAGCTGCAAAAAGATATTCTCAAAGCGAACCAGAAATAAATCACTTTTCTATTAACATTTCTTCAGGATCAAGTTTGCCAATTGAATTGCAGGATCTGATTCGAAGTGCGAAAGTTTGGAATGTTTTGTTTGAAGAAAATAAAACCAAAAGTAAATCAGATGATATTGCAGATAAAGACTATATTTTAAACCCTATTTTTGCGCCCTTTTATGGGATTAGTTACAGAAAAATTCGGAAGATCGATTTTAATGAGAATGAAGTAAATGTTCTTTTTCTTGGAGGTGAAGAGGAATTTAACAATATTTATAAGCGTTATTTATCACGCTGGAAGAATGCTGAAGTTGAAGTCGAAGTTGAAGTTGGTAAAGTTATTTCTCATCAAGACCAAATCGATTTCTAGGATTTATTTAGATGAAGTTTTTATGTGATCAGAAAGCGATTTCCATTGAAGGAATTAATTTAAGAAGTGATTACGACTGCGTGTTCATTGGAACTCAAGTTGATTTAGATGACCGTTCGGAGTTGATAAATCGATACATTGTAGATGTCTATTCAGAGCAAAGAATATTTAAGGTTTCATATGAAAGTCAAACTTTTCAAATGATTATTAATGGAGTTGAATACACTCTTCCGGAAGCAGTTGAATATATAAAAAGTATTTCAGGAAATCGTGTGCTTATTGAATGCACAACAATCGACTTTGTTGAACTTACACTCATATTGCGAGAAGTCTACGATAAAGTAGACTCAATTGACTTTTTATATTTAACACCAGATGCTTATGGTAAAGCCTTATCTCCATCAATTAGTAGACACGATTTTCGCTTAAGTGACTCTTTCAGTAAGTCTATGCCGGTGCCAGGCTTTACCCCAATGCTTGGTTCTCATGGCAGCAAGGTCAATTTAGTTGCGTTTGTTGGTTTTGAAGGAAGTAGGCTTGGTAGAGTTTTGAATGATGATGAAAATTCAACAATAAAAAAGCTAATGATTGCTTTCGCAATTCCCCCATTCCAATCTGGCTGGGAAAATCATTCAATTTTTCAACACACACAATTTCTCGAAAATAATGACTGTGATGAAGCTGAATTCATTTCTGCGAACTCTCCTTTATCAACTTATGAGTTTTTATCGAAAAGAGTTGAGCCAACAATAGAAGATAGTGATGTCTTACAGTTAGCTGCCTATGGAACTAAACCGTGTTCTATTGGTGCTTCAATTTATGCAGTTGAAAAACTGAATGAGCAGGCTAGTAGAATTGAATCTGGAAATTACTCAATGGGGTTGCAAGTGTCTTTGCAGTATGATTTTCCGAACAAATCGACAAAAAGATCATCAGGCATTGGACATTATTATTTGTATAGTTTAACGGTTTAAACCGATTATAGGCAGGTTTAAGATGTCGCTGTTCGTTAGAAGTTTTGTACAGCTACCTTTTGAGTGAATGTCTCGCCAGCTTTTACTATCTTCGGTTTGTAGAGACTCAAAAACTATAGGTGCAATTTTTTTAGGCAAATTTAATCTGAATACAGAATCTGTGATAACAGCATTCCCGTAAGTAATTAGAGCTTGATGTTGATGGCAACTACGGCCAATTCTTGGAATTAGAATATCGCTTTTTTTAGCAACGTGTTTTGCATTGTACCTTTGCATCAAATCTTCGCAGCCTTCTAGGCTAATGTCTTGAGTTTCAAATTCTTTAAAGGAGGAGCTATGAAAAAAAACAGTTTTATCATGTTCTAACTGTTTTTTTGTTTTGTTCCCACGGTCTAAAGAATAAATTACTTCCCCAAGCGAAGTGTATTTTTCTTTTAAAGCTTTGAACCTTTCTATTTGAGATAGGTATTTCACGTCAGCCCTTAAAACAGAATGCTTTTTATCAACGGTTTTGATTTTGTTCACTTGACCGTTTTTTGAAATCGTACCAATTTGAATTTTTAAGTCTGGATTAATTGTTTTTTCACCCGACACTAAATATGTTCTGACTTCTGCTTCATCAAAATATTGCTCGTTAATTTCATAAATTGAGATGTTTCTAAGGTTCTTAAAAATATACGTTCTAACAAAGTCCATTTTCTCATTAGAAATGATTGACTCAGGAAGTATCAGAGAAACTCTACCCCCAATTTTTGTTGCTTCTATATATTTGGCAATAAAAATAATTTCAGCACGAATACTCGTTCCTATTTTTAATATTTTTCCAGAATAGTTTCTTTCACAAATATCTGCTAATTGAGGTGTGACTTTTGTTTTTATAAATGGAGGGTTTCCTAATGAGATGTCGTAAAATTCTTTCTCAAATTCGTATAGTAGAGAATCTTCATTTCTAACATCCCAAGTGCACTGGGATTGCTTTAAATATTCAATATTTTTTGAATCAATATCATAAGCATGAAAATAGCTGTTAACTAACTTCGCTTGAAGGGGTTTAAGTAATGAGCCGTGGCCACATGTCATATCAATAATTTTCAGAGGCTCTTTAGCTTCTGAAGATATAACTAGTTCAGACATTAATTCACTGATGTATTCTGGCGTGTAAAATTGACCTAATTTTGATTTTTTCATAAAAAAGCACGTCTTTTCATTTTATTTAATATGATTTTATCAAATCTATTATGTATAATCTACTAAAAATTATTATAAAATCATATTTTTATTATGCGAAATCATATAGATAAAGAGTCGTTAGAAAAAATTTGTGATCGCTTTTTGCAGGTCTCTGAAGATTGTTTAGGGTTGAACATGAAAACTCTGGCAGAAAAGCTGGGCTATACCAACCAATCGACGTTAACTAAAGTGAGAAAACGAAAAGGATTTATTGGTCCGGATAAACTAAACCAATTTGGATCTTTAACCAATGAAAAGGGACAACATCCGAGCATCCACTTTATTATTACTGGAGAAGAGCCGGTTTTTGTTGATAAAAAAATAAAGAGAATTGAAGATGATGAAATTGATTTGCTTCTAAATCGTCTTGTTAGCAAGCTTGGAAAAAATAAAGCTAAAGCTCTTTTAGAGCTTATTGTATAGGCTTAAAGAATAGTACTCTGGATAAAAATATTGTGAACAAAATAGAAAAAGCATTTAATCAAATAAATACAAAGCGCCAAAAGCCTTGGTCTGGAGAAGAAGAGGTTAGATTAGCTTGGATTCAAGCAATTGAAGGAGCGACAGGGTTACATCTGAATGCCGAGCGTGATCGAAAAGATGCAAGCCTTAATCATGTCATTGTTGAATTTAAAGCTCCAAGATTATTTAACGGTAAAAAGACTAGCCCTAAATTTATTGAAGCAACAGAGCAGCGCTTACTTCCATATATTCAAACTGAATCACAAAAGACAGGTATACCTGAATCTGATTTTATCGGGATTGCTATTGATGGTGAACATGTTTGCTTTGCTCAGGTTGTAAATGGCCAGGTTCATTCTCAGCAACTTATTCCATTTTCTGAGTATGCCGTAGGGATAGTAATTGATGCCTTTATTTCTGACACAAGAAAAGCATTAACAACAGAAAACTTGTTAGCTGATTTTGGTCATGGTTCTCCGGGTGCTAAAGAACTAATGCAAAATCTGTCAGATGGTTTGGCTAGTGAAATTCAGCAGCCAAAAAATAACAAAGTAAAAATGTTATTTGAAGAGTGGAGAACACTTTATGGTCAGGTAGCTGATATGTCAGTTCTTCAAGCTGAAGCGATTTCTAAAGAAATGTCTTTCACATGGAATGGTAAAGTTGAAGATTCGCTACCTGCAAGACTATTTGTCATCCATACCTATAACTCTCTACTCATAAAGCTAATTGCAGCTGAAATAGTCTCTGCACATGGATTAACATCTATTGAGTACCCAGCCCAAGCAATGGCTGCAATGCAAGACGATCAAACGCTTGTTAATTCATTGGAATTTGAAATTGAGCGTTCCAAAATTTTTGAACAGGCCGGCATAAAAGGGTTCGTTGAAGAGGCAATATTTAGCTGGTATTTGGATATCATTAAACAGCAATTGGCGGCTAACGAAAACACTTTACTAATCTCATTAAGAAAGGTTTTATCTGTACTTTCTTTTTATAGTTTGACTCAGCTTTCAAACACCAGAGATGTCTTGAGAGACCTGTACCAAGGTCTTGTACCTGGAAAACTTCGCCAGTCACTTGGTGAGTTTTATACACCTGATTGGCTAGTAGATTTTACGCTATCACAGGCAAATAAAGGTTCTTGGCTGGATAAAAGAGTGCTCGATCCAACAGCGGGGTCAGGAGCCTTTTTGATTGCCTTGATTCGCAAAAAAATAGCAGAAGCAAGAGTTAATAAGTGGAATGACTTGGAAACACTAGAGCATGTTTGTTCAACGGTATGGGGGTTTGATTTAAACCCTCTTGCTGTTCAAACAGCTCGTGTAAATTTTCTTATGGAGATTTCAGGGCTTTTAAAGTCATGCAAAGGCATAGACATTGAATTACCTGTACTACTGGCCGATGCTATTTACTCACCCGCACAAAATCCGAAAGATAGTCAAAAAATTGTGCAGTATAAGATTGGTAGCCAGGTTGCTAAATTAGATATTTTACTTCCATCTGAGCTGGCGCTGAATCGTGAACGTCTTGATGATGTTTTTGCAAGAATGGGAGAGGATGTCGAATCAGATCTTGAGTTTGATAAGGTAGAAGAAAATTTAGTCAAATACGGTTATGTATCAATTGAAGAAATGTCTGATTGGTCAGAGCCTTTATCGTATACCTACAACCAAGTATTAGAATTACATCGAAAACAGTGGAACGGGATTTGGTTCAGAATCGTTCGAAATTTCTTTTGGTCTGCAACTGCAGGCGAGTTCGATTGCATTGTAGGTAATCCCCCCTGGGTTCGTTGGTCAAAACTTCCAGGTGCTTATCGCGATAGGGTGAAGCCAACCTGTGAAGACTACGGTATTTTTTCTAAAACGAAGCGTCATGGTGGTAATGAGTTAGATATTTCGGCCATGATTACATATGCAGTATCTGATAAATGGTTGAATGATGGGGGTTGCCTTGCATTTGTTATAACTGGTACGCTTTTCAAAAACCCATCATCAGCCGGTTTTAGAACCTTTAAGCTCGAATCAACTAATCCAGATTCCGCATTTCTTCAACCTATCCATATCGATGACTTTAAAGCACTGAAGCCATTTGAAGATGCTTCAAATCACACTGTTGTATCGGTATTCAGAAAAACCAAAGTGCCTGCAGTATACCCCGTCCCGTACACAATATGGAATGCAAAAACGGGCCAGAAAAAAGCTATACCTCCAACAGTTAGTCTGTCTGATATGACAAATATAATTGAACCAGATTATAAGGAAGCATTTCCTGTTAGTGAAGATGGCTCACCTTGGGCTATTTTGAAGACTGGTAGGTTTGATGCAATCAAATATTTGTCGTCTGAGTGTAATTGGACACAGGGGAGAAAAGGGATTACAGCAGATTTAAATGGTGTCTATTTCGTTCCTATATTACAAGATAATGGAAAGCTTGTTGAAATTAGAAGTCGTCCAGAAGCTGGTAGAAAGGACATTGGAGTCGCCAAAACTCAGTGGGTTGAACCTGACTTGCTTTATCCTCTAATTAAAGGCGCTAGTGATTTTGAGCCGTGTTACCTGAAGCTTAAAGATCCGAAATATAACAAAGAGCGTCTCTATACCTTTGTCCCTAATAATGCCATTTCAAAAGAAGCGTATCAGGAATGCGAAGATAATTTGAACAGCCCAGTTCTCAAGAAAACTAAAGCTTGGTTTAAAGGATTTGAAACGTTATTGTTAGATCGTTCAACTTATCGCAGACAAATGAAGAACGCACCGTATCAGGCTGTTTACAATGTTGGTGACTATACCTTTAAACCTTGGAAAGTCGTTTGGCCTGAGATGTCATCAAGTTTTTACGCTGCCGTTGCAGCTTCTGATGATATGCCGGTAATTGGCGAGAGAGTTTTTATTCCAGATCATAAAGTTTATTTTGCTTCATTTGACAATAAAGAAACGGCTTATTTCTTATGCGGTCTCCTTAATACAGAAACGGTTCGAGAATGGCTTGACAGCCACAATGTATCTATTCAGGTTGCTAATGTGTTTAAACATTTGTCATTGCCTATTTTTGATGACTCGAACAGTGACCATATCAATCTATCAATTCTTATAGAGCAAGTCCATGGAACGCATGATAAAAAAGCAAGAAGTAAACTTTTATCTAAGGCACTAAGTCTTGCAGAAAATATTTTATTAAAATGGAGTTCAAGTAAAACGATTTGAGCAAAATCTTTACGGAGTGAAATGTGAATGAATTAGCTGTTTTGATAGGCATAATACTTTTTCCAGGATTTATCTCAGCGATAACTGCTGAAAAAATTACTTCCCATGTTAAGCCCTGGGGTGCTTTGAAGTATGGGATCTATTCTTTTGTGCTTGGTGTTATGTCCTATGCTGTGATTCAAGCTGTAATATTGATTTGGCAAGTTATATTTGAGAACCCAGTTCAATATTATTATTTATCAGTCTGGTCTTTTATTTTCGATCCCTCATTAAAATTTGAACTTGCAGATGTTTTTTGGGCTACCATGATCGCAATTCCGCTTGGTATATTAGCCGCGGCAATTGTTTATCATAAACGTTTAAATAGAATAGCTAAGTTTTTTAATGCGTCGTTTAAATATGGAGATGAAAATCTATTTAGTTATTTTTTGAGTGCAGAAGATACTGATTGGATTTATGTAAGAGATAAAGAAAAAGGTTTGACTTATCAAGGAAGGGTTGTGTCTTATTCAGAAAATGAATCTTTTCAAGAACTAGTTATGATGGATGTGACAGTGTTTGGGTATGATGATTCTGAAGAGTATTACTCCGTTCCAAAGTTATATTTATCAAAAAAATTGGGCGGTTTCTCTATAGAGTCTATTCCCAATGAGTTATTAGAATAGGAACAGTCATGAGCGATAAGATAAGACGAAAAGATGGTGGAAGAAACCCCGTAGATCGAGTGATTAATGGTGTTGATAGAACAAAGCCGACGGATAGGATAAAACCTAATTCACCTCCACCTGCACCAAAACCCAAAAAATGAGAATTGGAGATAAGTTAATGAGTGATAAGACAGGTTTTAAAGATGGTCATACAAAGGGTCATACCAAGCCTACTAACAGCGAAAAAGTAAAGCCAAGTTCAGCGCCTCCGACTCCAAAACCAAAAAAATAGAAAGTTAATTTGTTTCCCTGAGATTTTTGACAAGTCTCACTGCCTGATTTAGGTTGATCTTCTTTTTTAACCGTGTTTGAAAATAATTAATGATGTTCTTTTTTTCAGTATCACATGTCAAAAAACGGTGTTCATGGATATTGAAGAAAAATGTGTCAGATACCCAAAATGGAAATTCCAAATATGGCGTTTTTATCATGTGGGAGGACGTGTCAGTGATCTTACAAGAATTCACAAAAGTCTCGGGCCAATCCTGTAGCAAATGATAAATCATGATGAATCCTGTGCGCCGTAAATTAATACCTAATCTTTCTGGTTCAATATTATGTCCTAGCGCTTCACGATGATGCATTTGTTGCAATTGCAACTCTCTCTTGAGATGAACAAATAGTCTTTTACCGTTAGAGCTACAAACAACAAATGAGAGTAATCTCCGGATACCCTCAAAGTAAAGATTAGAATAGCAAAAATCTAAATTACCAGCTTTCCCGTACCCGGTCGTCGATTGAATAAAATTAACCCGATTGATTCCATACTCTTCTGAAGAAACGTCAATGTATTGAGTTTTTCTAAGGTCGAACCCACATTTTGAACAATAGGCAATATCCTCTGGGTGGTAAAGAATCTCCCCTTTATGTTTTTGAAGTCTTTTAATGTCGATTGGGTTGTGACATTTAGGGCATCTGTCATGCATCTGAACAGAATGAAATGGACAGCATGTCATAAAGCCCAGACGCCAGCTTTTTCTAAAATATGGTTGATTTCCATCTTCCGATAGGCAACAAGGGCAGTATTGGAGACCAAATGATTTTTTTCGGGTGCGTACTCCCAAAGGCATAACCCATTTTACTTGGGGAGTTTTTTCAGTCTGATTGTAAAAATAACTGCATGAAGCATAGAAGGTTTGGCTTTGAATTTTATTTTCATCTATGCCTGTATTTTTATTGAGAGTAGTGATTTTTTTAGGGTTTAGAAAGACATCAATATCTCCCTTCCAAGTATCAGTATCCTCAAAAATCAAAGTGGAAAGTTGGCTTGGTTTTATACCATATTGAAGCGCATTTCTGGCAATCCAAGACGATACTAGTTCATCATTAAATGGCAGATCGAGTAGGTATCGAATAGTTTTTATCTCATGCGCTTCAATAACTCTTTCCTTTTTGATGCTGGTACCAGATTTAATTCGCCAAACACAGAATCATCAATGCAAGGCAAATCATGCTTAATTGCATAAGTAGCCAACTGTTTCATAATGAGTACTACTTCACCAATCAGGCCGTCACTAAGATAATGCAATTGTTCTATGTAGGGCTTTTTATAAAGATAAGAAGGTTCTTGCAAGGGCAGTCTTGTTTCAATAGATGCAATTAACTGGGCAAATTTAACCCGATCCCCTTTGTTCTCAAACTTCCACCTTTCAAGTACCTCAACCTGAAAACGATTTGCCAGCTGTGAATCAACTTGGATTGCATGAAAAGCATCTTCGATACCGGCACCAATAATAGGAATCTTTAAAGTGTTACTTAGGTCTTTAATACTGTTCAAAAATCCTTTTTGAGCATTATAAGAACCCGCAATGATGTGTTGAATCTCATCAATGATCAACATTCTGGTTTTGCGAGTTTGCATTGCCCTGATTGCCATTTGTCTTTTAACTTCCAAACTGTCGTTTTTGGCATAAGGAATAATCATTTCTTCGAGCAAGCGAATTAAGAAAGCGTTTTCATCCGGTTTGGCTGGAGCTGAGATGAAAACAATTGGTTGAACATTCGTGTAAGTATCTTCATCAATTGACATTGGATAACGCTCAGCAAAGCGTTTCAGAATCTGAGTCTTGCCGTTATTGCTGTCACCTACAATTAAAAGATTTGGCATTCTTTCTACTTGTGGATAGGAAATGAAGTCTTCTAACCGTTCTAGAATTTGTTGCGCTCTGGGGTATCCTATCCATTTGTCTTCATTAACGTATCTGATGCGTTCTTCCTTTGAGGCACTCAGTATGTCAAAAGCTTTATCAAGAAGATGGTCGTATTTGCTCATTGGTCAAGCTCCTCAAAAGGCTGAATGTCCTCAAAATCTTCATCATCGAAGTCGTTTATACTCGGTGTGACCAAAGAAATTGAATTCTGGTTATTTCTCGCAGACTCTTTTGCAATTGACGGAATTGATTCTTTTTCTCGGATTGCTTCTTTCTGCTTCATTCTGCGCATATGTTTAGTCTGTTTTAGTGCCTGTTCTGTCAATCGTTTCATTCTAGCTCTGGATTCAAAGATTGCCTCTTCATCAACCGATTTATATGGATCAGCTTCTTTTGCTTTGCGTTTAAGTTCACGCAATTCCCAAAGAGAAATTGGTGGGTGACTGGTGTCTCGGTATGGAACGACAACATAGGCTTTCATATCAGGATCGAAGAAAAAGACCGAACTCAAATCTCTTGGGTCGTATCTAACAATGAATCTCTGAGAACCTTTTCTGTTTTTATCTGGTTGCTTTATCCACTTGCGTAAAACATCGTGGAAGTAATCAATTCCAAATAATTGAATTCCATATTTCTGGACACTTCTTTCTTCGTAAGGAAGAAAGTCAATCTTCAATTTAAGTGGGTCGTCAATTTTGGGGGGAAGACCTCTTCCTAGTTGCTCTCCATTTCCAAGAATACCCTGTTTATATTTTTGGAGGGGCGACATACCTAAATCTGAATGTTTTTCAAGATGATAGTTGTTCACGAGAAATTCTGTGAAATACTGCTCAAATTCAAATAAGGTAAAAATAGCATTGTCTTCGGATTGGTATTCCGCCTTATCTTGAACATTAGATTTTGTGGTACCAGGAAGTGTGTGGATTTCTGAATCATTAAAAGTTTTGAATGATCTTTCAATATGAGGGCCATAACGAGGTGTTTTTGCCGGTCTCTTGATCATATTGAGCTTGTATATCTCACAAGCCCTCTTTAACGATTTCCCGTGAAACTCTTTTCCGTTATCTGTATGGATAGTGTCCATAAGTCCATAAGCAGGCCAATCTCCTTCAACCTCATGCTCTAGAAGCCATTGCTTTTTATCTAAAATAGCGTGTGCCAAACAGAGTCCTGTTAATAAAGTGTTCGGCTTTTCCAGTGATATGTAGAATCCCACGACCATTCGGCTGTAAGCATCGATGGCCAGGGTGATTGTAGGCCTTCCTATATCAAGCCTGTTTTCATCATCAACAATAATTAAGTCTAAAGGAGTATGGTCGATCTGTACTACTTCAAGTGGTTTCTGGGATTGAGGGAATTTACCAATCAGCGGTCTAAAATCTTCGCGCCCTTTTCGACCTTTTCTTTTAGAGGCGACTTCTGATGCGGTAAGCTGTGAAATCCGAAACCTAAGGGTGTTGATGTGAGGGGTAACGAGAAGTTCAAGATTTGAATTTTTTCTTTCCTTGTTTATTTCGTAGATTTCTAATTTCAGATCTCTGTAGATATTGGTAACTCGCGGCTGAATAGGACTAAGGTAGACACCTATGTACTTCTGTATTAAATCTTCAACCTCCGGTTGTAGGCGACCAGTCTCATTCCGCTTCTTTCTAAGCAGTGATAAGGGGTTTCCATTCGAGTTCTTGTATTTTTGTAGCTGTCTGTAAGCCGTTGGCTCAGAAATTTCTAACTTATTGGCCACTTCTCTGAGTTGTACTCTCCTTTCAGCTTCATCATTAATTTGTAAAACTTGGTTGAACAGCATGGCTTTGTTGTTGACCTTAACCCAGTCTTCATCTGGGATCGTTAATAGGTCTGTGGCTGGTACAATTTCAACAGGTTTTTCTGGATCATCCGGTTTGGATGTCAATTCAGAAACATGCATTTTTTTTACAGTTCCAGTAAATGAACTACGCACAGACACGTGCTCTAAATCCAGTACACCAATTACTCTGTAACGAGAGTTGCCGTGAAATACTTCGGAGCCGATTTCAAAATGGGTCTCACTCATTGATCTTATCCTCGAAATGATAGCCCTTTAACCAGGTAAGTTGATTCATATTGAGCGGTATAGATAAGTCCGTTAGGACGAGTTGATTTGCGATTGCATACCAGAGAGTATTTAGGAATTCCGCTTGTTCCATCTCATTGGTAGAACATAGTGCTAAAAGTTCCTTGATTGACGCAGGTTGCCCTCTGGATAAAATTTTTTGAATGGTTGCCAGCTGATATTCTTCGTATGGACGGTTTTTGTATGGGAGTAAAAAGGTGACATTTTTTAAAAATGGTGTGTTAATTTCTTGTTCAGTCCATATCTTAAAGCGCGTGTTAGGTTCTGATTTTAGTTCCTGTATCGCAGCCTTGAATTTTGGCTTTAATTTATCCCAATCTTTTTTAAGATCATTTCTGTATTTAACTTCGACATACAGTGATAACCCATCTTTGAACTTAATCAAAATATCTGGCGTATAATGTCTTTTTTTACCATTGTGGGTGAATTCAAATCGTCTTGGCTGTGTTTTGAATTTCTCAACTTGTTCGTCAAATTCACACAAAAGTAGGGCATTGCGTTCAAGGCTAGCTTCAAAGTGAGTATATTCATCACTTTTATCACTGTGAACATAGCCTGTAATGTTACGATAGTTTAATGGAATTTTTCTTGCAGGCACGGCAAACATTCTCGTTTAATTTTGTAGAAAAAAGTTTAACATCGAGATCATATAAAGTAGATTATCAAATAATTTTGTAGAAAATGACTCATTTACCATCAATATTATCATTTAATTCTGTAGTTGACAGTTGTCAGGATACGCCGGAACAAGTTTTACGTTATCGACGCAAAATATCAGGCCCTTTATTGGATAGGATTGATTGTCATCTAGAAGTGCCGCCTGTTGATTTTGACGCATTAAGTGGTGAGCGAGAAAAGGGGGCGGAAACAAGTGCTGAAGTGCGCGAACGCGTTATGACATGCCAAACATTGCAAAAAACTCGGCAAGGCTGCCTAAACACCGAACTCACTCCAAAACAGCTGGAGCAATATGTCACGTTACAGTCAGATTCAAAAAAATTGTTGGAGCAGGCTGTTAATCGTATGGGCATGTCGGCTAGAGGGTATCACCGTATTTTGCGTGTCGCGCGTACTTTAGCAGATATGCAGCAACAAGAAGCCGTCCAGATGGCGCATATTGCAGAGTCTATTTCATACCGTTCTTTGGATAAGTCGCTTTAAATGATGGAATCTATTTATTTAACCGCATTGATGGTTGGTTTGTTGGGTGGGATTCATTGCTTGGGGATGTGTGGCGGTGTCGTTGGGTCCTTAACCTTTAATCTCAAGCCAGAGGTTCAATTGAGCTGGTGGCGTATGTTTCCTTACCAGCTAAGTTATAACGCGGGACGCTTGACCAGTTATGTTTTAATTGGTTCATTATTTGGTTTTCTTGGCAATTCCTTGATTTCATTGACTTCTTTCCTGCCGTTGCAACAAACTTTGCAGATAATCGCCGGTTTGTTTATGATCGTTTTAGGCTTATATTTAGGTGGCTGGTGGAATGGTATTGTTGCTGTTGAGCGGCTTGGACAGGGAGTTTGGAAGCGTCTGGCTCCGTTGACCAAAAAGATGATGCCGGTGCAAAATTTCTACCAGGCCTGGCTTTATGGCTTGGTGTGGGGCTGGCTGCCTTGCGGACTGGTTTACAGTATGCTGATTATGGCACTCAGTGCTGGCGGCGGACTGGAAGGCGGTCTGGTCATGTTGGCATTTGGGTTAGGCACATTACCAAACCTATTGTTAATGGGAAGTTTTGCTTTTTTCTTTACCAAGTTAGCCAGAACTTTATGGGTTCGTCGTTTGGCAGGGTTTTTAGTAATTGTAATGGGGGGCGTTCAACTGTATTGGTCCACCACCTTACAGTTGAGCTAATAATTTATGGATATTCCTCGCATTACATACCTTATGGCGTTTCTGAGGATTGAATAAAATCATAATCGATTCCCATGGTATTCAATAAGTGGCCAGTGGCATTTAAGATACGGTACTTAGCCGTTAGCTGATCCGCTTCACTACTGACTAAGGTATTAAGCCCGTTAATGTATTCATTTTCGGTATTCAATAAATCCAATAAAGAGCGCCGTCCCAAACTGAACTGTTTTCGATACCCATTCAGTGTATCTCGTGTCAGTTTGATATGCTGACGCATGTAATCAAGTTGATTGTTGATGTAAACCTTGGCGTTCCAGGCGTATTTTAAATTCTCAATCACTTGCCGGTGCGTGTTGTTCCGAACTTCGGTCGCTTGTTGAAAATTGCTCGCTGTTCTTTCTCGGTTGGCACTGTCTCGCCCCCCGTTGTAGAGGTTGTATTTAAAACGCACCATGGCTTGAAGGTATTCGTTGTTGCCTTCAATGCCAGACAAGTTATTGTCGAACGTCTTTTCAACTTCCAAGTCAACGCGTGGATAGTAGTTGGAACCTGATAAATCATATTGCATTTTAGCCGCAGCGATGTCCGCACTGGCGGATTTTAAGGTCGGGTGGTTCATCAGGGCAACATTGATGGCCTCTTCTTGTGTTTTAGGCAATGGAAATTCCGCTTTTGGTTCGATTAGGTTGTCTTCCGGCATTCGTCCCAAGATACGTTGAAATTTAGCTCGGGCATCAAAGAATCTATTTTCGACCGCGCCATAGTTTGATCGAGCTAAAGCTAAACGCGCTTTGGCTTGGTCGACTTCAACCTGATTCCCGATGCCCGCTTCGGTACGTCGTTCGATTTGGTCTAACAGTTTTAAGTGGGTTTCCAGATTCGTTTGCGCCAAATTCAATAATTTTTTTTCTTTTAATAAATTAATATAAGCTTGAATCATTTGTAAGGCGACATCATTTGCTTTGGAAAGCGTTTTGTAGGCTTGTGCATCAAGACGATATTGCAAGCGTTTGACTTCATCTTGCGTGCCAAACCCTTCGAACAGATTTTGAGTTAATTTAACGGACGTTTCTCTGCGCGTTAAGCCATTGCCAATGTTGTCGATGCCTGGGCGATCGACTTCCTCATATCCCATCCCGGCATTTAAGTCGAGACTGGGATAATATCCGCCTTTGGCTGCTTTCACTTCAGCTTCTATGGCTTGGTACGCTTTCACTTCTTGTCGAAATTCAGGGTTATGGAGAACAGCGTCTTCAACGGCTTCTTTTAAATTAATGGCGTAAGCATTAAACGAAAAAGTAAGTAAAGCCGTACAGGCTATTACCGTCAGTTGTAATGGTTTTTGAGTCGGTGACATAGAGTTTTATCTTTTCTGTTAGAGTGCATTTTTGTGCCAATTTTGTATTTTTATGACTAGATTTAAGCGATCTTTGGCATTGAGTTTTTCTAATAAACTGTGAACATGAGCTTTGACAGTTCGTTCACTAATTATCATCTGTTCAGCAATTTCATGGTTACTTTTTCCTTGCAGAATCCATTCCATGGTTTCAATTTCCCGAGCAGATAACAATTCTTTCCAGGAATCATTTTGTTGTGGCTGGCTTGATGAAACTGACTGTATGATGCTCTGCATCACATTTTGTCCAAGCCAAATGTTCCCGGCGAGAATAGTGTTAAGCGCCTGTTCTATTCTAGAGGGTAGAGCAAACGTATTTAAATATCCTTTTATGCCTTTTTTAAACCAAGCCATGCCTTCTTCCGCTGTGGGTTGGTTTGAAAAAAGTAACACCGTATAGCCTTGCAAAAGTGCGTTTTCGATTTCGACATCATTGGCAGGGCTATCGGTCAGTTGTATCATCAATAAATAGTCGGTTACAGGACGAGCTTGAGTGTCCATTTCTAAGGTATATAAAATTTGTTTTGGCAATGAAGAGACCTTGGACCAGTTTTTGAGTGCATGGGGGTCTTGGACGTATAGGAGTAACTGCTTCATATGCGTGTCTATTTTTTTATAGTCCTTATAGTTTAATTTGTTTATCAAAAATCATTTGCATGAATCAATTAATGCCTCATCAAGCCTTAAGACTCTCTGAGTGCCAAATCTTTAGCTTTGATAATTGGCTTGATTAAATACTCCAATATCGTATGCTTACCGACCACCACATCGACCGTTGCCGTCATGCCAGGTAACAAAGACAATGGATTTTTTTCTGAGCCAAGGTAGTTCCTATCCGTTTTTATACGGGCGATATAAAAGCTATTTCCTTCTTCATCCAAAATGGTATCGGCTGAAATTTTTTCTACCGTGCCATCCAGTCCACCATAAATGGCGAAGTCATAAGCGGTGAATTTTATCTTAGCCTTGAGGCCAGGGTACACAAAACCGATATCGGCCGGTGAAATTTTGGTTTCAAGCACAAGAGAATCATCCAACGGAACGATTTTAATAATGTCGCTCCCCGGTTGAATGACCTCACCAATGGTGGTCACCAACAGTTCGCTGATGGTGCCATTGACCGGTGAGGTAATGCTGGTTCGACGGACCCGGTCTTCCAAAGCCGTTTTAGAGCTTTCAAGCTGGGACAGTTTTGCAAGCACGGTATTCAATTCCTGTTGTGCTTCATTGCGAAATTTTTGCTTTGCTTCTTGTTTTTTATTAATGGATTCATTGATGATCGATTTTAAACGCGGAATTGAGTTCTGGGTTGTCTGTAATTGCGAATAGGCATCATTGGCTTCACGGCGCGTTTTCAACAAATCGACCTCGGAAGCGATCCCTTCTTTGACTAATGGCTTCATGATTTCGATTTCTTGTTGTAATAAATCATAAGACTTAGACAGTTGTTTGAATTGGTTATAGGCTTCCTTAAGTTCAGAACGGTTCTGTGTGATTTTTTCGTTTAGAATTTTTTGAGTGGTTTCAAGCTGTTGTAATTGATTTTCATAAAGTTGCTTTTCACGCTCAAAAATGGCTTCGACTTTTGGGTTTTCAGAAGGGAGGTCGATTTTAAACGGTTTGCCGAATGCTTCCGCAGATAGTCGAGCCGCTTGAGCTCTTAAGTCATAAAGCTGTGCCTCGGTTTCATCATAAGAGCTGACGAATTGGGTATTATCGAGTTTTAACAAGATTTGACCTTTTTGCACTTTATCACCCGAGTGTACAAAAATGTTTTCAACAATACCGCCTTCTAAATTTTGAACCACTTGAATTTTTGAAGAAGGAACCACCTTGCCTTGTCCACGAACAATCTTATCGAGCTCAGCGTAATTGGCCCAAACCAATAACCAGATGAGTACTAAAAACATGATCCAGACAATCAGCTGAGATTTGATGGTTGGCTTTTCGAGTGCCGCTTGACTCAAGTTCGACATGAACGCCAAATCCTCTTCCGGGATCGGTGTCTCTTGTGAATGTGGTATTTGAGTCGTGTCTTTTTTGAATATCATGGGCTTATGCTTTGTTAATCCGTCCAGTCTTCAAGGCTTCCAGTACGGTTGCTTTTGAACCATCTGCAATCACTTTACCATTACTCATGACGATTAAACGATCGACAAGCTGTAACAAACTCATTTTATGTGTCACTACGATTGTCGTGTTTTTCAAAGTGCCTTTTTTAAGGCGGTCTATCATGGTTTGTTCGGTATTGGCATCCATTGCATTCGTGGGTTCATCAAATAGATAAATGGGGGTGTCGAGTAATAAGGCGCGGGCCACCCCGATACTTTGGCGTTGACCACCCGATAAAGATCCACCCCCTTCATTAATTTTTAAACTGTAGCCGGAAGGGTGGGTTTTAATGAAGTCGTCCACACCTGCTAGTTTGGCTGCTCGTAAAATTTCACTGTCTTCAACGTAAGGTGCTCGATAGGCGATATTTTCACGGACGTCGCCACTGAATAAGGTCACATCTTGCGGCACATAGTTTATGTTGCGTCTTAATTCAGCTGGATCGAGCTGAGTGATGTCAATGCCATCAATTAAGATGGAACCGGAATCGACATGGTAAAAACCGAGAATGAGCTTTTCGACGGTGGATTTTCCAGAACCGATTCGCCCGATAATCCCCAATTTCTCGCCAGGGTTCAGTTTAAATGACACGTTATTCAAAGCCGGTTTGGTTTCCCCGGGGTAGGTAAAAGTGACGTCGACAAATTCAATGGTGCCTTCAAAAACAGGGTGCTGAATAAAGCGTTTACCTGCCGGACGTTCCACTTCTTTTTTCATTAGCTCATTCAGCGAATCCAGAGCGGTTTTGGTTTGTTGATAGGTTGATGTTAAGCTGGCAAATTGTCCCATCGGGCCAATGGCTCTTTGGCTTAACATGACGGTAGCAATCAACCCCCCCATCGTTAAAAGTCCATCCTTTATCAGGTAAACCCCTACCAGAACAATTACAACCGTACTCATTTGTTGCATAAAACCGGTCACGCGGCCAATCGAACTTTGTAGCATCTTAGATTTTAAACTGGCACGTGCAATCTCACCTACCGCCTGTTCCCATTTCCATTGAGAGTGGGCTTCAACACCAAGTGATTTAATGGTTTCAATGGCGGTTAATGTTTCAATTAAAACAGCGTTTTTTTGTGATGAGGCTTCATAAGTCGCTTCAACACTACTTTGAATGGGTTTTTTCATGACGATGCTATACACCAGAATTAAGCCGATGATAGCGATTGGAACCAGGACGATTTGGCCCGCAATAAAGAAAATAACCAATAAGAAAATGATAACAAAGGGGAGGTCGACTAAAGAGGCAATGGTGCCGGAAGTAAAGAAGTTACGAATGCTGTCAAATTCTTTTAAGTTATTGGCGAAAGCACCAATTGAACCTTGTCGGTTCGCCATGGTCAGTCCAAGGGTTTGTTCAAACAGTTTCGAAGACATGATGACATCACTTTTTTTGCCGGCCATTTCTAAGAAATAAGAACGAAGAAATTTCAAAAGAATATCGAACATGTAGACGACACTGATACCGATTGCAAGCACCCAAAGCGATTCGACGGCATTATTCGGTACAATGCGGTCATACACGTTCATCACAAATAACGGGTTGGCCAACACAAAAATATTGATAATCACCGAGGCGATTAAGACATCGCGGTAAATGCCGCGGTTGTCCCAGAAAGTATGCCAAAACCAGTGCCCTTGACCTGTTGAAATCAGGTCTTCTTTTTTAGAGGCTTGTTGAAATTTTTCAGTAAAGTAAATGGCATA
The DNA here is from genome assembly GCF_004786015.1 of Hydrogenovibrio crunogenus. Classification (NCBI taxonomy): domain Bacteria; kingdom Pseudomonadati; phylum Pseudomonadota; class Gammaproteobacteria; order Thiotrichales; family Piscirickettsiaceae; genus Hydrogenovibrio; species Hydrogenovibrio crunogenus. Next base: position 247,723 of record NZ_CP032096.1, read on the forward strand.
GCCTAAATAGTCTTTTTCCAGTTGGTGTAAATCGACATCGAGGCGGCCATCAGGGGCATCCGAGAGTATTATCGTCGCTTTTTCAGTATCAAAATCGATTTTTTCTAGTAGGCAGGCCTGGTTATTTTTTAATGTCAGGATACAGGGCATGACTAGGTTGGGAATATCTTGTAAAGCGCGCTTTTTAAAGCTGGCGACAATATTGGCTCGTTCAGCTGCACGGATAAATAACTCAGGGGTTAAGCGGTCATGGTTTGCTAAAGGTAACCCTGATATTAGAGCATCTTTGGAAAAGGGGTGCCGATTCAGCTTGGTATAGATCACCAAACAATCCAATAAAGGGTCTTTAAAATCGATTACGGGTTGTCCTAGATCTGCTGTCGAAGTTTCTGTGTGAACTTCTTCGCTTTGGGGGGCAGCAGAGGCTTGGTCATTTTCCATAAGTTTAGCGGTTTCCTATCCTGTCTCTTTAAGGTGTTGAGTATAAAATAATTTTACGTTTTTAGTAGAGTATATTTTCCTTACACTTAATTTTTATAAGGTTTTGGGCGCGCCGAAATAATACCCTTGAAAGTGGTGAATCCCTAATTCTTTAAATGCTTGAAGCTGCGTTTCTGTTTCAATCGACATCGCAATGATCTGAATATCCAAACTTTCGGACATGTCGCACAGGCTGGAAACGTAATATCGGGTCTGATCGTCTTCTTCAATCGCTTTTGAAAATGACGTATCCAGCTTGATATAGTCCGGGCGGAACTCCTGGATGTAATTCATGTCGGTAAAACGATTACCAAAATGATCTAGCCCAAAGTGAATGCCGGCGCTTTTAATCTTTTCAATTAGGGAGCGAGCTTCGTTTCTGTTGGCATTGATAATCGCTTCAGGAATTTCGATTGCAATTTGGTTCGAGTCTACAGTGTCAAGTTGCTGAAATAACCAATCTTGTAATGTTTGATCTCGAATGACACACTGCCCTAAGTTGATGGCAAGTCGCTCTCCATGGAATAAGCGATGCTTGGATAAATAAGTCACAGCTAAAGAAACAGCGAGTTTATCAATTTCATCCATTTTGTTCAGTTTTCGGATGGCGGGAATGAAAAAACTGGCTGGGTGTATGGTGTTGTTTTTATCTTTTAACCGCAGCAAGGCTTCTCGGTTGTAAATTTTTCGGTTTTCATCATAAGCCGCTTGTTGGAATAAAATAAACCGTTTGTTTTCGATTGCATCGTTCAGCATCTCTTTCCAACGAGTGTCATTTTCAGCATTGACTTTTTCAGGCTGGTAATAAAAGAATTGGTTTTGTCCAAGTTGGTCGGCTTCCTTGGTGGCAAAGTCCAGTTGGGCTAATAAGTGGCTACGATCATCTCCTGGTGAATAGTCAAGATAGGCGACAGAGATACTGATTGTTGACTCAGACGCTTTTAAATGACTTAAAACCTTTGGTATGGATTGACATATTTCCGAAACCGGTTTGGATAATTTCTTGCCTGAAATGGTTGGCATGATCGTCAGTAATTCCGAGCCATTTAAACGGGCATAAAAACTGTTCTCAAAGTTTAAGTTATGCGTCATTTTATCGGCTAAGGCTTTGACTAAATTATCCCCGGCCATATAACCGAATTGATCATTTAATTCTTTTAAATGATGAATGCGAATAAGACAAATCGTTCCTGGTGAGGCTTCAGCTTGTTTGTCTAGCAAGGCATCGATATTCATTTCAAAATGTCGACGGTTACTTAACCCTGTGACGCCGTCCTGATAGGCAAGTTTTTGTAGTTTTTCAGCGTGTTGTGCATCTCGGTCAAAAACAGTCTTCATTTTATGTACCATGGCATTCATCGCCGAGACCACACGCTTAAATTCAATGGTTCCTGGTAAGGCGTCCTGTAGAAGGTATTCCTTACGAACAATCGCCTCAGCTTGTTTTTCCATTTTCTTTAAAGGTGCCAGCATGACACGCAAGGCATAGGCTGCAAATCCGATGGCAACCCCTGCGGCTATCAAAAACCAAAGCAGCAAAGAGAGAGCCGTTTTCCATAGTTCAATATAGGCATAACCGGGATGACTTTGAACGACCAGATGTCCGATAGGAACCCAGCCGGATTGAACGAGGGCTTCTGCATCAGGCGCCTCAATTGAAATAAGGTCGATGAACCAGTTTGGTATGCCGTTTATTTTTTGGGTGTTGTTTTTTTCGTAAATCAGTTTTCCATCCATATCCAACATCGTGATGTGGGAATAATAGCCGCGGTCAAAGACAGCGTTAATCATAGTCTCCATACTGGAAGAATCTGCCGGGTCGGCGACCGAACTTAGAGACAACCCCAAAGAAGTCGCTGTGTCCTGGGCATGCGATTGTAGCTGGGCTTCCAAAAAAGAACGGGTATTGTTTAAATTGAGTAAAAACGTACCCAGTAGCAAAATAACCAGCATTGCCGTGATAAAAAGCATCATTTGTTTACTCAAGCTCATGCGTTGCTTCCTTTTGGTAAAGTAGTGTAGTCAGGGGCAGCCTCTTGATTCCGCTTCATTGCTGCATCCTTTTGAGTAATCGATTCCAGTTTTCTAACTTTTGAGTGCCTCCTTTTACAGGCGCCCCTTTGCCTCGTTGTTTCGATAGCCATAGTCCATCACCATTAAAACTGTAAATCGGAATAAGATCTCGGCGTTGTGTTGCAGGCACAATTCGGTAATTGATATTGTCTAAAACCAATGGGATCGATTTGGGTGTTTTAAAATACGTTAAGACCATATGGGCTTGTCGAAGCCGGATGGCTTTAACGTAGGTGAGGTATAGCTTCGATTCAGCCACCCCCATGGCTTTTAACGTAAAGTACTTTGCAATCACGAAATCTTCACAGTCTCCAGCATCCGTTGCCAATAATTCAACTGGGGTCGCCCAATAATCTTTTTGTTTCCAATGTTCCGCATCGGAAACAAACCTGGCTTCATTGAAAAAGCGATTCACTTTGTCCAGTTTTATATTTTCGGGCTTCTGGTAGTTTTCATTTACCAATTCTTGCCAGGCCTTTAATCGGTTGGCCGCTAATAGACCATACTGCTGTGTTACCTTTTGAATTTCTTGTTGGGTAATGACCTGTGGTGCCTTTGAAGGGGCCGCCCAACTGAGAGATATGGAGCTAAACAAAAGTATAAGCAGTCGTTTGGTCATAAATCAGGCATCATGGTTTATTCTTGATAGCGGTTATAGTGTTTCATATTGTCAGGTATGGTGGTGCTTGCTTCCTTAGGCACGATCTGTTGATCCATGACTTTAAATGAAATACGCCGGTTTTTCTTTCGTCCTGCTTTTGTTGCATTGGAAGCCACGGGGTTGGTTTCTCCTTTCCCCATGATTAGGATTTTAGAGGCATCATAATTGAATTTTCGAACCAGATACTCTTTGGTGGACTGAGCCCGGTTCCAAGAAAGTTTTAAGTTGCTGCGTTCACTGCCAAGTGCATCGGTAAATCCGGTGATGACAATGAGTTCATGGTCTTTTAGGTTTCGTAACTGGCTGATGTCTCTGTCCAAAATCGGCTTTTGATCCGGACGAATTTTATAAGAGCCTAAATCAAACACGATATTGGTGATAACCAAGCTTTTAGGTTCACAGCCATATTGATTTACGATGGTGCCTCTAGGCGTATTGGGACATTGGTCCTTATTATTTAAAACCCCATCTCTATCCAGATCGGTATCGAGGCGACAGCCGACTTTATTGACCTCAACACCAGGGAGTGTCCCAGGACATTGATCCTGACTGTCGTAAACGCCATCCTGATCTGCATCTCCTTCGCAACCGACTTTATTGACACTGATGCCTGCCGGAGTTTTAGGGCACTGATCTAATCGATCCACGACCCCATCTTTGTCTTCATCTGATTCACAGCCGAATGCATTCACCTTTTGGTTTGGTAAGCTATTTAAACAGTGATCTTGCTTGTCTTTCACGCCGTCCTGATCCAGGTCTTTATAGAAGCTGGAGATTTTTTCGGGCTGGAGTGACTTCTCTTTCAACGTTATTTCAGCGGTAGTTTGAGGCGGTTGAGTGGCGTTTTGAGCGAAAAGAGCTGTCGAGAAAAAGCTCAATAATGAGAGTGCAACAGAACAAAGGAATAAAGAGGGTCTCATTGAATAACCTTATTTATCAAGTAGTATTATTATATAGTGACCTGATTTTACAGCAAAAAAGGGCATAAAAACGAGGAATTTTTCTTGAATAAGCTTTCAATAATAAGCCAACCTATAAGGCTTTTTGAATCGCATCCATTAGAACCTCATCTGATAAAATCAAAGGGTTGCCTATCATACTTCCTGAACGACAGTTTTTTAAAACCGGTGTCAGGTTATCTATTTGCAATCCGTATTTAGAAAGTCGATTGGGAAGATAGGTTGCTGTCAGGGTTTTTAAGTGTTCGATTAAGGCGGAAATTGAATCTGATTCAGCGTTAGACGAAGCCGTCAATAAGGTGCCAATTTGAGCATATTTCTCTAAAGTACTGCTTGCGTGGGGCGCATCTGATTGTGTTAGGGCATGAATGTTCGCTTCGGTTATTGGTGCGAGTAATGCGGCACACAGCACACCATGGGGTGCTTCAAAAAAGGCACCGATAGGGCCTGCCAAACCATGGACTGCGCCCAATCCGGCATTGGCTAAGGTAATGCCGGACAAACTGGCCGCCAGCATTAAGTTGCCATAGCCGGTTTTTTGTTGTTCAAGGTCATCACTGTTGATGGCTTCGAATGCGCCGTTAAATAACGTCATGCCTTGCCATGCTAGGGCATCGGTAATCGGATTGGCTTTTAAGGTGGTGTAAGATTCCAATAATTGGGTAAAGGCATCCATTCCCGTGCTGTAAAGAACCTCGTGTGGGCAAGTTGGCAGGAAACTAGGGTCTAACCACACCTCTTTGGCAAGCAGTTTGTCATCGCGAAAGGACTTTTTGAATTCGCCTAAACGGGACAGTACTGCGTTCTTGGTGGTTTCGCTGCCCGTGCCTGCCGTGGTCGGCATCGCAATAAATGGCAGGGTATTACCGGTCAATTTAAGGCCTTTGCCAACGCCTTCCAGATAATCCATTACCGAGGTTTGACTGGGAATCAATCCGGCCACGGCTTTGGCGGCATCCAACACGCTGCCACCGCCGATTCCGATAACCGCATCAGCGTTGTTTGGACTGGCGTTGACGATTTCATCCACTAAGTCTGGAGAAGGTTCTCCAGACACCACAAACACATTGACTCGAATACCCGTTTGTTGCAGTTGGGTGATTAATTCTGATGAAAAACCGCCAGGCCTGGCTAAAAATTGGCCGGAAATGAGCACGACAGATTGAAAGCCTTGTTCTGCAATCGCTGGTGCAAATTGATCTCGAATCCCCCAGCCGAATTGAATTTTAGGGAGGTTGGCGATTTGAAAGTTTGCAATCATTTGTCGTCCTTTAGTGTTAATCAGGAAGGCTTATCCCGGGTTCAACATGGCCTTTAAGTTCTCTAAATGCGCATTCCCGGTCACTTTTTGTTCTTCTGGAGAGAGCTCCACGCCGGGTTTACCTTCCCACTGCAAGAGCTCTTCCGGTAATTCTTCTAAAAAGCGGCTTGGCTCACATTTGAGTTCTTCACCGTATTTCTTGCGTTTTTTCGCATACGTCATGGTCAGGCTTCGCTTGGCACGGGTAATGCCCACATAAGCCAAACGGCGTTCTTCTTCCAATCCGGGGGATTCCATGTTTTGTTTGTGTGGCAGTAACTCTTCTTCCATGCCGATGAGGAATACATGCGGAAACTCAAGCCCTTTGGAAGCATGCAAGGTCATCAACGTGACCATATTCGGCTCGGAATCTTCTTCATTGCGTTCCATTAAATCCATCAGCGTCATATGCGCGACAATTTTTTCCAAGCGGAGTTCGTCGCCATCTTCATTCAACGCTTTATCGATAATGCGTTCAATCCAGAGTAGTAAGTCGCGTACGTTTTCAATGCGCTTCTCCGCCGCACGGGGAGTGTTACTGGTTTCGTGTAACCAGTTGTCATATTCCAGTTTTTCAATCAGTTGTCGCACAAAGGAGGTGACTTCCGTGCCCGTCAACGCATCCGCTTCTTGCGCCCAAGACAGTAAAAGCCCTCCAAAGTGTTGCACCCGTTGCAAGGCTTTTTCATTCAGCACGGTACTGAGTCCCAGTTCTTGAGTTGCATCAAACAAGCTGACGCCACGTTTGGTGGCGTAAGTTGCCAGTTTTTCCAATGTCGAGGCACCAATTTCACGACGGGGCGTATTCACGATGCGTAAAAAAGCCGCATCATCATCTGGGTTGACGATCAATTTAAGGTAGCTCATCACATCTTTAATCTCGGCTTTGTCGAAAAAAGATTGTCCACCCGATAGTTTGTAAGGAATGTTCTGTTCGCGGAGGGCGCGCTCAAACAAGCGTGATTGAAAGTTTCCGCGATAGAGGATGGCGTAGTCCTTAAATTGCGTGCGGTGTTTGAATTTGTGCACGATGATTTCAGAAATCACTCGCTCGGCTTCATGGTTTTCGTCCGAACAGGCCAGCACGCGCAGCATGTCCCCCATCCCCATTTCCGACCAGAGGCGTTTTTCAAACACGTGTGGATTGTTCGCGATCAGCGTGTTTGCCGCTTGCAGAATACGGTTACTGGAACGGTAGTTTTGTTCCAGTTTGATGACTTCCAAATTCGGGAAATCTTTTTTCAGCAATTCCAAGTTTTCAGGCTGAGCACCACGCCAAGCATAAATCGATTGATCATCATCCCCAACCACAGTGAATTTAGCACGCACGCCTACCAGTTGTTTGACCAACTCATACTGCGCAGCATTGGTGTCTTGATACTCATCCACCAAAAGGTAACGTACTTTGTTTTGCCACTTGTCTAAAATGTGCGGATTTTCATTGAATAAGCGCACCGGCAGGCCAATTAAGTCATCAAAATCGACCGAGTTGTACGCATGCAATTGTTTTTGGTAATAGTCATATAAAATGGCGCGCGCCTGCTGCAGATTGTCTTCTGCCATTTCCAATGCTTTTTCCGGGCTGATGTGAGCATTTTTCCAATTGGAAATATCCCATTGCACGCCATCCAGCTCTTCTTCACTGAGCTGTTGTTTTTTCATCAGCTCTTTTAGAATTTGTTTGGTATCGGTCGCATCCATAATTGAAAACGTCGATTTATACCCGAGTGCATGATATTCCTGCCGGATAATGTTCAGCCCCAAATTATGGAAAGTCGAGACATTCAACCCTTTACTGGGATCGTCTTTCAAGAGTTTACTAACGCGCTCTTTCATTTCTTTGGCGGCTTTGTTGGTAAAGGTTAGGGCGTAGATGTGGTGGGGTTGCACATCATGTTTGCGAATTAAATGCGCGATTTTTTCGGTAATGACCCGTGTTTTACCCGAACCGGCACCGGCCAGAACCAGTGCAGGGGTCTCAATGTGCATCACCCCTTTAAGTTGTCGATCATTCAGTCCAAACATCGGTGTAAATCCATTCGCGCGCTGTAATAAAAAAGATACAATATGATACCAGAATGTCGGCGTTTCGAATTTAGAGAAATTGCCCAATCTGCGTTATTTTTGCGTCCTTCTGATGATTGGATGGCAATTCGATTGATTTAAACCGTTAACAAAGGTTACACCCATTATGAGCGACATCGCGCAACTCAAACAAGATATTGTTTTTCAGGCTGAATTGAAAGGCAAGCCGCTGACCTTTCATACCACTTGGGGTATTTTCAGTCCGAGAGAAATTGATTCCGGCACGTGGTTGTTGCTCAAACATTTGGATTTAAAACCGCAAGAAACGGTATTGGATATAGGATGTGGATATGGTCCTCTTGGTTTGGCGATAGCCGCAAATACGCAAGGCGAAGTGCATATGGTGGATAAGGATTTTGTCGCGGTGGAGTACGCGAATAAAAATGCCGAGTTGAATGGATTGACGCATGCCAAAGCGTATTTGTCTAATGGCTTGAGTAATGTGCCGAAAGAGTTGAAGTTCAGTACCGTGGTGTCCAATATTCCAGCAAAAGTGGGAAAAGAAATGCTGAGCATTCTGCTGCATGATGTACATGAACAGCTTGAACCCGGCGGACAATTTGTGGTGGTAACCATCAACGGATTAAGACAGTACATGAAGCGAAACTTCATGGAAGTGTTTGGCAATTATGACAAAGTCAAACAAGGTAAAGACTATACGATTTCACGGTGCGTGAAAGCTTGAATCTTAATCAAGCAAAGTATCGTTAAAATGGATACAATCATTCCAATCTAATTCTAGAAGTACAAAAGGCGACACATGAAAAAAGTAACACTTTGGCTTTCAATGATCACATTTACATTTTTTGCGACCATGCAGGTCGCAGAAGCAAAGCGTTTTGGTGGCGGGGGTAGTTTTGGTTATTCAAAACAAATCGCACCTAAAAAATTTAATAGCACCAAACCCAGTTCAAAAACCGATGCGGCCAATGCGAAAAGCAATACCACGGCGGCGGGCACTAGACCATCTGGCGCTTCAAGATTTTTAGGGCCTTTAGCAGGTATTGCAGCGGGTGGTTTGTTGGCTGCGATGTTATTTGGCGATGGATTTGATGGTATTCAGTTACTGGATATCATGCTAATTGCGTTGGTGGCATTCTTGCTGTTCAGCTTTTTGAAAAAACGTCAGGCAGCCATGATGCAACCGGCTTATTCTCGTGCCCCGTCACATTCAGCTTACGAAACGGAATCTCGCCAAACGGTGGAGCAAATGCGTGAAACTCATGTGCCGACTTATGAACCAAATGCAAGCGGAAGCATCATTGGGTCTGCCTTGCCAGAACAAGCAGACCTTACCTTGGAAAAACCAGAATGGTTTGATGAAGCGAGCTTTATAGAGGCATCTAAAGAGCATTTTAGAGCTGTTCAGAAAGCGTGGGATACTCTAGATGCCCGAGAATTGACAGATTATTGCACGCCGGAACTCTTTGCCGCATTGCAGTCTGAGATGGATTCTCTTCAAGCTGGAGAAAATCATACTGAGGTTGATGAGTTGAATGCTGAAACAGTCGATATGGCTGTTGATGGCGAATATTTTATCGTCAGTGTACGTTTCAGCGGCTTTATTAAAGAAGAACGTAATGACGTGGCCCATGCTTTTAATGAAATCTGGCATATTCGCCGCTTAGCTGTTGGAGAGGGCAATTGGCAAATTGCCGGTATTCAGCAAAACCAGATTTGATATTTTCCTGTTTAATTTGATAAAGCGTGACCGTTTGAGTATATTTTGCGCAGGACTTGTTAAAAGGAGTGAATATGATGAGTGACCGCCGAATTAGAAATCTCGGGCTAATCATACTAACTTTGCTGATGTCAGTAGGGTTGGGCGGTTGCTCAAAGCCGCCGGTTGAAGTTACCTCTGTGCAGATTGTGGACAATCTGGACAAAGGTTCCGGAAACTTCGACCGCATGCTTCAGATTTGTTTTAAAAAACCTTTGACGGCCGATTATTACCATCATGTCAAAATCATAACCAACCAATCTTACATGCTGGAAGGGGGCAATATGTTACGCCCACGGGCCTCGGATCCGGACAATAAATGCCAGCTTCGAAATCTTTATAATTACATCAATAAAGATTCCCCTGTCGGTGCTCGTCAAATGATTAAAGATTTCATGGTGCCGGGCAATATTAACCAGGTTTTAATCCAGATTTATCTGGATGAGCCAGAAGGAAAAGAGCTGCCGATTGAAGAGAAGTTGTTTAGAAATCTTTAAACTCTTTCATCGTTTGCGTTTTTAGGTTGGATAGACTCAAACCCAGGCCTGGTAAGATTTTCTTATCAGGCCTTTATTTTTTCATTTAACAAGAATTGAACCCTTATGCCGAACCCTGTTTCCTTATCTCATTTTGCCTATGCATATGGTCGCCCAGAAAGTGTTGCAGCATTAAAAGCCGAGCCAGCTGATTTTCAAGTAGAGGAACTGATTGCTTATGCGCTGAGTGGAGAAGGTGAGCATTTATGGGTTTGGGTGCAAAAAATTGGACAGAACACTGATTGGGTTGCCAAACAAATTGCCCGCTGGGCAGGGATTACCCCCAAAGAGATGGGGGTTGCAGGTAAAAAAGACCGTCAGGCGATCACCCGACAGTGGATGAGTCTTCATTTGCCTGGAAAACAAGCGCCCGATATCGAAAGCCTGGACGTGCCAGGTGTCACGCTTTTAAAAGCAATCCGTCATCATCGAAAACTGCAAACCGGGGGCTTGTCGGGCAATCGATTCACGCTCGTATTGCGTGACATTGAAGGTGATTCGGATCAAATTGAAAGCCGCTTGCAGAAAATTGCAGAAAAAGGTGTGCCGAATTATTTCGGAGAACAGCGCTTTGGAAACGATTTTCAAAATCTTGCGAAAGCCACGGCCTTGTTTCAAGGTCAGATAAAATCTCCAAAACGCCATCAGAAATCTTTATACATTTCCGCAGCACGGTCTTGGATTTTTAATGAAATTTTGAGTGAACGTGTGCGTCAAGGTTCTTGGAACCGTGCAGTTCCTGGAGATGTCTTCCAGCTAGAAGGGTCTCAGAAATGGTTTGCTGATGATGGTGATCCTGCTTTGTCCAAGCGAGTTGTCGAAAAGGATCTACACCCTACCGGTGCGTTAACCGGTCGAGGTGTATTGCCCTCTCAGAGTGGCGCTTTTCAGGTAGAACAATCCGTGTTGGAGAAGCATCCGATCTGGCAGGCCGGGTTAGAAAAGCTTGGTTTAAAGCAAGAGCGTCGTGCTTTAAGGGTTTTACCGAAAGAAATGCGTTGGGAGTGGCTAGATCAGTCCACCTTATCTGTGAGCTTTGCTTTGCCGGCTGGCAGTTATGCAACAATGGTGATACGTGAATTATTTGAGGTCAAGCTGGAAGATTAAGCGTTTGAACGTTAATGAAAAATGACCAGGCCTGGCCATTTTTTGATTCAGAAAACGGTTATTTTTTGTACAGCGCTTCAGGATCAATAATCGGGTTGGTTAAGATTTCGGCCTGATGGTCATGAATGGCGGTGTAAAAGCAGCTCTTCCGTCCGGTATGGCAGGCTGGGCCTGTTTGATCCACCAACAACAAAATGGCATCGCCGTCACAGTCAAAACGTAGGTCTTTTAAAAGCTGAATTTGCCCGGATTCTTCCCCTTTACGCCAGTAAGACTGACGTGAACGTGACCAGTAACAGACACGTCCAGTTTCCAAAGTTTCTTGCAACGCGGCTTCATTCATCCAAGCCATCATTAAGACTTCTTTGCTGTCGAATTGCTGCGCAATGGCTGGGATCAGACCATTATCGTCATATTTGACTTGTTTTTTAACGGCTTCCCAGTCAAACGAATCGCCTTGTTGCGCTTTTTCCAGTTGTTTGAATGTGGGCTGTTGTGACATAACGACTCGTCTTATTTCGACTTACGTTTGGCAGCCGCAAAGGCCTGCGCAAATGGGTTGTTCGAAATTTCGTCTTTCACCGGTTCAGGTTTTTTAATCTTCACTTGTGATTTACGGCCTCGCATCAGCATGGCATTAAATAATTCGGCTGTCGCTTGGGCATCGGCTAAGGCATCGTGCGCATCGCCCGGGAAAGGTTTGCCCATGATTTTGGCATACGCATCGGTTAGCTTCGGCGTTTTATAGAACCAATACATTTTTTCCGATTGCCAGCGTAATGCACCGACTAAGTCTTTGGAAAGCTCTGCGACATCCAGCCACTTGCTGTAATCCAGCTCAAACGTCAGCATTTTCTTTTCGGCACTTTTTTCCAGATAAGCAAAGTCAGATTCGGTGCTGTAAGCCAGCACGGTGTCTGCTTCTGCCAGAATACGGTGGATTTCATCCCAGGCATCCGCTAGGAAAGGCGCATCTTGAACCATCTCAGTACAGATGTTGTGCTTATCGTTCTCAGGAATGTCGTAACCAGGGTTGATGAGTTGGTTCAACAATTCATTGCCCTCCAAATCACAAATAGAGACTTGGATGATGTCGGCATTGTCTTTGGTGCAAATGTCGGTGGCTTCAATATCAATACAGACAACCTTATTGCCTTTCAGCTCTTGATCGTGTTCTTTCAGTTTGAAGTTGGCATCATTACGGCGTTCCTGAATCAAGTTGATGACCTCTGATCCAGTAAATTCTTTGATGAGCTCCGTGAGCTTGGTTTTGAGTTTTTTGACGGACTTGCTTAAGGATTTACGGACGTCTTCATCGTCACTCGCACGCTCAATCAATTCTTTCACACTTAATGTTTCTTCGCCCACGACAAGCTCGTCCAGAATCGCATTCACAATTTTAGAGGTATCGAACTGTAAATCTTCCAGCGGCGGGATTTTGACGGTGGCGCTTATGAGCGCTTTTTCGCCCTTTGCAGGGGAGGCAATGATCTGAATGCCTTTAATATTTAATCCATCGGAAGCGGCAACCGCGACGATGTATTCTTTAATCGGTTGGTTGCGTTTATCAATAAAGATAAGTTGGGCGTTGCTCATAGGTGTTCTTAACGTTTCTGTGAAAATGACGGTTATTTTATCAGCTTGTTGCTTTCTATTCCGGGAAACTGATCGCTTTTCCCGTAAATTTCATCTTTTTGACATATTTGGAGAACTGAAAATTGACTGAAGGTTCTATAAAGTAAGCTTTCCCAAGGGGGGGGATGGCTTTGTCATACTTTTGTATTTGTGCCGAATAAAAACAATGTGTTACTGTATGTAATACGTCAAAATAATTATTGGTGTTTTGAAGGTCAGGCCAGACAAGAGTCTTTTTGGTGCTTCTTATGAATTAAGTGGTGCGAACTTGATGCAATCACCTTCAATGAAATGATGTGTTATTTATAGTAACTAATTGAAAATATTGATTTTAATTAAATTGGTTCTGATTTCTCTAATAACAAATTATTGTGGATTTAATCCAACGATTCTCTGAAATGGTTTTTCTATTCTGTAGGAGAAACAATGACTAAGCCTTGGCAGGACATTCTGGAAAAGGCGATCGCAAGTCGTCACTGGTTACACCAGCATCCAGAACTCACTTGGGAAGAAACCCAAACCGCTGACTATATTCGTGCGCAGTTAACCGAGCTGGGTATCCCTTGGCGAGCCTGTGCAAAATATGGGACGGTTGCCACCCTTTCTTCCAAGTCGGATGGGCAGCATATCGGGTTTCGCGCGGATATGGATGCTTTGCCGATTACAGAAGCCTCCGGGGTGGATTGTTGCTCGGTTGAATCCGGCAAAATGCATGCCTGCGGTCATGACGGGCACACCGCGACACTTCTTGCCGCCGCCGCTTGGTTTAAGCACCACGAATCCGAATTGCCCAGCCCGATTTCATTACTCTTTCAACCGGCTGAAGAGGGTGGGCATGGCGCAAAAAAAATGATTGAAGACGGCGCTTTAAACGGTATCGATCGTCTATATGGCTGGCATAACTGGCCAGCACTCCCTTTTGGAAAAGCACTTTGTCCGGATGGCCCGGTTATGTCCGGCAACGGGACTTTTCACATTACGCTAAAAGGTAAAGGAGGGCATGCCTCTCAACCTGAGATGACGCATGACCCTGTTTTAGCCGCTGCCGCCGTGACTTTAAATCTACAACAAATTGTCAGTCGTCGACTGCCACCGCAGGCCAATGCTGTGGTCAGCGTGACTTCCATCAATGCCGTGAGTAATGTCACGGTCATTCCAGAACATGTCAAGCTTGAGGGAAGTATTCGGCTATCACAACCACAATGGCGAGCGCCGATTAATCAATTGATTGAAGACATTACGAATGACACGGCAAGCAGCTATGGCGTAGTGGCTGAGATCGACATTCGAGCCCGGTACGATGCGACCATCAACCAGACTGATTCCGCAGCAGCATATCGAACGGCCTTGCAGGCCGAATTCGGTGAGACAGCAACAGAATCGGATGTATTGATGCCGTTGATGGCTTCAGAAGATTTCAGTTATTACTTACAGGCGATTCCCGGTGCGTTTGCGTTGGTTGGGATGGCTGAAGACTCGGCAGGTGGCCTGCGTTTTTCAGCGCCCTGTCACAGCCCGGAGTATGTTTTTAATGATCGAATCATCGAGCACGTCGTTAAGGTTTTTAGTCGTTTGGCAGGTGCGCCGATTCCTGAATGATTTCATTCAGAAACTCGGTGTGTTGCATTAGAAGGAGAGAGTAGATGGATTGGTTTGAAAGTTATGAGTCCGAAATTCGTGCGTATGCACGGTCCTATCCGGCTGTTTTTGTCAAAGGCGAAAATGCTAAGCAGACGGATGAAAATGGTAAAGAATATATCGACTTCTATGCTGGCGCGGGTGTGCTTAATTTTGGGCACAATCACCCTAAGCTGAAAGCGGCGATTGTTGAATATATCCAAAACGATGGGGTGCTCCATAGTTTGGATATGATGACTGGGGCTAAACGTGAATTTATTAAAGGGTTTGTAGAAACTATTCTGAAACCCCGAAAAATGGACTATAAGCTTCAATTCATGGGGCCAACCGGAACCAATGCAGTGGAAGCGGCGCTTAAGTTAGCACGCCGAGTCACGGGACGTAAAGAGGTTGTTGCCTTTAGTCAGGGGTTTCACGGCATGACATTGGGCGCTCTGGCATGTACTGCGAATGAGGTGTTTCGTAATGCATCTGGTGTGCCTTTGACCATGGTGTCTCACTGGCCTTTTGAAAGCAACCAAGGGGGTGGGATTGAAAGCTTGGATACCTTGCGAGCTTTGTATGAAAATTCTTCAGGTGGCGCGGAAAAGCCCGCGGCGTTTATTGTTGAAGCGATTCAGGCCGAAGGGGGCGTGAATGTCGCCTCGGCGGAATGGTTGCAAGCTCTTCAGGCGTTGGCGCGAGATTTAGGCGCATTGCTCATTGTGGATGATATTCAAGCAGGCTGCGGTCGAACGGGTCATTATTTCAGTTTTGAAAATATGGGGATCGATCCGGATATTGTCACTTTGGCAAAAGGCATCGGTGGCCTCGGAACCCCCATGGCGATGAATTTAGTCAAACCAGAACATGATAAACATTGGAAGCCGGGTGAACATACCGGAACGTTTCGTGGTCAGAACATTTCGTTTGTGGCAGGACGTGAAGCCTTACGTTTTTTTGAAAATAATGACTTGATGGAGCAAACCCGTGCCAAAGGGCAGATTATGCAACAATACTTGCAGGGGTTAGCAGAACGTTATTCTGAGCACGGTTTTTGTGTTCGAGGCAAAGGCATGATGCAAGCTTTGGATGTCAAAGATGGGGCTTTGGCCAAAGCCGTCGCACGAGACTGTTTTGATCACGGCATGCTATTTGGACCTTGTGGCGTTGGTGGCCAAGTGATTAAGTTGATTCCGCCTTTAACCATTCCTGAAGAGGAATTACAGGCAGGCCTGGCGATTTTAGAACAGGCTTTACAACGTCAAGTGGAGATGAAGTCATGATAGAACGCGATGATATGACCTTTCCTTTTTCGGAGTATGAGCGTCGAGTACATGAACTGAGACAGCGTATGGAAAAGCGCCTGCTCGATGCGGTGATTATTTCCGACCCGGAAAACCTGATGTATTTAACCGATTATCAGACAACGGGGTATTCCTTCTTTCAAGCGCTAGTGGTGCCGTTGGAAAGTGAGCCTTTTATGGTGACGCGTAAGCTGGAAGAGTCGAATGTTTTGGCACGAACCTGGGTGGAAATTACACGGCCTTATCCCGATACCGGGGATGCAATCCAAATGTTGATTTCTGCATTGGTGGAGTTTGGCTTGGCGGGAAAATCAATCGGCTATGAACGAAATTCTTATTTTTTCCCAGCGTATCATCAGGATACTTTTCATACCACCTTTACCAAAAGCCGTCTGATGGACTGTTTCGGTATTGTGGAACAAGGACGTGTTTGCAAATCCAGTTATGAGCTAGACGCCATGAGAAAAGCGGCGCTGGCGACAAAAGCCGGTATGAAAGCGGGCATTGAAGCGTGTGCACCCGGTGTGACCGAAAATGAAATTGGCGGCGCGATCAGCCAGGCTATGTTTGCCGCCGGTGGCGAAATTCCAGCGGTGATGCCGTATGTGACATCCGGCCCCAGAACCATGATTGGGCACGCTTCCTGGGAAGGACGAGAAGTGCAACCCGGCGAACACGTCTTTATGGAAGTGGCAGGATGTTATCGCCGTTATCATACGGCGATGATGCGCACCGCCATCTGTGGTGAATTGACTGACAGCATGTATAAGGCACAGGAGATCATGAAAGTGGCCTTGTCACATGCGCGTGAAAAAATGCGCCCCGGGATGACGGTTTCCGATGTGGATAATATGATCCGAAACATCATATCGGATAATGAAATCGGTGCTAAACTGATTACCCGGTCGGGCTATTCCATCGGGATTGCTTTCCCGCCCAGCTGGGATGAAGGTTATATCTTGAGTTTATTTCAGGGAGACAGTTCGGTGTTAGAGCCGGGAATGACCTTTCATGTGATTCCTTGGATGTGGGGAATCGATGGCGATAAGACCTGTGGTATTTCAGATACCTTTTATATTACCGAAACCGGGTGCGGCTCTTTTTTTGAGGATGTTGAGCAAAACTTTACCTTGAAATCGGGTCAGCCGGCTTCCAATGAAACATCGATTAAAGCGGTTTCTCAAAACAAAAAAACGAAAAAATCCGAAACACCGGCGTAAGGAGTCAGTATGTTTACAGCAACCAACCCCGCAACGGGGGAAGTGATTCATCAGTACAAAACCATGTTGACACAAGCGGTTGATTTGGCAATTGAAAAATCAGTAAACGCATTTAACGTTTGGCGCAAGACCAGCTTTGAAGAACGTGCCGCACTGCTAAATAAAGTGGCCGATTTAATGTTGGAAGATGAGGAAGCGTTGGCAAGACTGATGACGTTAGAAATGGGTAAGCCGATTAAAGAGGCACGAGGGGAAGTGCAAAAAGCTGCCTGGTGTGCTCGGCATTATGCTGAAAAAGGAGCGTCGTATCTTGAACCGAAAACCTTGGAATCGGATGCTTCATTGAGTTATGTTCAGCATTTACCGTTAGGACCGGTATTAGGCATTTTGCCTTGGAATGCCCCTTTCTGGCTGGCTTTTCGTTTTTGTGCGCCAGCATTGATGGCCGGCAACACTTGCTTGATGAAACACGACTCGCATGTCCCCGCCTGCGCGGAAGCCATTGCCAAGTTATTTGAAAAAGCCGGTCATCCCAGATTGATGCAGAATCTTCGGGTTCATAATGAACAAGTGGCTCATATTTTAGAGCATGAAGCGGTCTGTGCAGTTTCATTAACCGGGTCGAGCTGGGCTGGCAGTCAAGTGGCTTCTTTGGCTGCAAAACATATAAAACCCGCCGTATTGGAGTTAGGGGGATCAGATCCGAGCTTGGTGCTGGCAGATGCCGATATTGAAAAGGCAGCCGAAACCCTGGCGTTGTCTCGTATCATTAATGCCGGACAATCGTGTATCGCCGCCAAACGAATCATTGTGGAGGCCTCGGTTTACGATGACTTTATTGAAGCCTTTAAGCCGCACTTAGCCCGATTGAAAATGGGTGACCCTTTAGAAGAAGATACGCAAGTGGGGCCGATTGCGCGAGCCGATTTACAAGAAGCGCTTGACCGTCAGGTAAAAATGACTGTTGAGCAAGGCGCACGCTGTTTGCTCGGGGGAGAGATGCCAGAAGGCAAAGGCTTTTTTTATCCGCCGACATTATTGGTGGATGTGACACCTTCAATGCAAGCTTCGTGTGAAGAAACCTTTGGGCCGATAGCGGTGATAATGAAGGCCACATCCGAAGAGAATGCGTTAGAAATCGCCAACGATACGCCCTATGGGTTAGCCGCATCGATTTGGACAGCAGATACCGATAAAGCTCGCCGAATGGCCATAGAAATTGAAGCCGGGCAAGTTGCGATTAATGGCATCGTGAAAACCGACCCTCGTTTACCGAGTGGGGGGATTAAAAAATCCGGTTACGGTCGTGAACTGGGCCCGCATGGCATTATGGAGTTTGTAAACGTGCAACAGGTTTGGGTCGGCCCGGTCAAAAGCTAACCGGCTAAATTTGGTATTTTTTGAATAAATGCGGTGCTGTTTGGTTCAGTAGTTTTGCAAACTGGCACAGCGCCCAACGCCGTTTTTGTGGCAAATGCTCTACATAAAAAGCGGTGTATTCTATTTCCGGTTCTCCGCCACGCATCCGTTTGAAAGCGCCCGCCCCTGAGCTTAAATTCATGAGAAGACCAGTTTCATAAGTTTCTTTCAGCAAAACAGCCATCAGCAAACGATATAGGCCGAGAGACTTTGGTAGTTGTGTGTCGTATCCCAATATAGGCGAGGTGATGATGTCTTGTTGTGTCAATAATCCTATCGCAGCGACAATCCGCCCGGAAATACTTCGAAAACAATGAAAAGTGACCAGGCCTGCCTGATGTAGTGCTTGAAAATAGTCTGCCGTGAATTGTGGGTTGTAATGTGAGTGTTTTTCAATAAATAATTGGTTAAAACAGGTTTCGATTTCCTGGAAATCTTCGGGGAAAAGTTCTTCATTTGATACATACTGTAAAGCGGTTTTGCGTAATAAACGCTGGTCGTTTTTGGTGTTATTACGTTTCCACCACTCCGTACTCTGGTTGTCGAACAAATACACTTGTCTGGCCGGAATCAGAAGCCAGCCTTGTTGTTGCAAGGTTTGCATTAATTCGGCATTGGTTCGGCGATTCAATGAACGGATGCTCAAGCTGTGATTGGGATAACGTTGGCTCAGTGATTGTGTGAAATCCAATACTGTTTCCGATGACCAGTCCGGTACCAGATTGGTGGAAACCAGCCAATTATTAATTGAAACGGTTTGATTGATTTTTGCCAATTTCAACGCACCGCTGGCGAGCCCGATGACACTTTTTAACCCGGTTTCGAGTAAAAGATTATTGAGTACACCCAGTTCTTCTTTCGCATAAGAAATATAAGCGGTATAAGGAGAGCAGACATAACTGTTGTCATACTGCTCGGTGTTGATGGTGATCGGAACCAGGCGACCATCAATTTCTTCCAATTTGAGCTCGGTGTTGATATTGCGAATAGCATGGCGCAACCCTACCGTGTTCAAACTATTGTAGAAAGCCTGTGCCTCGCCTTGGGTTGTCAGGCCGGTTGTCTGGGAGTTCATCGGTTCGAGTTGTTCTAAAAACATTATGCAACCGACGAAAGCGTGTAAGCATGCACTCCGCCGTAAATGGCAGAACGATCTTGCTGGGTCCAATGATGATTGGCTTCAATGTCGGTCGACCAGTTAGCCAATAATGATTCAGGAAGTTTTGCTTCCAGTGGGGAGGTTTCTCCTGCGGTACGAAACACGACTTTGGCTCCTGGCATAGCCGTTCGGTTGACTTCCTGCCAAAGCTCAGTCAGTTGCGACGTGTCCATCCAGTCTTGGGCATCTAAAAATAAATAAGCATTCAGGCTGTTGGCTGGCGTGGCTTTAAGTCGATCCGTCATTGATTGATGGAAAACATGAATGCGATCAATGTCTTGTTTTAAGGTTTCAAAAGATTCTTTTTTTAAATAACGCGGTAGAGCACGTCGGTATTTAATGTCATATTCACGGTTAAATGCTTGCCAGGCAAAGTAGTTATCTTCCAACGGAAAGTCGCATGCCAAGCGTCTGGCACGCTCTTTCAGTAAATCATGCATGCCGTATTGCCCTTGTTTAGATTCTTTATCCATTTCATCAAATTGTGCGGGTGGAATGCCTAAGCTGTACATTACCACCGAGCGATTGCACAAAAACTTCATTAAACGGGTATCAAATACCGGTGCCACATGTTTTGCAAATAACATATGCTGGTCTTCTCGTGTTCTGGCCTGCATTACTTGTCGAATGTCGTAGCCCAAAGATTTGCTGAGCCAATGAATCAAGCCAATAAACCGTCCAAGTAAACCATGACGATAAAACCCACTGGTAAAGTACTCAATGCGGCGAGGCCCCCATAGCGTTTCTTTACCTTCCCAGTAATCCAATGTCGCCTGGTCTAAATTGGGCTGGATGTGAATTTGGTAGCTGTCCATATTTTTTTGCAGGTTGGCGCGACCAAAAAAATCAAAAAACGATTCATAATCTGGCAAATGTTTTAAAGCCACTTTTTTTAATTGAATCAAAGAGATATGGGCCTCATTTAAATCGACTACGGTAATGGATGTCGGCTCCACCGTCAGATAATTCAGGGCATTACATCCGCCGGATGAGATGGTGAAGATTCGAGAATCATGGTTTAGCGACAACGCTTTGATATCAACCTCCGGGTCTTCCCAAATTTGAGGGTATACCAATCGGTCAAACCATCGGGTAAACAAGCGATCTAAAACCCCTTTTCGGCTGAAAATAGAGGCATTGTTAACGGCGGAATTCAACAATTCTTTGGTCGCAGGTGTCGCAGACGTTGTCATAAAAAGACTCTCTTTTAAATGATTATTTAGTGTCCGTTCTATGCTATAACGAAAATCTTGCGGCCAAATGACCATCTTGTAACAGTTATTTGATAAAAATATGAATCTGGTCGTTTCATTTGAAATAACCCGCTCTGGCACTTTAACTGCATGTTTGTTGCATAGTGTGGAAGGTGATATGACGTTAGACTACTGCTATGGTTTCCAATGAAGGAGAAAGCACAATGTTGTTTAGAAAGTCGATGATGTTTTTGGGTGGTGTGTTGTGTTTCTCACCTTTGTTAAGCCAAGCCAATGCCGCTCAAAACCAAGACCCTTATGTGGCGAGTTTCGAAACCTATGCCAAGGAAGTGGCGGCAATCAATCAACATTCGGACGCGAATCAGGCCTTCCAAACGTATGCTCAGGAAGTGGCCAGTGTCGAAAAATCCGTGGGGTATATTGGTAATGAACTGCCGATTCCAAAAGCTACTAAAGTGATGGATGGTGTTTATACCGTGGTGGGTAGTTTTATCTGGGGAACGCGCGCCAATTTTGGTTTGAACAATAATTTATCGGCCATTATTTTTAAAGATGGTGTCTTTGTGTATAACGGTGGGCCGAATGAAGCGGTGGCATACAGTTTTCACCAACAAATCAAACGATTGACGAACAAGCCTGTGAAATGGCTGGCAGTGGAAAATGACCAGGGGCATGCTTATTTTGGTGCCAGCTACTGGACTGACGTCGGTGTCAAAAACCTTTACTCACAAAAGCGTGCCAATGAAAACTGGCATCGAATTTTCGAGCGGACTAAAGAACGTTATTCGGCTGCTAGGGGGCGAGCAATTACTCAATCCGTGCATGATGTCACGTCACGTTTTACAACTTTTGAAGATCGTAAGACGATTGATGTAGGGGGCGGAGAAACAGTGGAATTGATTAATTTTGGGGGTGGGCACACACCGAGCATGACCGGTATGTATATTCCTTCTCGTCACTTACTTTTTACGGGTGATCTAGGGTTTAATGAAAGACTTCCCGGGTTATTGCATGACAGTCATTATAAAGATTGGATTCGTTCCTTTGAGAAAATGATGGCGATGGTGCCAAATGATGTCACGGTTATTCCAGGGCACGGCACGCCAACGGATATGGCAACGGTGAAGCGACAAACTTATGATTATTTTGTCGACCTGATTGCAGAGGTACAAAAAGTAGTGGATCGAGGCGGAGATATTGAAGAGGTGGATGCGATTGATCAGTCCAAACATAAAGACCGTCCAGTTTTCGACCAGCTAGCCAAAGAAAATGCGCGCCATATTTATCGTGAAATGGTGGCAGAAAAAATGAAGAACTCTCCCTAAGCAGTCTGTAAAAAGTCTGTACCCACCTAAAACCGCCAGGCCTGGCGGTTTTTTTATGAGTGGCTCTTCACTAAACAAAGACAAGTTTTTCTTGTGATGAAACGTTCGGTTTAAGCTGCTATCAAGAAACATATTAAACTTTTCAGTAAAATTACATATAATCTATACCCTACACTCTATAATTAATTCATTTTATAAAGAGAATACGAATATATGCTCTTAAGGTTGTATAAAGAATCTTTTGTGACTTCTTGGAAGAAAGGTGGAAAGGTTTTTGCGTTAACCTTTTTGCTTGGCATCTGTGTGGTATTCTTCTTTATTTATATTTATCTGCTGGTTGATGCCGAAGGCAAAAAAGAGCGTATCCAACTTCACAATGAACACCTGTCTTTAGCAGCCGATACCCTCATTAATGAGTGGGTTGGTGGTATGGCGCAAAATGTCTTGTTTCTGGCAGAAGAAACCACCAGCCTGACTCAAAATTCTCCCCGTCTTAATCTGACACTTTTAAGAAATCTTTACTTTAACTTTATCAATCATCAACAGGTACTGGGACAGATTCGGTATATCAGTAATGCGGGTCAAGAAATGATTCGTTTTAACCAGACGCCTGCGGGAGTAAAGGAAGTTACTTCTGAACATCTGCAGGATAAGTCAACGCGTTACTATTTCAAAGATGCGGTGGATCTTAAAAATGGGCAGTTGGCCATTTCGAAGCTGGATTTAAATATTGAAAATAATAGAGTTGAGATTCCTATCAAACCGACATTGAGAATTTCAACGCCCATTTTTGACATTGAAGGCCAACGTCAGGGGGTGTTGGTGGTCAACTTTTTGGTTCATGATCTTCTGGCAAAACTCGATAATTTGAAAAGGGAATCACAGCAACAGCTCTGGATTGTCAATCAGCGGTTTGACTGGGTGTTGGCTCCGCCAGATCAAATGATTCTCGGTGAGCAACAAGGGTTTCATCAGGATGATTTGTTTGCAAAATACCCTGAGTTGGCGAAAGTCTTAAGCATTGAACATTCACCGCCTTCTTTTTGGCACGAAGCGGGCCGCTTACTTTATGTCCATGCGATTCAGTTGTTCGACTCTCCTGAAGTGATGCAAAACGCAGTCATGAAAAATCGATCCGGCATGTTTTATATTATCTGCGTAATGCCGGATTTACCTACCTGGTATACTCAATTATTACACGATGAACGCTTAAAACAATGGGCTGTTCAGCTCAGCATCTTAATCTTTCTTTTCTCTCTGGCGTTGGGGTTTTATGCCAACAAAAGTGCTAGCTTACAACGCCATAATCTTTATCAAAAGAAATTGTTCGATAACTTTTTTAATCGATCTCCTAACGGATTATTTTTATGCGATCAAGACGGAGCAATTGTGTTTCAAAATGAAGCCGGTCACATTTTGATGTCAGAACTGGCGTTAAACAAAGTCTATACTGGGCTGCAATTTTTTCACAAATCGTCGCGTCGTATTTTATGGCAGCAGCTGGCTGATGGAGTGCTTCCTGATCAAAACGAATTAACAATGATGGTGAATCGCAGAAAACGCTGTTTCAGGGTGCAATGCTTTTTGATGAGTGCTGATGTGTTGGAGGCGCCACTTTTGGCTGTGGTTTTTTATGAGGTTACGCAACTTGTAGAAGCACAGCAAAAAATGAAAGACAGTGAAAGGCAGGTTCGGGCATTGTTAGACAGTGCCCCGGATGCGATTTTACTGTCTGACACCAATGGCAATATATACATGGCCAATAAAAAAGCCCAACAGTTGTTTGATATGACGTTAGATAACTTTTTAAATGCGACGATTGAAACACTGATTCCGATAGAAATTAGAAAACACCATGCGATGCTCAGAGAAAAATACGCTAAAAACCCTCAAGAAAGAGTGATGTCCATGGGCACGGACTTTAAAGCGCAGAAAGCCAATGGCGCAACATTTGATGCGGAAATCAGCCTGAGTCCGATTACGATTAAGGGAAAACAACATGTCATCAGTATCATTCGAGATATTACAGAGCGTAAAAAATTGGAAAACGATGTCAGGCAGTCACAAAAAATGGATGCGCTTGGAAAACTGACCGGTAATCTCGCACATGATTTCAATAATTTTCTCACCACCATCATCGGAAACCTTGATTTATCGAAGTTACTACTGGAACAACCCGAACTCGATAAGTTGAAGCTTGAAGAGAAATTAAACGCTGCGGTGTCAGCGTCTGAAAAAGCTTCAAAGCTAACCCGACGCTTATTAACCTTTGCACGACAACAACCGGTTTCGGAAAACTGTGTGTTGTTATTATCATTTTTAGAAGAGGAATCTCGCATTTTGGCAGCCGCTTCCGGCAAGCTGGTAAAGTTTGAAATTTGTCCAAGACGTTTTGCTTGGCCGATTATGGTTAATCGTGATGAATTGATGACGGCAATGCTTAACTTGTTGACGAATGCAAAGGATGCCATGCCGGGCGGGGGGAGTGTTTTTATTGATGTAGAAAACTTTATGCTGGAGGACAAAGGGTTTGATGTGTTAGGGGGAGAAATTCCTGTAGGCGATTATGTCATTTTATCGGTATCGGATACCGGTACCGGGATTGAAACGGAAAACTTAAATAGTATTTTTGAACCTTTTTTCACCACCAAACCTAAAAATAAAGGCACAGGTTTTGGTTTGGCACAAGTTTTCAGTTTCATGAAACAGTCCAAAGGATTTATCAAGCTTTACACCGAGCAAGGTATCGGAACCACTTTTCAATTGTTTTTCCCGCGAGATGACAGTGAAGAATGTGTGAAGTTAATGTCCGGCATTCCACCTGAAACCCCAACTGTTTCTTCGTCCGTTATCGAAGTTGATGATGCTTTTGATCCATCACAATTCAGTATTTTAGTGGTTGATGATGATGTGGGCGTTCGTGCACTGGCTGTTGAATATTTGGAAAGGGCGGGTTATAACGTCATCACGGCTTACAGTGCGGACACTGCCTTGTCAGTATTAAGAAAACAGTCAGTAGATTTCATGTTGACCGATGTGGTCATGCCAGAAAAGAATGGTTTTGAATTGGCAAGCATAGTCGAATCGGAATATCCCGATGTGGATATTGTTTTCAGTTCAGGATTCCCTAAAGACATTCTCAACCAGGCCCGGTTACTGAAAAATAAAATGATTTTACTGGATAAACCTTATCGGAAATCCCATTTGTTAAGCATTGTTCAAAGTCGATTGATGTTACGCAAAGCAGCCTCAGAATCAAATAACAAGAAATAGGATATTACATGAGTGTAAATGCGCTAGTCATTGATGATGAATTGTCAGTTGCAGAATTGATTTGCTCGGTTGGAGACATATTCAATGTGCCTTGTCGCATTGTGACGGATGCAACCGTTTTAAAAGCATCTGATCTGCAGCAGATTAATTTGATTTTTCTAGACTTATGGATGCCGGAAAAAGATGGCATTGAAGTACTGGGATGGCTTCAACAACAAGAGTATAGCGGCGCGCTTGTGTTGATGAGTGGCGTGGACTCTTCCGTATTGATGAGTGCGGAAGGACTGGCATCTTCATATGGTATCAAAGTGGTTGGGCATTTAAATAAACCGTTTGATGTGGCTGCTGTTCAATCATTGATCAATAAAACAGAAGAGAGTTTGAGCAAAGAGTCTATTGAGTCGTCGGCCGTCACTGAAGAAGAAACGCTGATGAACCCTGTGCAAATACAGCAGGCTTTAGATGAAAATCGAGTTACGGTTTTTTATCAGCCCCAAGTGGACTTAAATTCTCAACGGGTGGTGGGGTTTGAGGCCTTGGTAAGGATTTTGTCTGCTGAAAATGAAGTCATTTATCCGAAACGATTTTTATCGGTGGCAGAAGAGCATGGGCTTATTCATGAAATGACGCGTCAAGTGGTTGATCAAGCCTTGGGGCAATTTAAGGATTTATTGAATCAATACGGCCAGTTAACGCTTTCCATTAATTTATCCACACAAGACCTGGAAGACCTTGAGTTTGCCGATTGGTTGTATGAAAAGGTCGATGCTTTGGACATTCCCCGAGGCAAAATTGTTTTTGAAATCTCCGGAATTGAAAAACTACCCTCTTATTCCTTGGTGGTGGCGGGTCTTAGCCGTTTAAGGTTGAAAGGGTTTAAAGTGTCTTTGGATTATTTCGGTGCTGGCAATGTCACTTTGGAGCAGGTACAAACCTATCCCATTACCGAATTAAAAATTGACCCAAGTTTTGCCGTCAACATTTTGATCGATGAAAAGTCTGCCATCCTGATTAAAAGCACTTTGCAGATGTGTCATGCTTTGGACTTGGATGTGGTTGTAATCGGCGTCGAAAGTGAAGCCATTGCTGCGCAGCTCAAGCTACTCGGCGCGCGGATTGTACAAGGGTATTGGTACTCGCGTTCGCTTAGCTTTGAAAAAACACTGGAATTGTTGGAACAGAATGAAGAAACCATGCCGGTTGAAACCGTCAATTTGTGTGCCTTAACCGAACAAGAGTCGACAGAGACCGAAGTCAAGCTTAATCAGCACGAGGATTCGCCGCCGCACAAAGATGAGAATGAGCGTGTTTTATCAATGGTTGAAGCGCTTGAGACCAAATTAAACCTATCTGAAACCGCCCCGGTTGAGGGAAAGCAACTCAGCGATGGCAAGCAATCTTCTCAACCTCAGGAGACCGCTTCAGCGAAGGACGTTGAAAATACGACGGTTACAAAGCACGACAAAGAGGTTAAAGAAGAAATACAGCAGGAAGAGGAATCTGCTTTAGCCCAATCCAAAATCAAATTGGGCAAAGCGACCCCACGCGCCATGCTAACCTTTATTTTGCCATTGACCGGTAAATTCAGTTTTATTGGGAACAGTCAAAAGTTCGGGATGATTTTGGCCTATCTTGCTGCATTTGAAGAACGTCGCACGGATTGCTATATCGGACTGGAGTTTTATGATGATGCCTCTTCACTCGATCAGTTTTATACCTATGTGGAAAAGCATATTTCCTCCAAAAGTATCGGAATCATAGGCCCGTCTTTTTCATTGTTTGAATCAGAAGGCTTCGCTAAGAAAACCGCTGGTAGCAAATTGCCTATTATTGGTTCATTTAACAGTTGTGACGATTTAAGAAAACCCAATGCAAAAGGACTTTACAACTTCAAACCTGGTGTCAGTGAAGAAATAAATCTGATTTTGGATCGATTGAAAGAAAACGGCAACAAGTCACTTTGCATTATTCCAAAAACCCGTGTGAATATGGGGCTGGATTTAATTCGCTCACGCATGGATGCGTCTGAAATCATCAACTATGACATGAAAGCGTTTAATCAAGTCATTCAAGCCGTGAAAAAACGATTGCCAAACAAAGTGTTCTTTTTTGGTTCGGCCAGAGCAATGGTGAAGTTGATTGAAGAGGTGAATGATGAAAATATTCAATACTACACAACCTCGTTAGCCGGTACTGGAATGTTGAAAAAACTGCTATCCCGTCAAGGAAAACTCAATGTGATGGCCACCAGCCCGCTGCCTGATTTGCAAGGCGATACCATGGCCGCCAAGTTATTTCGTTCTCAGGCCAAAGAACGCCGAATACCGTCGAAGTTCATTAATATTATCAGTTTTGAAGCCTACCTGGTGACCAAGCTCGTTTTGGACTTATACATCAAAAACAGTCAGGATATGAATGCCAAGCAACTGAAAAAAGCGTTGGAAAATGTATTCAGTTATGACTTGGGACTGGATTATCCGGTTTCCTGGGCGCAGGAAAAAAGACAGCTGTTACATCATATTTACCTGAACAAGTTATAACGGATAAAAAATACCCAGGCCTGGTCATTTTAGGTCAGAGAAAGGAGAAAAACGTTACAACCAATCCTGATGTTGATGTAACCATCTAAGGCGAAATGATAGAGCAGTTTGCTTGACTCGCTAAGTGGACATCAGCCAATCGAGCAAACCGAGCAGGATGGCGTAACGGGCACCTTTTCCAATGAACACCAAAATTACAAACCAATAAAATCGTACCCGCAT
Organism: Hydrogenovibrio crunogenus; assembly: GCF_004786015.1. NCBI lineage: Bacteria > Pseudomonadati > Pseudomonadota > Gammaproteobacteria > Thiotrichales > Piscirickettsiaceae > Hydrogenovibrio > Hydrogenovibrio crunogenus. The sequence goes on from NZ_CP032096.1 coordinate 275,575, forward strand.
AATGCCGGCAATAAAGGTTAACGCATCACCGAAAATAGGCGCCCAAGCCAACAATAGCGACCAGGTACCATAATGCTGAAACCAATGCTGACTGGCTTCAAGGGTTTTAGGTTTGATTGGAAACCAGCGTCGATTTTGGTAGTGTAATAAATAGCGCCCCAAAGCGTAATTCAGCATTGCACCCAGTGTGTTACCCAGTGTGGCCCAAAACCATAAATGCCACGGATCATGTCCTGCAGAGGCCAGCCCCAGTAGTAATATTTCCGATCCTGCGGGTAACAGTGTTGCCGCTAAAAAAGAGACTAAAAATAGAGAAAGATAACTGTCCATTTCGATATTTTACGCTTTTTCGATTGGTGCCGTTAATGCCATTAAAATCAGCTAGGCCTGGTTAATATTAAACAGGAGTTATTTAACTCATTGAAAAATTTAATCATACGCAAAAAGCCTGTTTGAAGGTACTTTCAAAGCTTAAGTTTTATTTTTGAGCGAATCACATCGTATCTTAGACGTGACTATTGTTAAATTTTGCGTTATTTTGGGTAGGTCAGGTTAAAAAATAATAAATATTTGTTCATTAAAAACAACAGGATAAACAAAATCCAATTTCTACAAAGGATGTGAATCATGAGTGGTAAAAGTGTTGATTTGAATAAAAACGGTAAAGGCAATAAACTGATCAAAGAAAAAATCCATGACCCTTATATGGCTCGTTGTAAACCGACGGAGCCGACGGTTTGCTCAGAGTGTGGTGTGGTGTTTTCGTCCGGACGATGGCAGTGGATGGAAAATGCGCCGGACAACCCCAAGATGATACTCTGTCCGGCATGCCAAAGAATACATGATCGTGTGCCGGCAGGTTACTTAACCTTGCAAGGCCCTTTCTACGAAGAACACAAAGAAGAAATAGCCAAACTTATTCGAAACCATTCCGATCGTCAGGAACAAGAGCATCCTTTAAAGCGTTTAATGGATATTGAAGATCAGAAAGACAAGTCTACTTTGGTTACGGTGACGGAGCATCATTTGGCAACCAGTCTTGGTAAGGCGATTGAAAGCGCCTTTCAAGGTGATTTGGATATTCAATACACAGATGAAGACACCGTCGTTCGCGTTTACTGGGAACGTTAATACACCAAACGGTTAACAAATAAATAGGCTTGGCGCTTGAGCCGGGTCAGTCTGGTGAAGGCGGCATGCCTTTTCTTTTTTCTCCGTGTTAAGAATTCATCGTTGCGTTTTTAACACAGTCATTCAAAAATTACGTTGTCAAAGAGGTCATTTTCTAATGAAGCATTCACTTGTTGTTAACGATAAAAATTATTCGGTTGAAGCCGATTCAGATACGCCTCTCCTTTGGGTGCTAAGAGATCATTTGCAGTTAAATGGCACCAAGTTCGGTTGTGGCGAAGGCCTCTGTGGGGCTTGCACGGTATTAATTGACGGCAATCCTGTTCGCAGTTGCTCCTATCCTATTTCATCTTTAAAAGATCAATCGGTCATCACGATTGAAGGCGTCGATCCTGAGCACCCTGTGGTGCAGGCCTGGAAAGAAATCGATGTGCCACAATGCGGCTATTGTCAATCCGGGCAAATTCTATCCGCCGTCGACCTGCTAGACAAAACGTCTAATCCAACCGATGAAGACGTGCAGTCAGCCATGAGAAATATCTGTCGCTGTGGAACCTATCCAGAAATTAAGAAAGCCGTTGAGCTGTCCACTGAGTTAAAGCGAAAGGAGGCGTAACATGCAAGATTTAATGAAAAAGGCGTCAACAGAAGATTCCCAAGATTCATCCGTAACACACACCTCCAAAAACGTTCAGGTCGAAGTGATTGAACCTGAAAATCCGAGTCGCCGTGCGTTATTAAAAGCGGGCTTACTGGGAGTGGGTGGACTCGTGCTTGGTTTCAATTTACCGTCAGCCCAAAAAGCCTACGCAAAAACGGATGCTTCAACCTCAGACAGCTATCCGGTTAAAGGGTGGCTGCAGTTGGACGAAAGTGGTCAACTCGCCATGTTTATTCCAGTTTCCGAAATGGGGCAAGGGTCACAGACAGCCATTACCATGATTTTTGCCGATGAATTGGGCGCGGATTATCAAAAGGTGGTGGTGAAGTCACCCATTAATGATTCCCTTTACAACAATCCGATTTTTGGTATGCAATTAACAGGTGGGAGTACCGCTGTACGCGCATGGTGGGAGCCGATGCGTGTGATTGCGGCGACTTTGCGTGAGATGTTAGTTGAATCAGCTGCCAAGCAATGGCAGGTCTCCGCCAAGGAGTGTGACGTTAAAGAAGGCTTTATCCTCCATAAAGCAACCCAACGTAAAATAGCTTTTCAGCATGTCATTGACACGGCTAAGTGGGTTCAACCCCCTAAAAGTCCTACCCTTAAGAAAGCAAGTGAATACCGTTACATTGGTAAACCCATGCACAGAGTGGATACGCCCAGTAAAGTGAATGGTACCGCGGTCTTTGGGATCGATGTTCAATTACCCGACATGCTGATTGCAACGGTTGCACAGTCACCGGTGTTTGGCGGGCAAGTAGACAGCTACGATGAAAAAGCCGCCAAATCCGTCAAGGGTGTGAAAGGTATCGTTAAAATTCCACATGGCATTGCCGTGGTGGCCGACAGTTATTGGCAGGCCAAAAAGGGATTGGAAAAACTCAAACCGACTTTTAAAGACGGAGAGACAACCGGTCTCAATACCGACAACATCGAAAAACGTTTAAAAGACGGTTTAAACAAATCTGGTGAATCGGTGAAGTCGGCTCAAGCGGTGACCGATTTTGAACATAAATATGAAGCTGTCTACTCTGCACCTTATCTGGCGCATACTACGATGGAGCCGATGAACGCCACAGCGCATGTGACCGATTCCCATTGTGAAGTCTGGGCACCGACTCAAAACCAGGCACAATCCGCTAAGGTCGCAGCGGATGTAAGCTTGCATCAGCCCGACCAAGTCACTATTCACACCACCTATCTTGGTGGTGGGTTTGGGCGCAGAGCCTTTGTTGATTATGTCGCGCAGGCCGTGACCCTTTCTATGGAAATGGAACGTCCGGTGAAAGTGATTTGGTCTCGTCCGGAAGACATTCAGCATGACTTTTATCGTCCTGCGGCGGTTTGTCAGTTTGACGTGAAAACGGATGCCAAAGGGTTGCCAGTTGAATGGAAAACCAAAGTAGTGTCCGATTCCACTATGGCCGAATTCACCAATGGTTCAGATACCATGATTGATGGTGCCATGTCTGAAGGGTTGGCTGATCAAGAGTATCAATTGCCGAATGTGTCATTGTCTGTCGTGCGTGAAGACATGAAAATTCCGGTTGGTTTCTGGCGTTCGGTCGGGCATTCCTACAGTGGCTTCTTTCTAGAAGGCATGTTGAATGATCTGGCGCAAAAAGCCGGCTTCGACCCTTTTGATTACCGACGTGCGCTGCTCAAGCCCGATTCAAGAACCGCAGGCGTGTTGAACCAATTGGAAAAACTCTCCGGTTGGAAATCCAAGTCAGCGGACAATATTGGAAAAGGCATGGCGGTTGTCGAAAGCTTTGGCAGCTTTGCAGGTGAAGTGGTTGAAGCGCACCTAGAGAACGGGAAAATCAAAGTGGATAAAGTCTATTGTGTGATTGACTGCGGTATGGTGGTGAACCCTGAAATCGTCAAAAGACAGATGAGTTCCGGCATTATCTACGGCCTCACGGCGGCACTGAAAGGCAAGATTCATTTTGAACAAGGACGCGTTCAGGAAACCAACTTCGATAATTATCCGGCACTTACTATGGAAGAGAGCCCGGAAATTATTGTCGAGATTGTTCAAAGTGAAAATGGCCCCGGCGGTTATGGTGAACCTGGTGTTCCCCCCGTGGCACCTGCACTTGCCGCAGCCATCAGCCAGCTGACCGATAAAGTCTATCGAGAGTTACCGCTGAAGGTTTGATACTTTTCAAGTTGGGGTGAAGTTTGGACAAATTCTAGTTCAAGCTTCACCAAAACTTTCTAATTTATTTTAGATCATTGCAGCGCTTCGCTTTGCCTAAGTCCTATTCCGTTTCTGTCCACTTAATGGAACAGCCCATGGAGGGAATCTGTTCTTTCGGGCCGTGTCCGGTTTCGGCGACTTGTTTCATGGCTTCTAATAAATCGCGTCGGACGTCTTCCGGTGCGGTTTCTTTACGGGAGGCGTCAAGTCGGCCTCGGTATTGCAGTTTTAAATCGGCGTTGTAGCCAAAAAAGTCTGGAGTACAGACGGCGCCATAGGCTTTGGCGACTTCCTGTGTTTCATCCATCACGTAAGGGAATGGAAAAACGTAGGTTTCAGCGACTTTTTTCATGTTTTCAAACGAGTCTTCTTCATATTCATTTGGATCGTTCGACATGATGGCAATGCTGTTAATGCCATAGGTGTCACGAAGAATGCGGGCATCGTCCGCCAGGCGTTCTTGAATGGCTTTGACATACGGGCAGTGGTTGCAGATGAACATGACCAATAAGCCGTTCGGGCCTTTGGCCTTTTCCAAAGTCCAGTTTTGCCCGTCCACACCGGGTAAATCAAACTCGATGGCGGGTTGGCCGAAATCACAGATGGGGGTGGTTAAACTGACCATACGGTTTCCTTTTTATAAATCGTTATTGTTTATAGTCTCTGTATTATAGGTAATAAAAAAGCCGCATAAAAGCGGCTTTTTTAGTGAGGTCATTCACAACGAATGAAGAGGTGTTAAGGCGATTCTAGCTCGATGGTATCAGCCGTTCCATCCGCCGTTACTTTATCTTCGATTTTGACTAGGCTTTGATTTAAGGTGACTGCATTGAAAAATTCTGCCTGAGTCATGCTGGTGTCATCGCTATTTTTAAAAGACGTTCCAGGGGCAATCGAAAACGTAACACCTAAGACTTTAATGCTTGTGCCTGTACTTGTTCCAGCTTCGACAATCCCTTTAACAACAATGTCGCTGGCTTCTTTGACTTTGACGCCAGAAGCGAAGACGCTGCCATCCCCATTATCATAGCCTTCAATTTCAACATAATCCGTGGTTGGATTTAAGTCGTTTACAGAGAAGCTGTCCGTATCCAACACCTCATTTTCCATTTCCGTTTCGGTGCCGACATGAACCGTAATGGCTGGTTGACCTGTCACAGGGCTCACAGTAAAGGTTTTATTGGTTGTATCAATTGCGCTGACGGTGGCTTTGATTTTGATTTCACCACTGCGCAGTTTCAGTTCGGTCGCGATTAATTTGCCATTGACAATGCTGCCTTCGGCTTCAACCTGCATATTGTCTTCTAGAGTTAAGCTCGGTGGAGACAATTCAGCATTGCTTGCGTCCACAGGAATTTGGTTGACTTTGAAGTTCGCTAGGTCGCCTGTGTTGTAACCTGAAACAAACCCTTCTACCTCAAATTCATCGGTATCCTCAACACTGTCGTCTTTCCCTTCCACTTTTGAGGCGATGATAGTGTCAACGCCATTATAAGTGCCTTTGGCTTCAACGTAGGCACCGTTCACTAATCCATTAGGTAGGTCGCTCAGTTCTGCTGCAGAGGCATCAATATTAACCGAGTTAAGCGTAAAGCTTGTTCCAATTAAACCAGCAATGGTGCCTTTCAGTTCAATTTCACTGGTGCTGCTGTCAAAGACGGCATCTTTGAGTTCAATACGGGTGGCAATTAATTGATTGCTGGCATTATAGAACCCACTGACTTCGACATTGTTATTGTCAGACAGGTTGGTGAAGTCAAACTTGGTGCCATCAACGTTGGTGCCATCGTAGGAGGTTGTATTGATGTCAGCAATGACGGTTGTACCCAGCACGGTAAACTCTTTCTGGTCAGGCGACAGCAAAGTCAAGCCTGAGACAGGCCCTTGAATGTCATCGTCGTAAACGATGCTGGTTGCCGTGCCGGTGATGCCATCAGCATTGATGCTACCGTTGACTTTGACGACCATACCAATGGCTAGGTCTCCTTGGGTTCCACTGATGCCTTCAATGTCAAAGTTTGATGCGTTGGTTTCAAACTCGACACCGTTTACGAAGACACTTCCGAACCCGGTGATGGTCCCAGAAGAAATGTAACCTGTTCCACCGATGCCGCTGGTGGTGTTGGCGTCAGACGTGGTGTCTCCGCCACAACCGTAAAGAGCCAGTGCTAGAGCCGTTGGAAGAGTGGCAAGTATTAATCCTTTTTTCATGGGAGTTCTCCATTAGAATCTTTTTGATATAAATAAATGCCAAGACTGACGTATTGGCTGTCTTTGTCATGTTCTGCTTCGTGTTGGGATAACCAATGATCAAGTTCTTCAAGCAGTGCTTGAGATTTTTGATTGGCCAACTGTTCAAATTGTGAAAGGGCTTCTTTGTCCAGTTTTGCACTCGAAACTTTTCGTTGAAATCGCTTGTTATTTTGTTGGGTGGATAGGTTGTGGTTGATTGTTTGAATCAATTCTTGTGTGTCTGTTCCCAAAATACCAATCAGCTCTGGTGAGTCGTTGCCAGGGACATAGGCTGGATTGACTAAATGAATCTGGCCGTCCTGTTGCTGGATGCATTTGGCGTCCATGAGCAATTGATACATGGCTTTTGGCGTGATGTCGCCACTGTATTTTTTGACTAACTTAATAAACGAATGTTCTCCGTCGTCCAAACTTAGAGGCATGGGTTCATTTTCAGGCGAAAGGAATTCGGTATCATTTGTCCAACCGCCCAAAACGCGAGTGGCTCGACTGTATTTTTGATCATTTTCGGAATAATCAATTTTGTCTAGTTCATTCAACCGTTTGACTTCTTTTCGCGAAAGTCCGGTTTTAGCGGAAACAGACGAAACCGTCGCTTTTTTATTTTCAATCATTGAAAGGTTGAAAGCTTCGTCGACATACGCTTTGCGCACCATTTCTTCAAAGCTGCCACAAGAAACTCCGTTCCGGAGCATGATACGAACCAGAGGGCCTAAGATTTTTGATGCACTTTTTACCAGTGCTGTTTGTATTTTTGTATTCATGATTTGGGATTATATCCCCAAAAATTAAAAAAGCAACAAAAATCATTGTGAAACTTTTATGACAAGAAAAGGCTGATTTTATAAAGAGTTAATAAAGATAAAGATTATAAAAGGGAGAAGGGAGCAGAAAATGTTTGAAGCAGCAGGCTGATTGTAAGTTGTTGATGGCGATAAAAAACCCCGCACTGCGGGGTTTTTCTGAGAACAAGAGCGATTAAGCTTTTGCGGCTTGGTACAGTTCTGAAACTTTGTTCCAGTTGACGACGTCCCACCACGCTTGCATGTAAGCTGGGCGTAGGTTTTGGTAACGTAGGTAATAAGCATGTTCCCAAACGTCCAGACCTAAAATAGGTGTTCCTTTGACTTCGGCAACGTCCATTAATGGGTTGTCTTGGTTTGGCGTTGACGAGATTTCAAGCTTGCCGTCTGCAGAAACCGTTAACCATGCCCAACCAGAACCGAAGCGTGTGGCACCGGCTGTGTTGAATTTTTCTTTCATGGCATCTACGCTACCGAAAGTGGCATTGATGTCATCTGCTAATGCACCTGTTGGAGCGCCCATGCTGTCACCAGTCATCACTTCCCAGAAGAAAGAATGGTTCCAGTGTCCACCACCATTGTTACGCACAGCAGGAGAAATAGACCCTGCATTCGCAATCAAATCTTCCAAAGACTTATCGGCATTTTCCGTGTCTGCAATGGCGTTATTTAGATTGGTTACGTAAGTGTTATGGTGTTTTGTATGGTGAATTTCCATCGTGCGAGCATCGATAGAAACTTCTAGTGCATCATAATCGTAAGGTAAATCAGGAAGAGTAAAAGCCATATTGCATTTCCTTTTTGTGTAATTGAATTGAACGTCCATTTTAACGACAAACGACGAATTATCAATACCCGACTGAAATAATCGGGTATTCATTTTAAAACAGCGTGTCGAACTTTGCTTGGATTCGTTTAAAAAATGTTATCAAGATGTTCCGGCGGTGGCGGCATGTCACCTATTTTTTCAATTTCTGAAGGCGGCATTTGCATGAAGTAGCCTTTGGTTTCGAGGGCTTTCTTTACTTCTTCCGCGTCTACGCGTGCCAGCTTACGTTTTTCCGTCAGATCAAAATCAATGACATGTTGTGGTTCTCCGAACATGACTAACAGTTCATCGGATAATTTTTCCAAACCATCTTCTTTAGGCACAAATAAATAGAGTTCGTCTTTTTTTGCACTTTTATAGGCTGAAACCAATAAAGCCATAATATCTTCCTTTTAAATTTGAGATGGGGGTATTTTATCAAATTGAGACCAAACACTTTAAGGAGAATCTTCGGCAATTTCTTGACCTTGTGGCCGATTTTCTTTATTCTTACGGGCTGTTTAAATTCCAATCAAATAAAAGCGGGAAGGGTTATGACGGGCAATAAAGTAGTTGTATTAGGCGGAACGGGGTTTATTGGTCGTTCGGTTGTCAATGAGTTGTCAAAAAGTGGCTATGAGATTTCGGTCGTTGTACGTCGCCCAGAAAGATTTCGTGACTATATGTTGTACAAAAACACGAAATTGGTTCAAATCGATAGTTTGCTAGACTCAGAAGGGCTGAAAAAAGCTTTTATGGGAACGGATGTTGTGGTGAACCTAACCGCTGATCTGACCGCGAAAACAGAAGCAGTTTCGGAAAAAGACATTGTTGCGGTCAATCAACAGATTAAGAAAGCGGTTGAGTCAGCGGGCATCAAACGGGTTGTGGCCTTATCTCAAATTGGTGCCGATGCAAATAATGCGCGTAACAACTGGTTGTATAACTTAGGCGAGTCCGATGCCATCATGCATACGATTTCTTGTGCTCAAGTGACGATTCTAAGAGCCGGATTATTGTTGGGCGAGGGAGATGAAGTGGCGACTCGATTTAAAAATCAGTTGAACCTGTTCCCTGTACTTCCGGTGGCCAATGCCAGTGTTGCGGTTCAGCCATTGTCCGTGAAAGATTTTGCAAAAGCCTTGGTGCTAAGCATTAAAGACACGACGTTATTCGGTAAGAAAATCGAAGTGGTGGGTGAAGAGCGCATGGTGTTGAAAGACTTGGCGAGCCTGGTCAGAGACATGATGCAAAAAGACGATGCCTTGGTGATTCCAATGTGCTCTTTGAATGCAAAATTCATGAGTTTTTTAAACGCATTCGCACCAATTCGTTCGGTTTCTAAAGTGCAGTTAAGTCTTTTAAAATCTGATTTGATTTCAGATGAAGACTTTTCAAATCGTTTTGGGTTTGTGCCAATGAGTGTGGAGCAAACGTTGGCCAGTTATGTGTTGCCGACCAATATGCGAGAGCGCTACAATTTTTACCGACAAGAAGCCGGTCGAAATGAAGATGAATTGGTTTGATTTTGAACCCGTTTCTCGATTAAAAGCCGTCATTTGACGGCTTTTTTAGTTTATGATGGCCGAAAAAGCAAAAAGATGTTTTAAGGTGAAATGATGGAAACTTATCTTGTTGGTGGGGCAGTACGAGATGCCTTATTGAATATTCCGGTATATGACCATGACTGGGTTGTCGTAGGGGCGACACCGCAGGATATGCTGGAACAGGGGTTTTCTCAGGTCGGGAAAGATTTTCCGGTGTTTCTGCACCCTAAGACAAAAGAAGAATATGCTTTGGCGCGTACAGAGCGAAAGAGTGGTCAAGGGTATCATGGTTTCGAAGTCTCCTTTGATCCGACGGTGACATTGGAAGACGATCTTATTCGCCGTGACCTGACGATTAATGCCATGGCACAAGATGCCGAGGGACGGATTGTTGACCCTTATGGTGGTCAGCAGGATTTAGCTAAGAAGGTATTGCGCCATGTCTCTGAGGCGTTTTCTGAAGATCCTTTGAGGGTGTTGAGAGTGGCACGTTTCGCGGCAAAATTGTCGGCCTTTGGATTTACGCTGGCGCCGGAAACGACCGCTTTAATGAAGTCGATGTCAGCGTCAGGAGAATTGTCGACTTTAACGCCCGAGCGTGTTTGGCAGGAAGTAGTGAAGGCGCTCAATACTCAGACTCCCAGTGTTTTTTTTAAAGTGTTGGATCAAGTGAATGCGTTATCGGTATTGTTTCCTGCATTGGAGGCATTAAAAGGGGTTCAGCAACCTGAAAAGCATCACCCTGAAGGGGATGCTTGGGTGCATACAATGATGGTTTTAGATGCATCGGCCGCATTATCAGATGATGTGTCAGTACGATTTGCGGCTTTGGTGCATGATTTAGGCAAAGGGGTCACCCCCCGGGAATTTTGGCCGAAGCATCACGGTCATGAAAAAGCAGGTGTTCCGTTGGTGGCTGAGCTTTGTCAGCAGTATCGTGTGCCGAAGAAAACACAGGTTTTTGCGGAGAAAGTAACGGAATATCATGGTCTGATTCATCGTGGATTGGATTCAGAAGGGCATCCTCACCTTAAAACGGCAACCTTTTTAAAGGTTTTATCGGCTTGCCAGGCGTTTAAGGAGGTTGCTCAATTTGAATCTTTATTGATTGCATGTGAAGCAGATGCTAGAGGACGGCTTGGTTTTGAAAGTCGTCCTTATCCTCAAAAGGATTTTTGGTTAGAATTGGCTAAGCGAGCAAATGCTGTCGATAATCAAGCTATCTTGGCGACTGGGGTAAAAGGCGCTGAGATTGGAGAAGCCATTGTGCAAGAAAGAATGCGCTTGATTGAGAATTTTGTCGGAGAGTATTCGGTCATCTAGATGGCTTAATTTTAACCAGGCCTGGTCATTTTTGAGTGGCGTGAGCGTGTTTCAAAAGGTGGTAAAACGATTTGAAATTGTTGAGATTGACGCGTATTGCAACCTATGCTTCCGTTCTGGTGGCGCTAACATTGCTGCTGGTGAAAGCGTATGCCTGGTGGGAAACGCGCTCTGTTGGGGTGTTGGCATCGTTGCTGGATTCCGGATTGGATTTGGTGGCCTCCATTATGATTTTGTTTGCGGTGCGCTTGGCGCAGGTGCCGGCAGATAATGAGCATCGATTGGGACACGGAAAGGCAGAGCCGCTTGCTTCATTAGCGCAAAGTGTCTTCATCGCCGGGTCTGCTTTGTATCTCATTTTACACGCCATTGATCGACTGCTGTTTCCACAGATGATTCAAACGCCGGAAATCGGGATTTGGGTGATGCTATTCTCTATGCTGTTGACGCTTTCTCTGGTCGGTTTTCAGCGTTATGTGATTCGCCGTACCGGCTCAACCGCTATTACCTCGGACAGTTTGCATTATGTGTCTGATTTGGGCGCTAACTTTGCGGTGTTGATCGGGTTGTTGTTGGTTTCCTGGCTTTGGGTCGATGCTTTCCTCGGGTTGTTGATTGGGGTTTGGATTGCCTGGCAGGCCTTGAAATTGGCCTACCTTTCTTCCAATCAACTGCTGGATCGTGAATTGCCAGATGAGTTGCGAGCGGAAATTCAGGAAATTGTATTGAGTCATCCAGATGTTCGCGGGTTTAATGATTTAAGAACTTTCCGTTCTGGGCCGACGATTTTCATTCAGCTGGATTTAGAATTGGATGATGACTTAAGCTTGCTTCAAGCGCATGCCATCTCTGAAGAAGTGACGGCAAATTTGTTAAAGCAGTTCGATAATGCGGATGTTTTGATCCATCAGGAGCCGGTCAGTCTTCGCGATGATCCGGATCATCACCAATGGGAAGGACAACCTAATTCTTAGAGCGGGGAGAGTGTTCAGGTTTTTGTCAGCTTATCAGGCTACCATTCGGCACACTGTCTGATAAAATAAAAAAATTAGGGTTTGCTAATCTACCGGTGCGAGAGGATAGCTAGGTTGCTCGGATAAACGCATTCATAATTTAAATATTTCAATAAGTAGGTAAAAATGGCTTTAACTGGCTTAACAAAACGTTTGAAACCAGCGATGGTGCCAATACTCATTTTGGTGGGCGTAGTTGGTATTTTTATTTTTTTAAAGGCCACCAAGCCGACACAGCCGCCTGTACAAATTCAGCAAAAAGTTTGGCCCATTAAAGTATTGGGCATTCAAAAGCAAAGTTTATCCCGTGTTCAAACGCTGTATGGCAAGGTCGAATCCTTTCGTTTAGTGGATGTTTCCGCTCCTGTGGCAGGGGTTGTTTCTGACTTACCTGTCAAGGCGGGCGATAACTTTGAGAAAGGTATGAAACTGGTCGCCTTAGCTGATTCTGACTTAGAGCTGCCTTATCAAATTGCGAAAGCGGATGTGGCCGATACTCAGGCGCAATTGAATCTTGAAAAGCTGGCTTATGATGCAAACCAAAAACGGCTGGAGTTTGAGAAAAAAGTCTTGGCCTTAAAAGAGAGAGATGTTGAGCGTAATACACAACTCTTAAAAAAAGATTTGGCCGCCAAATCGGTTTTAGACCAGTCTAAAGAAGCTTTAGTGCGTCAACAATATGTGGTGGTGGGTGCCAAGCTATCGGTTCAAGAGCATAAAGTGAAGGTGTCGCAGTTACAAGCGAGACTGCAAAAATCGCAATCGAATTTTGAACAAGCCAAGATTAATTTGGAACGTGGGCGCATCATCGCCCCTTATGATGGACGCATTGCTCAAGTATCAGTGGCGCAGGGGAATCGTGTCAATACGGGAGCTAAACTGCTCAGTTACTACGCATTGGATAGCTTAGAGTTACGCGCACAAATTCCAACACAACAATTGAAGACCGTTTATGAAGGGTTGCAAAGTGGCGATACGTTATATGCTCGGTTGGAAAGGCATAATCAACAATTTAAGTTGCCGTTGAAACGCTTAGCAGGGGAGGCTAAGACCAGTGGCGTGGATGCTTTTTTTGCCTTGCCGGATGCTTTGAAAGTGCTTCGCCCAGGCGAGCTGTTACAGGTAGATTTTTATGGTGAGCGTTTAACGGATGTTTTTGCGGTGCCTTATTCAGCATTATATGGTGCAGATCGTATTTATGTGGTCGAACAAGGTTTGTTGCATATGAAACACGTTGAAAATTTGGGAGAAACCCGTATAGATGGTCAGCCTATGGTTCTTTTGCGGGGAGATGTTTCTGACGGAGCACAGGTAATGATAACGCACTTACCGAATGCAATTAGTGGGCTAAAAGTTTCGGTAATGGAGTAATTGAATGTCAGACCATGATGAACTCTTTCGGCCAGAAGCTCATAGCCAAGACTTTCCTGGGTACCATCCACATGAAGATAAATTCAAATCCCGCGGATTTATTGGTTTGTTTGCTCGCCATAAGGTTGCACCGAATTTATTAATGATGATTATGATTTTGGCAGGGGTTGTGGCTCTGTTGAAGTTGAATGTGCAATTCTTTCCTAACTTTGAGCTGGACTATGCCACGGTAAGAGTGGTCTGGCCTGGGGCAAATGCGGAAGATGTTGAAACCTCGATCACCGAGCCGGTGGAACGCGTTCTGCGTAACCTTGATAATTTAGATGAAATGACGTCAACCTCTTCTTTAGGGACTTCAATGGTGACGTTGAAGTTTGAAGAAGGCACGAACATGATTGAGGCGCTGGACCAAGTGAATCAGCGTGTCGGTGAGCTAAGGAATTTACCGCAAGATTCCGAAAAACCGATTATTGAACGCATAGTTCGTTATGAGCCGATTGCACGGTTGCTGTTGATTAGTGACAACGGTTCAGTGGAAGAGATGCGACCCATTGCCCGCCGATTTGAAAGAGAATTGTTGGATGCGGGTATCGATAAAGTTGAATTTAAAGGATTGCCTTTAGAAGAAATGGCGCTGGAAGTGCCGCAGTCAACACTGGAACATTATCAACTGTCTTTAGAGGATATCGCCACCAAGGTGGCCGGCATGAGTCGTGACTTACCCGCAGGGTCTGTCGGTGACAACCAAAGTGTGCGCGATATTCGTGCCATTCAGCAAGGACGGACTGAAAGCGACTTTGAGCAACTCACTGTGTTGGTGTCGGATACGGAAAAAGTGAGTTTAGGGGATATCGCCCATATTGAACGTCGCGCTAAAAAAGACACGCCTTTGCTGGAAGTAGAGGGGCATCCAGCGATTGAAATGCGGTTGATGCGTTCGGAATCGGGAGATACGTTAAAGTCGTCTAAAATCATGCAGGATTGGCTGGTTAAAACAGAGCCTACCTTACCCAAAGGCATGCATTTTAAAGTATATGACGAAACCTGGTCGTTGGTGAATCAGCGAATTATGTTGCTGGTGAATAACGGGGTCGGCGGCTTGATTCTTGTGATTTTGATTTTGTATCTCTTTATGAATGGTCGAGTGGCTTTTTGGGTGGCTGTTGGGATTCCAGTCTCATTTATGGCGACGTTGATGATTATGTATCTGGCGGGTGGCAGCATTAACATGGTCAGCCTATTTGGCTTGATTATGGCATTAGGGATTATTGTGGATGACGCCATAGTGGTCGGGGAGGATGCGTTAGCCCATCATGAAATGGGCGAACCTGCTTTACAAGCGGCAGAAGGGGGGGCACACAGAATGCTTGCGCCTGTCACGGCTTCTTCCATTACCACTGTTGGAGCCTTTTTGCCTCTAATGATGATTGGGGCAGAGATGGGAAATATCCTGTTTGCAATTCCACTGGTGATTATTTCGGTCATTTTTGCGTCATTGATTGAAAGTTTTGTGATTTTGCCAGGGCATTTACGCCATGCCTTGAAAAAAGTGACGCCCGCCAAACCCGGTTCGCTTCGTTTACGGTTGGATAATACGATTGATCATTGGCGGAACGTACAGTTTAGGTCGATGATTAAATGGGTCTTAGCGCATCGAGCGATAACGATTACATCCACTTTGGCGATGATGATTTTTGTAATCGGTTTATTGGCTGGTGGGCGTTTGGCATTTGTCTTTTTCCCCTCGCCGGAATCAACAAAGTTATCCGCGGATGCTAGATTTGTGGCTGGAACACCTTCTGAAGTGAGTTCAAAATATGTGGACCATTTGTATCAAGCGTTGCTGGACACCGAAAAAGAATTGGAGCCTGGTATCGTCAAGGTCGCCGTGGTGCACTATAACGAGACCTCAAAACAGCAAGGTGCAAACTTCAGTGGGATTAATATTGAGTTGGCCGAGCCGGATGAGCGTGATACACGTAATGATGAGTTTATTCGGGTTTGGCAACAAAAAGCCGGTGTGGTGCCAGGGTTGGATGTGTTGACGATTGAAGCGCCAAGAATGGGGCCACCGGGGAGTGATATTGATATTCGACTGTGGGGGGCGGAGCCCAGAAAACTGAAGCAAGCCGCGTTGGATTTGCAGCAAGTTTTGTCTCAAATCCAGGGGGTATCCGGTGTTCGAGATGATTTGCCGTATGGTCGAGACCAAATGGTGTATCGCTTAACACCTGAAGGACAAGCACTTGGTTTAACGTATGCCTCTTTGGGTCATCAGTTGTCGGACGCTTTTTCGGGTCGGTTGGTGCAGATTTTTACCGATGGGGAAGATGAAGTTGAAGTCCGAGTCCAATTTCCAAGAGAGGAACAGGCAACGTTAGCCAGTATCGATAAAATGAAAATAATGACCCCTTCCGGTGATCGTGTTGTATTGAGTTCAGTGGCTTCTTGGTCAACCCAGCAAGGGTTTGATGTGATGCGTCATGTAGATGGTCGTTTGGCTGTGACCGTATTAGGTGAAGTGGATAAAAGCGTGAATAATGCCAATCTAATTCTGAACCAGTTGGAAGAAACGACATTGAAATCACTCTCGGATACTTATGGGTTGCGGTATTCATTGGAAGGGCAAAATGCTCAGCAGGCAGAAACGATGGCGGACATGAAAGTCGGTTTGTTGATTGGATTGTCGATTATTTATATCGTCTTGGCGTGGGTGTTTGCTTCTTATACATGGCCGATTGTGGTGATGATGGCGATCCCTTTTGGGTTGATAGGAGCGATTCTTGGTCATTGGTGGCTAGGGATTGATATGACTATTTTATCCTTATTCGGGTTCTTCGGTCTGGCGGGGATTGTGGTAAACGATTCGATTATTTTGGTGAGTTTTTATAAACGCTTGCGCGAAGAAGGAATGGCAGTGAATCAGGCGCTTGAAGAAGCTTCTGTTCAACGTGTGCGAGCGGTGTTGTTGACTTCTTTAACAACCATCGCGGGATTGACCCCATTATTGTTTGAAACCTCTTTACAGGCTCAATTCTTGATTCCGATGGCGGTGTCTATTGCCTTTGGGCTGGCATTTTCAACTGCGTTGATTTTACTGGTCATTCCAGCGACCTTGTCGCTCTATGAAAACTGGTTGGAAAAACGTCAGACTGAACAACCCGTTTAAAATGTTTTTTTCTTTGCTTGACTGAATAATCCCCCGATAAAAGTTAAGTGAATCAATTCTTGTCACGTGTGCTGGTTAAAAAGTCATTGCGGGACAGCTTTATGAATCGAATCTTTTTAAGATAAAAAATATAAAAAAATCTTTAATTTCATAAGGCTGTCATCTTTGCTGAATAAGCTGTGTTTAGAAAACTAAAGGCACGATTTGAGCACAAAATTTAGCCTAATTTAAATAAATAAAGACTGATGAAATGATAAGAAAACTTGATGATTTTGTCATTTTAAGAGAGAATGTTCGTCCAAATTTATACTTGTCGATTTTTATAAGCGGTCAAAAGGGCCAAAAAATTGGATAAGAATACCGAATTTTTATAACTTGAGGGAAGTTGCCGATGTCAACTCGTAGAGAACTTGCTAATGCGATCCGTGTCTTGAGCATGGACGCAGTACAAAAAGCTAAATCTGGTCACCCTGGTGCGCCGATGGGTATGGCTGATATTGCCGAAGTCTTGTGGAATGACCACATGAAGTATAACCCAACAAATGCAAATTGGGCTGATCGTGACCGTTTCGTTTTATCAAACGGGCATGGGTCTATGCTGATTTATTCTTTGTTGCATTTAACAGGTTTTGATCTAAGCATTGACGATATTAAAAACTTCCGTCAATTACACGCTAAAACAGCGGGTCACCCTGAATATGGTTATGCAGATGGTATCGAAACAACAACGGGTCCACTAGGACAAGGGATCACGAATGCGGTTGGTATGGCGATTGCAGAGCGTACTTTAGGCGCTCAGTTCAATAAGCCTGGTCACAACATCGTTGATCATCATACTTATGTGTTCATGGGTGACGGTTGTTTAATGGAAGGTCTGTCTCATGAAGCTGCTGCGATGGCAGGAACATTGGGACTAGGGAAGTTGATTGCTTTCTGGGATGATAATGATATTTCTATCGATGGTCATATCGGTGACTGGATGGAAAAAGGTGTTCCTGGTCGCTTTAAGTCTTATGACTGGCATGTGATTCCAAATGTTGATGGTCATGATGCTGATGCAATTGATGCCGCAATCCGTGAAGCGAAATCTGTTAACGATAAGCCTACATTGATTTGTACTCGTACAACGATTGGGTTTGGTTCGCCAAACCTATGTGGTTCACATGACTGTCATGGTGCACCATTAGGTGATGAAGAAATCAAGCTGACACGTGAAAACCTAGATTGGAATTATGAACCTTTCGTTATTCCTGATGAAGTTTATAACGGTTGGGACCATAAAGAGAAAGGGGCTGCTGAAGAAGCGGAGTGGAATACTCGATTTGAAGCTTACCGCGCTGAATTCCCAGAAGAAGCGGCTGAATTTGAACGTCGTATGGCGGGTGATCTACCTGCGAACTTCGAAGTTGAAATGGATAACTTCATTGCGAAAACGCAAGAAGAAATGCCAAATATCGCTTCTCGTAAAGCGTCTCAAAATGCGATTGAAGCAATGGGACCACTGTTACCAGAAATGTTCGGTGGGTCTGCTGACTTAACTGGCTCTAACCTAACGAATTGGTCAGGTACGGTTAAAGTGAACTCAACGGTAGCAGATGGTAACTACCTGTCTTGTGGTGTTCGTGAATTTGGTATGGCGCATATGATGAACGGTATGGTTCTTCATGGTGGGTTCAAAGTTTACGGCGGAACCTTCTTCATGTTTATGGAGTTCATGCGTAATGCATTGCGTATGTCTGCCCTGATGAAAATCGGTACGATTTATGTATATACACATGACTCTATCGGTCTGGGTGAAGATGGACCAACGCATCAGCCAGTTGAACAATTGGCAACCATGCGTGTGATTCCGAATTTCCAAACTTGGCGCGGATGTGATGCGGTTGAATCAGCTGTGTCATGGAAAGTGGCTATGATGCGTGGTGATGCGCCAACGGCATTGGTTTTCTCTCGTCAAAATCTAACGCCAATGGAACGTACGCCAGAGCAAGTTAAGAACATTGAAAAAGGTGGGTACGTTCTGAAAGATTGTGAAGGAACGCCAGATATTATCTTTATCGCAACCGGTTCTGAAGTTGGTTTGGCTGTTGAAGCGGCTGAAGCGATGAATGAAAAAGTTCGTGTTGTTTCAATGCCATCAACGTGTGCATTTGATACACAAGATCAAGCTTACAGAGACTCTGTCTTAATTCCAGGAGTGAAGCGCGTAGCGATTGAAGCGGGTGTTGCACAATCTTGGTACAAATACGTGGGTCTTGATGGTGGTATGGTTTGCATGTCAACATTCGGTGAATCTGCGCCAGCAGGCGAACTATTCAAAGAGTTCGGCTTCACTGTAGAAAATGTTGTTGCAACAGCAAACAAGGTTCTTGGTAAATAATTATTTGTTTAAAACTAGGCTTGGATAATAGCCAGGCCTGGTCGTTTTTAGGAGTTTAAAATAATGACTATTAAAGTTGGTATTAACGGTTTTGGCCGTATCGGTCGTATGGCTTTCCGCGCAGCAGCAAAAGATTTTGCAAACATTGAAGTTGTTGCAATTAACGATCTTCTAGATCCTGAATACCTAGCTTATATGCTGAAGTATGATTCTGTTCACGGACGTTTTGACGGAACAGTTGAAGTAAAAGACGGGAACCTAGTTGTTAACGGTAAAACAATCCGTATCACAGCTGAGCGTAACCCTGCTGACCTAGCTTGGTCTGATGTAGGTGCTGACCTAGTAATCGAATGTACTGGTTTCTTCCTAACTGAAGAATCTTGCCAGGCGCATATCGAAGCGGGTGCGAAAAAAGTGGTTCAATCTGCTCCTTCTAAAGATCACACCCCAATGTTCGTTTATGGTGTTAACCATGATGAATATGCCGGTCAAGCAATCGTTTCTGCTGCTTCTTGTACAACAAATGGTTTGGCTCCAGTGGCTAAAGTATTGAATGATAATTTCGGTATCAAGCGTGGTTTGATGACGACTGTTCATGCTGCAACAGCAACTCAAAAAACAGTTGATGGTCCTTCTATGAAAGACTGGCGTGGTGGTCGTGGTATTCTTGAAAATATCATCCCTTCTTCTACAGGTGCTGCTAAAGCGGTAGGTAAAGTATTACCAGCGCTTAACGGTAAGTTGACAGGTATGGCTTTCCGTGTACCAACTTCTGATGTTTCTGTTGTTGATCTAACAGTCGAACTAGAAAAAGACGCTTCTTATGACGACATTTGTGCGGCAATGAAGAAAGCTTCTGAAGGTGAAATGGCGGGCGTTCTTGGTTACACAGAAGAAGCGAACGTTTCAACTGACTTCCGTGGTGATTCTCACCCATCTATCTTCGACGCTAAAGCAGGTATCGCACTAGATCCTACTTTCGTTAAAGTCGTTGCATGGTATGACAACGAGTATGGTTATACATGTAACATGATGCGTGTTGTTGAGCATGTAGGTAGCAAGTAAGTTACGGCTGAATGACTTAAAGGGAAGGTGGTTTACCTTCCCTTTTCAATTAATTTTTCTTATCTGTACTGCGGATGAGTATAGAAAAGAAAACTTAATTATTATGTAAATCTAATGCGCTCTCCTTCGGGAAGCGCTTTTAAACTTTAAAAAGAGGACTCAATATGTCTGTTATTAAGATGTCTGATCTGAACTTAGCTGGTAAGCGTGTATTAATCCGTGAAGATTTAAACGTGCCTGTTAAAGACGGTAAAGTAACTTCTGATGCGCGTATCCGTGCTTCATTGCCAACCATTAAAATGGCTGCTGAAGCAGGTGCAAAAGTAATGTTAATGTCTCATCTGGGTCGTCCTACTGAAGGTGAGTACGCAGAAGAGTTCTCTCTAGCACCTGTTGCGGCTGATTTGTCAGCTAAGTTAGGCAAAGAAGTGCGTATCATTAAAGATTACCTTGGTGGTGACTTTGAAGTGGCAGAAGGTGAAGTGGTTCTTTTGGAAAACGTACGTTTCAACGTGGGTGAAAAGAAGAATGATGAAGCGCTTTCTAAGCAGTATGCCGCTCTTTGTGATGTCTATGTAATGGATGCGTTCGGTACGGCTCACCGTGCACAAGCGTCAACACATGGTGCCGGTGCCTTTGCTGAAACGGCTTGTGCAGGTCCTTTATTGGCGGCTGAACTAGAAGCATTAGGTAAAGCATTGAACAATCCAGCACGACCAATGGTTGCCATTGTGGGTGGTTCTAAAGTTTCAACGAAACTAACAGTTCTTGAGTCTCTTTCTGAGAAAGTTGATCAGTTGGTTGTTGGTGGTGGTATTGCAAATACCTTCATCGAAGCAGCTGGGTACAATGTTGGTAAATCATTATCTGAATCTGATCTTGTTCCAACCTGTAAGAAGTTGAATGAAATCATGGAAGCACGTGGTGCAGCGATTCCATTGGCGTCAGATGTAGTTTGCGGTAAAGAGTTTTCAGAAACTGCTGCTGCAGAAACAAAAAATGTTTCAGAAGTCGCTGATGATGACATGATTTTTGATATCGGACCTGATTCAGCTGATGAATTGGCTACGATTATTAAAAACGCTGGAACAGTCGTTTGGAACGGTCCAGTAGGTGTATTCGAGTTTGATCAATTCGGTGAAGGAACTAAGGCGATCTCTATGGCGATTGCAGAATCTTCTGCATTCTCTATTGCAGGTGGGGGTGATACATTAGCTGCCATCGATAAGTATGACATTGCAGACAAAGTTTCTTATATCTCAACGGGTGGGGGTGCTTTCTTGGAATTCCTAGAAGGTAAAAAGCTACCTGCTGTTGAAATGTTAGAAAAAGCAGCTGCAAAGTAACATAAGTTATAAGTAAGGTCAGGCAGGTTGCCTGGCCTTTTCATTCATTTGTTAACACACTTCACGAAGTGTTTGCTGTAAAAGACGAGAGGATGCCTCGGTAAATGAATTCAAGGATAATATGCCCGATCAGGGAGTTTATTTCGCGAGTCATCTTGCTTTCAGTCAAATCAAAATGAAGGTTATTTAAAGGTAAAAAATCCTATGCCATCTGGTTTAAGAAGAACAAAAATTGTTGCAACGTTGGGTCCAGCAACGGACAGAGACGGTGAGTTAGAAAAAATGATTAAAGAAGGGGTTGATGTTGTACGCATCAACATGTCTCACGGAAACCCTTCAGAACATATTGAAAGAGCGCAGAATGTTCGTGACATCGCTGCGCGATTAGATCGCGAAGTCGGGATTTTAGTCGATCTTCAAGGTCCTAAAATCCGTATTGCCCGCTTTTCAGAAGGCAGTATTTTTCTGGAGCAAGGCGACAAATTTTCATTAGATAATAATGTTGATCCTTTAGCCGGTAACCAAAAAGAAGTTGGCCTGACGTATAAGAGTCTGCCATATGATGTTAAATCGGGTGATCGTCTATTATTAGATGATGGCCGTGTGGTTTTGGATGTTGATAATGTTGAAGGCGAGCGTGTCAACTGTACCGTTGTTGTTGGTGGTAAATTATCAAACAACAAAGGTATCAACCTACATGGTGGTGGACTGTCAGCTGCTGCTCTGACAGAAAAAGATAAAGAAGACATCCTGACGGCGGCTGAAATTCAGTGTGACTATTTAGCATTGTCTTTTCCAAGAAGTGCTGAAGATGTAGAGTACTGTCGTTCACTGGCAGAAAAAGCTGGCCTAGTTTGCAGTATCGTGTCCAAAATTGAACGTGCGGAAGCTGTTAATGATGATTTCACTCTGGATAGCATTATTCTAGCCTCTGATGTGATTATGATTGCTCGTGGTGATCTAGGGGTTGAAGTAGGTGATGCACAGCTACCTGCGCTGCAAAAGAAAATGATTAAGCGTGCACGTCAGCTGAATCGTATTACCATTACAGCCACACAGATGATGGAAACGATGATTGAAAATGCGATTCCGACCCGTGCTGAAGTTTTTGACGTTGCCAATGCGGTAATGGATGGTACGGATGCGGTCATGTTGTCTGGTGAAACGGCAACGGGTCACTCTCCGAATCTGGTCATTAAAACGATGTCTGAAATCGCACATGAAGCTGAAAAATCAAGAAGCACACGTGAATCGACCCATCGTATTGATGAATTCTTTACAGCAGTCGATGAGACAATTGCGATGTCTGCCATGTATGCTGCGAACCACTTTGGTGTACAGTGTATAGCTGCTTTGACTGAATCTGGTAATACGCCACTATTGATGTCGCGTATCAGCTCTGGGATTCCGATCATCGCTTTGACACCGCATATCGATACGCGTCGTAAAGTGACTTTGTACCGTGGTGTATATCCGACAAGCGTTGACTATACAGGTCTGAATGATGATGAAGTACAAGATCGTATTTTGGAAGAATTGAAAGAAAAAGGTGTGGCTAAATCAGGTGACCTGATTGTGGTGACACGTGGTCAATCACGTGGAACAATGGGCGGCACAAACCAAATGGAAATCGTTAAAGTTCCTTAGTAAAGCAAGGGTTTTATGATGATTTTTAAGCTTTTTAATCAAAGAAAAGCTTGTTAAAATGAACCGATTTATTTTTAAACTAATAGAGGAGTCTCGCATATGGCGATGATTACACTTCGTGAATTAATGGACTACGCAGCAGAAAACAACTTTGGTATGCCTGCGTTTAACGTAAACAACATGGAACAAGTTCGTGCAATCATGCGTGCTGCTGATGCTTGTAACTCTCCAGTTATCCTTCAAGGGTCAGCTGGTGCGCGTAAGTATGCGGGTGAGCCAATGCTTCGTCACCTAATCGAAGGTGCGGTTGAAATGTTCCCTCACATTCCAGTTGTTATGCACCAAGACCACGGTTCGGATGAAGGTGTATGTCTACGTGCCATCCAGTCTGGTTTCACTTCTGTTATGATGGACGGTTCTTTGCAGTCTGATATGAAGACTCCTGCTTCTTATGAATATAACCGTGATATCACAGCGGCTGTTGTAAAAATGGCTCATGCTGGTGGTGTAACTGTTGAAGGTGAGCTAGGTTGCCTAGGTTCTCTTGAGACTGGAATGATGGGTGAAGAAGATGGTCACGGTTCTGATGAGAAGCTTGATGCAGACGCGCTACTAACGGATCCGGAAGAAGCAGCTCAATTTGTTAGAGAAACAAACGTTGACTGTCTAGCTGTTGCTGTGGGGACTTCTCACGGTGCTTACAAGTTTACTTCTAAGCCTTCTGATGATGTACTACGTATCGACCGTATCCGTGAAATCCACGAGCGTATTCCTGATACTCACATCGTAATGCACGGTTCATCTTCTGTTCCAGAAGAGTGGTTGGAAACAATCAACAACTTCGGTGGTGACATGGGTCAAACTTATGGTGTACCTGTTGATGCAATCGTTGAAGGGATCAAGTATGGTGTTCGTAAAGTAAACATCGATACTGATTTACGTATGGCTTCTACTGGTGCGGTTCGTCAGCATTTAGAAGAAAACAAGTCTAACTTTGATCCTCGTAAGTTCTTGAAAGCAGCTGAAGATGCAATGATGGGAATCTGTAAAGCACGTTTTGAAGCATTTGGTTGTGCAGGACATGCTGATAAGATCAAATCATTAGGTCTTGAAGAAATGCAAGCGCGTTACGCGAATGGTTCATTGGATCAAAAAGTAAACTAAGTTTTTAGTTTCTTTCCAAGAGTCAAAAAAGCCCGATTTTATCGGGCTTTTTTTTTGTATTAACATTTCATTGTCATAATTTCTTGTTAGAATTTAAGGAGAGTCTTTACATTTTTGTTAAAAACCTAGGTTAAAAAAACGTTTGTTTTGTCTGGTTTTTAAGCAATCTGACTTTAATTGGTTTAGAATTTTAAATAAAGCATCGAAAAGGAATTGGCTGGGTGGCAAATATCTTTCTCAAATCTCAAGAAAGCCTATCAAGAAGTATGCTCATATTCGGTGTCATTCTGTGTGCTTGGGCTTCAGGCAGTTTGATTGCTGTTAATTTCAAAACCATCACAACGCCAATGATTCCTACACTCTCCATAAAAAAGCCAACAGAAACTGTCACTGGTTCTCCTTCTTATTTAATGGGAACGGAAGCTTCTGATACAGGTTTAAGCGATTCCCATTCAACTGATAATATGCCGTTAACTCGACTGAATTTAAAGCTGATTGGTCTAGTGAATTTAGGGAGCAAAGGGGTGGCGTTAATTCAGTCTTCACAAACCACTTACGTGGTGAGTAAAGGAGAAGAGTTTTTAAATGACTTGCAGTTGCAAGATATTGGAGAGCGATACGTCATTCTAAAAAATAGAGGCCAGTTGGAAAAGCTGTTATTGGAAGATAATGCAAAAGATATGGTTTCAACATCCACAAAAACAACTCGTTCTGGTTCCGTATCAGCAATTCAGCAAAAGCAGTTGAAAAACATAGGCACTCAATTAAAACAGTCACCTTTAATCCTATCCCAACTTTTATCTTTTAAAATAATTGAACGAAATGGTGGCTGGCAAGGCATTCAGGTTTGGCCAAAATCTGATAAAGCCCTCTTTAAAGCATTGGGCTTTCAGGCGGGAGATGTGGTTACCCATATCAATGGTAAAAGCATTAAAGAAATCGTTCAAAATCAAGCTTCCTGGAAACGTTTAACCACGTTGACAAAATTTGAGTTGATCGTTAAACGTAAGAATGAAACTAAAACCCTACAGGTAACCCTGGATTAATATGAAAAAAATGAAACTTATTTTATGGTTCTGTTTAATCGGCATGAGTCTCAGCGTTGCTGCACAGCAAGAGTCTAAATCAGAAAACGTGACGCTGAAACAGAACTTTCAACAAGCAGACATCGAAAAAGTCATTGAGGCTGTCGCGAAGCTGACAGGTAAAAATTTCATCATTGATCCTCGTGTGAAAGGGAAAGTGACTTTGATTGCACCAGAAGCAATGCATCCTGACGATTTATATGAAACATTGTTAGCAATCCTACATGTTCATGGTTATGTCGCCATCCCTGGTAAAACGGCGATTCAAATTATTCCGGCAAATTTGGCAAGAGATCAGGTGCCATATGAAAATCGTGATGCACAACAGAGTGATTGGGTGACGGAAGTGATTACCGTCAAAAAAGTACCCGCAACGAAATTAGTTGCAGTGCTTAGACCGCTTGTTGCGAGAGAAGGACATCTGGTCGCTTTGTCTGAAAGCAACCGAATGATTGTGACAGACAGTCAATCGAATATTGATAGGATGAAACAAATTATTAAAAGGGTTGATGTAGATGAATCCAGTGGCTATGAAGTGATTAAATTATCGCATGCCTCTGCTGAAGAAATGATGTTGGTGGTTAAAAAAGTGATGTCCAAATCCGCCAACAAACAGTTTAATGTGTCGTTTGATGAGCGTTCTAACCGAATCATTTTATCGGGCGATAAAGATACTCGACGTCAAATGCGCGCTTTGATTGCAGATTTGGATGTTTCTGTACCTTCTGAGGGTCGAGTCCAAGTGATTTATCTGCATTATGCTAAAGCTGAAGAGCTTGTACCTGTATTACAAAAAATTGCAACCAACCGCTCATTGTTGAGCCGTGCCAGTTCAGGCGGTAAGGCAAGTGATGCGACTGCTTCTGATGCTACAGGGAATGGCGTGCAAGTTAACCAACTGGATGATAAAACCCTGAAATCAAGAATTAGCATTGAAGCCGAAGAGCGTATGAATGCTGTGATTATCAGTGCACCGCCTGGTGTCGCTTCCGTTCTAAAAACAGTGATTAAGCAATTAGATATTCGTCGAGCACAAGTGTTGATCGAGGCGATTCTGGTTGAAGTCACTGAAACCAAGCAAGCCGAATTAGGGGTTGAATGGGGGGCTGCGGGTCCAAATGGAGTGGGGCTGATTAATTTTTCAGGAACGATTCCAACCATTATTGGAAATGCGGGGAACCCTGCGGCACAAGCCAATGCCATTGGCACAGGGGTCAATGCTGCTTTCGGTGAAATCAGTGCGGATGGAACGGGTTGGGGAGCGTTGATTCGAGCATTGAACAGTGATTCTGAAGCCAACATCTTATCGACGCCTACTTTGCTGACACTGGACAACGAAGAAGCTGAGATTATTGTGGGTAAAGAGGTGCCTTTTCAAACAGGTTCTTATACCTCTACAGGCGCTTCCAGTACGCCAACAAATCCATTTAATACAATCGAGAGGAAAAATGTTGGGTTAAGCTTAAAAGTCACGCCTCAAATCAATGAGGGAGATGAGGTTTTCTTAGAAATCAATCAAGAAATCTCCGATGTGATTCCAAAGGGGGATGCTGTAGATGTTCAGACCTCGAAACGGCAAATCAAAACCCGAGTGATTGTCGGAGATGGAAATATCATTGTGCTCGGGGGGTTATTAACGGAGAAAGAAACAGAAGTAGAGAAAAAAGTCCCAGGCCTGGGCGATATTCCCGGGTTAGGCGCGCTGTTCCGTTCTACCAGCAATGAACGGGAAAAAGTGAATTTAATGGTTTTCTTGCGTCCTGTGATTGTTCGAGATAACAAGATGGGCACTTATTACAGCCGTAAAAAGTACTCCCTCATCCGAGATGAGCAGACCCAGTTGTTAAAAAAAGATTCGGGTCTTTTGGAGGGATTACGTCCGAGAATGCCAACGCTGGAGCAATGGAAAAATATGGAGCCTGCAAAGCCATTCGATCCTTCAAAACCTGAAGAGACGTCTTCTAATGCGGAACCCAAAACGACCAAAGAAGCCAAACAGCCAACTGAAAAACAACCCTCTGCTGAAGACCCTATGCCTTTAGAAGAGTTTGACGATATATGAATGCGCTTCCCTTCTCCTTTGCGAATAAAAATGGCGTTGTCCTAGGGATGCACCCGGATATTGGACGCGTTGTATATTGTTTGGAAAACACTCCACCTTCAGTTTTGATGGAAGTACAACGGGTTTTCGGCAGTGAAGACCTAACGGTAAGACCACTCTCTGAATCGGCATTCGAAAAGCAATTACAAGCACAATATGCTTCGCAATCCTCCAACTCAATGGAGGCTATGGATGAATTGGATATCCCTGATTTAGACCAAGCCATGGCTGAGGTCGCGACAGCTGAAGATTTATTGAATAGTAATGATGATGCCCCGATTATTAAATTGCTAAATGCCATTTTGGCAGAAGCCATCCGCAAGAATGCATCCGATATTCATATCGAGCCGTTTGAAACGCAATTGCGGGTGCGTTTTAGAATTGATGGTCAGTTGAAAGTGGTGTTGACTCCTAAAATACAGTTTGCCTCCATGTTGGTTTCCCGTATCAAAGTCATGGCAAAACTGGATATTGCTGAAAAAAGATTACCCCAAGACGGGCGAATTGCGATTAAGTTGGGCGGACGTGCCGTCGACTTACGAATTTCAACCATTCCCTCCAGTTTTGGAGAGCGAGTGGTCATGCGTTTACTGGATAAAAGTGCAGGCCGATTAGATTTAACGGATTTAGGGCTGCCAGATGAACAATTGGCTAGACTTAAGACGTTGTTACAAAAACCGCATGGTATTTTGTTGGTTACAGGTCCCACAGGGTCGGGGAAAACAACAACTTTATATGCTGGGTTGTCACGTTTAAATGACAATCAACGAAACATTATGACCGTTGAAGACCCCATTGAATATAACATTGAAGGGATTAACCAGACTCAAGTCAACACCAAAGCGGATATGACTTTTGCCAAAGGCTTAAGAGCGATTTTAAGGCAGGATCCAGATGTGGTTATGATTGGGGAAATTCGCGATTACGAAACGGCTGAAATTGCTGTTCAAGCCTCCTTAACTGGGCATTTGGTTTTATCGACTTTACATACCAATACCGCAGTGGGTGCCATTTCACGACTGAAAGATATGGGAGTGGAGCCGTTTTTATTGTCTTCCAGTCTGCTAGGGGTCATGGCGCAGCGTTTAGTGCGCCGGATTTGTCCGGAATGTGGTGAACAAAAACCGGCGGATGAGGCGGAATGTGAGATGTTAGGCGTGTCGTCGGCAGAAATTATGCATCCTGTCGGATGTGAAGCTTGCTCTTATACCGGATACCAAGGTCGAATGGGGATTTATGAGTTGTTAGAAATTGACAGTTCGGTACGTCAAATGATCCACTCTGGCGAGTCCGACCAAGCAATTGAAAGCTATGTCCATCAAACCACACCCTCAATTTATCAAAGTGCCATGGAGCTGGTTCTTAATCGACAGACTTCTCTGGAAGAAGTGATGCGTGTGGTACAGCGTTAAGCAGAATAATAGAGGACATGAATGCCGAGTTTTGAATATCAAGCACTGACATCAAGTGGCAGAACCCAAAAGGGAACACAGGAGGGAGAGTCTGCAAGACAGGTGCGTCAACAGTTGCGGGATCAAGGGTTAACGCCTTTGGACGTCACCCCCGTTGTGGACCGTCGCAAAGCGTTATCCTCATTAAGCTGGTTGACGCCTAAGATTCCGATTGCAGATTTATCTTTGATGACTCGCCAAATATTTACTTTGTTAGGGGCGGGCATGCCTATGGCAGATGCCTTACGTTCAGTAGCGAACCAAGCTGAAAATAAAGTGATGAAACGCTTTGCAACAGGCATTTTTGAAAAGGTCTCGGAAGGGCATTCTTATGCCCAGGCGTTAACCAGCTCAGGCTTTAACTTACCCAGTGACTATGTTGCTACGGTTCGGGCGGGTGAAGAAAGTGGTCATTTGGTTGAAGTGCTGTCTAGAATGGCCGAGTCGATAGAAAAACAAGAAAAAATCCGCAAAAAAATGCGTTCTGCTCTGATTTATCCAACCTTAATGGTGGTTATGGCCGTTGCCATTATTTTATTTTTAATGGCTTTTGTGGTTCCTAAGGTTGTGTCGGTCTTTGATAATATGAATCAAAGTTTGCCTCCTTTAACACAAGGTTTGTTAAGCACCAGTGAGTTTTTAGACCAGCACTGGGGCTGGTTGCTGTTGGGAGGCATTGGGATGATTGTGGTTTATAAAATGTTAATGCAAAAAGAAAGATGGCGATCTCAACGAGATCAGGTGTTGTTATCGGTTCCCGCACTAAGAAAATTTTTAGTCTATTCTGCGAGTGCTCGCTGGGCGAGAACCCTTGGCGTGCTGCATGCCAGTGGCGTTCCGATTACGGAAGCATTGAGAATTTCATCAGAAGTAATGAATTTATTACCCTTAAAGCAAAAAGTGATGCAGATGGAGGTCGAAGTCCGAGAAGGGCAAAAACTGTATTCCAGTATGAAACAGGCCAAATTTTTTCCAGCCCTATTGCTGAACCTAGTCGAGACAGGTGAGGGAAATGGTCAGGTCGATGTCATGTTGTTGAAGGGGGCAGAACATTATGAGGAAGAAGTCGATACGGCGGCAACCACCTTGGTCAGTCTGCTTGAACCCATTATGATCGTGATTATGGGGGGCGTGGTATTAACAATCGTATTAGCGATAATGCTTCCGATTTTTCAAATGAATAGTATGGTAGGTTAAAAAGAAATGAGAACAGAGAAATTAAATCAACGAAATCGAAAAGTGACTAAACAACAAGGGTTTACCCTTATCGAATTAATGGTTGTGGTCGTGATTTTAGCAATCTTGGCAGCCATTGCGGTACCGCAGTTTATGGATCGCCCCGATGAAGCCCGTATTGTAAAAGCGAAGCAGGATATTTCTTCCCTGAGCTCGGCATTGCAACTTTATAAGCTGGACAATTACCGTTACCCGACTACTGAACAAGGGCTGGAAGCCTTAGTGACAAAACCAACAGCTGAACCTGACGCGCCAAACTGGAAGCCTTACATGCAGCAACTTCCTAAAGATCCCTGGGGACAGGATTATTTATATCTCAGCCCCGGTGAAAAAGGGGATTTTGACCTTTATACCTTAGGGGCTGATGGTGAAGAAGGCGGAGAAGGAGTGAATGCAACAATTGGAAATTGGATGAGATAGGATTGAGGGATTCAGTTCAATTGAACTTGAGGCGGTCGCGACAAAAAGGGTTTACCTTGATTGAATTAATGGTCGTGGTCGTCATTTTGGCAGTGCTTGTCTCGATTGCTACTTTGACTTTTACACCGAATGATTCGGTGAAGCTGAACCAACAGACGTTGGAGTTCAAAGGCGCATTACAACAAGCCTGTGATGAGGCGATTTTTACACAAAAAATTCAGGCCTTAGTGCCCTCAAAAAAAGGAAGTCGTTTATATTTTTTACAACAAGGAAAGTGGCAAATCGTCTCTTCTGTCAAGCCTTTGGTTTGGTTACCCGGTATGTCCGTTGATTGGCAAGTAGCAGAGAGACCGAGTGCTCAAGCAGAATTACCGGGTCCAGGTTGGTTATGTTGGCCTACCGGAGAAATTTTACCAGGGAGTGTGACGTTTCAGTTAGGACAGCAGAAGACTAAAATGAGCTGGACGCCTTTGCTAAAGTTTACCGTGACACAAGAAAATGCCATTGTTAACTAAAAACACTTTTCAAAAAGTCAAAGGATTTACTCTGATTGAGGTGATGGTCGCCTTGTTGATTGTCGCCATTGCCTTAGCAGCTTTGAGTATGGCTTTAGGGCAAGCGGTATATCAACAAGGATCGATTGAAAACCGTGTGGTTGCTACGTGGGTTGCACAAAATCGAATGATTGAAATTCAACAGGCGCAAGAAACCGGCAGTAAAATTGGGAAAACATCTGATGTGCTTATGGCGAATCGACAGTGGCAAACCAAATTGAGCTTAGAGTCGACACTTGTACCGGATATCCAAAAAGCGAAGCTGCAAGTGTTTTTAAAGGGGGAAAAACACCCCAGTGCCACACTTTGGTCGGTGTTAGGTCATGAGTGATTCAAACACATTGATAAA